>JABJMO010000011.1 GCA_018659375.1 Methanobacteriota archaeon | reverse complement strand
GGCCAAAGAGACTTTTCATAATCGACAGATTGGTATATTCTTAGTTTGCCATCAGGCAGGAATTCTTCAATAGGAGCCACATAGTCAACTCCTTCTTGTAATTCCACACCATCATCTTCCATTGAATAATTAGCAACTCTGAGTCCTTGTAGTGCAGGGAAGGTCAAGACTAATTCAGCGTTGGTCATATTAGTTACATTTAGCGCCAAGGTAAAGTCTGAAACACCCTTATTTGGTAGTTGATCAAACCTCATATTTGTCTCTTCACCAGTTTTTACAAACATACTTATTTGCAAATCGTCGGTTGCATAAGTCGGGATTTCTCGGCAGTCAGCAGATGCACCAAAGTTACTGCACTGACGCTCATCAGGGTGATTAGGGGCAATTAAGTCGACTTCATCTAGGGCGATTCCTGATTCTACGAATTCCATGTCATTCCAATCTACGCCACTTGCAGTTCGGTGTGGGACTCCTTCTCTTACCCCTAGTCTTGTATCCATGTCTTCGATACACATTGGACCAATTTCTCTTACAGCCTCACGCTCATCAGTGCTGAGCCAGTCATTATTACCGCCAGGAGCGCCATCAAATAATTCATCTAAGTTGTCACGTACAGTTGCAGAGTTACTGCCATTGACGAAAGCGGTTGCAGTCATTCCAGCATTAGCCCAATCCTCTTCAATATCGATGTTGAACAGAGCAAAATTGTAATCGAACAAATCTTCGAAGGTATATCCTGAACAGTCAACATCAGTAAGACCATCGCTACCTTGCCTTCCTTCGGTGTTTTGAGTTTCGTTAACAGTTAGTTCATTGCTACTGACAGCTGAACTCATGCTCATCAAGAGCATTAGTATGAACATGGTAATCGCGGTGGCGGGAACATAGTTACGTCTTGCTGCCATGCCTGACGGTATGGTCTGCTTGTCTAATACTCTTTGGCTTACATAACGACAAATAGCCGTTTATGGTTTGATTTGGTTTAGGCGGGATTTGAACCAATACCAAGGCATACAGGTCCAAATCAACGCAGACAACCAAGAAATCAACCTAGGAACCCCACGGTCAACGTCATCTAATGTCGTCTCTAGTAAATGATGAAACACACCATTAGGCGAAAGAAGGTCGAGGTAACCTTCGAGTTTAATCATCTCTGTATTATTGACATCGCCAATTTCGACTCCCGAGGCAAAGGCGACCATAGAGGTAACTAAAGCCCACAAAAAGGTAAACAAAAACCACATTCCAACACCAAAGGCAACGGAAGTTCCTTGATCTTTGGAATATGTTGAAGCAATCAAACTAAACAAAACATACCATAGTAAAACCAAAGCAACACCGACAAAAGAAATAATTATGTCAATAATTTCTACCGATGCTTCCAACCGATACATTGCAATTATTGTAGAGATCATCCATAACGCCCAGACCGGGATTAATATTGAGGCCCAGTAGCCCAATGCAATGCCAATGGATTGGCTACTGCGCGGCATTGGTTGCGATAGTTTCACTTCTAAAACACCACTGAATCTGTCTCGACTTATGCCATCAAATGACAGTAATACTCCGCACATGGTGCCAGCAAAAACTACCCCCAAACTAGTGTAAAACAAGACTTCTGGGACATTATCTGGAGTAATTCCACCAGGTAACATCACATCTGGGTCTGAAAAACCCCAAGCCATGCCGGGAATGAACAACACTAGGATTGGAATCATGATTATCATCCGATTAGATTTCCATTTTGAAAGACAAATTCGCCGTGCAATTGCATAGATTTCAGCAGGAATCAAACTCATTCTTCCTCACCTCTATTTCTCAACGGAAGCATACTAACAGGGTCAATTTCCATGCCTATTTCTTCTATTTTTAATCCAGTTGCATTACACAGCATCTCAACGATATCTGGTGCTTTTGGCTGCCAAAAATTGATTATATGCCCATTATGTAAAATCCTAGACATTAGTTTGGAGTCTGGCTGCAAAACCATAGCCTTCCATTTTTTTGAGGTATTAGTTGATGAAATTAGCTCACTCTTCTTGTGTAATAATTTCCCAAAATCAGGCATTTCTCCTTCTCCTGCAATTTCGATTCTGTTACTTAAGCCCAAATCTTGTTCTATTTCTGAAATTTTCCCTTCTGCCACAATTTGTCCTTTGTGGATTAATGCTAAGCGGTCAACAAAATCTGCCATTCCAGCAACATGATGCGATGAAATAATGATGCTTACTCCATTTTCAGCGAGTTGCTTAACCATCTTTTCAACAGACTTTGCAGCAACAGGGTCTAGTCCGTTGAAAGGTTCATCCAGAAGCAATATTTTGGGTGAACCCATTAAGGAGACGGCTAGACTAAGTCGTTGACGCATTCCTTGGCTTAGAGTGTCTAATCCATCATTTAATTTAGAAGAAAGACCTACTAAGTCGAGTAATTTTTTTGAGTCGACATCGCCTTCTCGCATTTCGGCAAATAACATCATGGTTTCCAACACGCTTTCAGAACCATTCCATCTAACTTGTTCTGGCATATGTCCAACATTACAGCGCAACAAATAATCAATTGCTTCAGGGCTTTCATTAAGGCCATCTCCGTTGAGTCTAATCGTGCCGCTATCCAAGGGTATTACTCCTGCTAATAGTCGCAACAAGGTAGTCTTGCCAGCGCCATTTGGCCCTACAAGTCCGAGAATTTCGCCCTTGGGTAAGGTAAGATTCAACGAGAATACACCGGGTCCTTGTCGCTTATTCCAAGGGTTCAAAAATTTGGGTGATGAAATTTTGTGGCGAAATGTTACATCGATTAACTCGAGCGCCGCTTCTGCCATGACACCGCTAATCTGTTCATGCTTGACAAACTACCGTTTATTATCTCATTCAAAGCAAACCTTCTTCTCTAAAAGCCAAATCCTGAAAGTGATTAAGGTGCTTGGCTCAGTATTAGTTTCATTGTCCATGGCGGCTGTGGTCTATGCTGTTGTTTATCTAAAACACAGATATTCAAACGATGATTCTGAGTTAGATTTTCGCAATGCTTACGGGCAATATGGGCTCGAATTTTTGATTGGTTGTGTGGTGTTTTTGTGGATTGTTCCTTATGGCATTCTGGTCATTATACCTCTGGTGCTAATTCTATCGTCAATAAGCCCTGCAGGTCGGGCTTCATGGCAAGAATTTGGCAAAATAAGAGCCTATGCTGCAGTATCCATGGTGGTGGTTTTGTTGATGGGTGGCTTTGTTCCAACCCCCGAACCGAAATCGCCTGATGAATGGGGCGAGCCACTTTTCACTGAAAATCCCAATGCACCGTTATACCCTGCTGGCAAGCAATATACTTGGCTAATGCTACCAGATGACGGTGGCTTAAATGTCGAGATTGTCCAATCTTTGACCATCAGGACCTCTCATCAGTTTTCCAAATTTTCTCTTGCTTCCTCAACCCTAAACATTGCTGACATATTCAACATGCAGCAATCAAGAATGGACCAAGCGATTGAGTTGCTAGATGAACAAATTGTCTTCAATATCGACCCGGATGAAATGAAATTACTAGCCATTGAAGACAAGGCTAAACATACTTTTCAAACCGCAACAGGTGACCATGAGTTGGATATTAGGTTGTATGACTTACGAAGTTTGACTTTGAGCTCAGATCCTAATGGTGTCAAAGTAGGTGAAGTATTCTGTGTTGCAAAAGGCACATGGGGTGGGGAATTGGATTTGCTAGTTGTAGTTCGGCCAATCGGACATACTGGCATAACTCAAGACAGGTATGCTGAACTCCTAGTTTCACAGTGGATATCCTCAAAATAGTCTAATACGTCTTGTTTTGATAGATAATCATGATATTTGTAGTCCAGTGGGAACTTTGGAAATAGAAGTTCGATTTTAAAATCAGTTCACAAAAGGCGCACGTGCGAAGCCAAAGTGGAGTAATACTCCGGGTTTTTGCTTTTTTAGGGAAACCTAAATAATATATATGGGCTACTTTTCGGCCACCCTAAAGAGTAATAAAAATGTTGGAAACAAAAATTGCGAAATCGAGCCTAATGATACTACTAATGGTGACTACTGCTATGGCAGGTTGTATTGGTAGTGATGATGATTCTATTTCTTCTACAGATAATTGTAGCGGAGATGAATTAAAAATAGCCTATGAAATAAAAGAAGATTTGACAGATACAGATCTGTCCAATCCTCAACAGATTGCAAATTATCTCTGTGATAAGTTAGATATGGATGTTTCACTATACGATGTTGGGAGTTCAGGAATTGCTATGGAAGCACTTAGATTTGGAAACGCTGACATTGCAATGAATATTGATGGCGGACCTGCTTGGGTTGGCTGGAATGCATATGAACTAGACGTTATGGCGGCTGACACAAAAAGTGATGGGCGTGCCTATTATGATGCTCATGCTTGGGTCAAAGCAGATTCAGAAATGGCAACAGCTCATCTAGACAATGATGATTCAACCGATCCTTTCTCTCTACTTGCTGGAAAAACATCTTGTCACACCGGATGGCTAAAATCAGCAGGTATGCTAATGCCGATG
>JABJMO010000007.1 GCA_018659375.1 Methanobacteriota archaeon | reverse complement strand
GTCAAACAAATCGATAAATTGGATATGGGTCTTCAAGCAATAATGTATCAAACTAAGCAGGACATTGTTCTAGAGGAGTTTATTGCCAGTGCAAAGTCTAAGATAAGTGACAAGAATTTACTTAGATTTCTTGAGTGATGTTTCCGACAAGGAGAAAAACTAGTTTGTCTCCGGCTAGAACAGAGCCCGATAGTGTAGGGGTCCATCATGGTGGGTTTTGGTCCCGCCGACGTCGGTTCAAATCCGACTCGGGCTACTCCTAATTCAAGAGTTGTCAATTTCAAATTTAGATAGTATGGGTACGGTCATTGAAAGTACTATTGCAATCCAAACGATTGCTCCAAAACTACCGTCTAAACCGTCATCACTACCTCCCCAAACCTCATCAGGGCCGACTCCTGGTTGAATTATCATAAAAATTACTACACCAATTAACAATAACAAGCAGACTACAATTGAAGAAAACTTCCGAACAATGTCGTTAACCATATATCCCTTATCGGGTAAATTCATTAATCCAGTGTTAGCAAGAATCGCTGCAAGCCTAGAGATTATTCCAATAATGGCAACTACTAGAGTAATTATTAGCATTACTTTCAAGATTAAAGTAGATGTTTTCCAAGATTTCCAATAATCGACAGATTGTTTAATTTGATCACATTCTGCAGAACTACCTTCAATACATCGTGCGTCGTAGAAGTCTTCTTCATCTTCAACTAGTTCAGAATATGTTACAGTTTCACCTAATCCAAATCCAAATCCGAAATCCAGTTCCACTTCAGATAGGCCCATTGTGAGAAAATCTTCATCATCTACACTTATTGAATACCAAGAACTAGAACTCAAGCAAACAATTACCATAATTAACATCACTAATGAAACCCCATGTCCTGCCCATTCAAGGGGGTGAATAGATTTGCTTTTATCAAATTCATTTACCATTTTTTTTGGTGTTCTAGGACCAGAACTGCCGATTAAAACGCCAGTAAATTGGGCTTTGAGTATTGGTACGAAAACACAACACAGGTTTCCGATAGTAAACGCTAGAGCAATAAGTATTGACGGTATGTCAGCAGCATCTTCATAGCCAAATACAGAGAATAAAAACATCAAACCAGAGATGCAGGTAATCACGATTAATGCGATAAATTCACCTTTTGCAGTTTTAATTCCAAAACCCATGCCAACGGTTGCTAAGCCAGTGACTACTAGAGAAATGACGACAAAGACAGCACCAAACGAAGTTCCTGAATCAACTGCTGATTCTGCGCTACTAAGCGCTAATCCCATGATTATGCCCCCTAGACCCAATATGATTACGAGGGCCATGTAAATACAAAACGCAATTCCTGCAACCTTTGGAACCGCTGGCATTTCATTGAAGTCAGTGGTCATTATTCGATTGTCTGTATGTGTCACAGCATCATCAAATGATACATCTTCCTCGACATTCCATTCGAATTCACCATCACACAGTGGACATCCAAATTCGCCTGATGCATCATCATCGAGCTCTATTTCGCCTTCGCAATGGGGGCAAAGAATTTCAACCATAAGTATAATGGTTTCAATCCGGTAATTAAAAATTCTCCCTACATACCACATATTCAAGAATCTAGTGTGACTGGGAGTAACTACGGGATTGACATGGATAGTATTGCAGTTATCGGGGCAGGACAAATGGGAAATGGAATTGCACAAGTTGCAGCATGTGCTGGATACAATGTGGTGATGGTTGATATCAAGCAGGATTATGTGGACAAAGGTATCTCGAATATTGAGCGTTCACTAGGCAAACTGGTTGCTAAAGAACGCATGACTCAGTCTGATGCAGACGCTGCACTTGCTAGAATCTCCACCTCGATAGATCGTAATGATTGTGCCTCGGTAGATTTGGTAGTTGAAGCAGTTCCAGAAATAATTGATTTGAAAGTATCCATCTTTTCTGAACTTGACAAAATTTGTAAACCTGAATGTATCTTAGCATCAAATACCTCCTCGATTTCTATCTCAGAGATTGCCAGGGCCACTAGCAGGCCTGACAAAGTGATTGGTATGCACTTCATGAATCCAGTGCCGATAATGAAGTTAGTTGAAATTATCAACGGCGAAGCAACAAGTGATTCAACCAATGCTTCTGTAGTCAGTGCAGCCGCAAAGATGGGTAAAACCGCATTATCTTGCAACGATTCACCTGGTTTTATTTCCAATAGAATTTTGTGCCCAATGCTCAATGAAGCAATTTTAACTTTACAAGAGGGAGTTGCAGAACCTGAAGCAATAGACGGAATCATGAAACTCGGTATGAATCACCCAATCGGGCCATTGGCTCTGTCGGACTTAATTGGACTAGATACTGTTTTACACATCATGAATGTTCTTCATGAAGGCTTAGCAGATGACAAATATGCACCGGCTCCGTTACTCAAAGATATGGTGGCAGACGGCAAATTAGGCAGAAAGTCTGGCGAAGGTTTTTACAAATATTAATTATCAAGAATTACTGAGGCATGAATATGAATCCTAATTTAAATGTTCTAGGTAAGGAACTGCAAGAATGCTCAACAGATCCGCTTACTGGTTGGTATCGGGATGGTTGTTGCAATACTGATGAAAATGACCGTGGTCTGCATGTAGTATGCGGTATCTTGACCGAAAAGTTTCTTGAATTTGCTAAATCAAAAGGTAATGATTTGATAACTCCAGCGCCACAATTTAATTTTCCCGGGCTTAAACCAGGGGACCGCTGGTGTATTTGTGCTAGGACTTGGCTGGATGCAGCAAATCATGGTGTTGCATGTCCAGTTAACTTAGAGGCAACTCATGAAGAATCACTGAGGATTATTCCGCTAGAACTACTGGAAATGTATGCAGAGTAGTGAACTATGTCCAATCAAGAAACATTTC
>JABJMO010000057.1 GCA_018659375.1 Methanobacteriota archaeon | reverse complement strand
TTTGGCCAACAACAACGGTCTCTCCGACTTGCTTTTCAGCCAATAACTCTGCAGGATTAAATACGCCAAGACCTTTTATTTTGATAGTTTCTTCCACTATTTGTACCAAGAATACCTTGCCACCTTCCTCTTCTAAGGCTAACCATTTTTCAGTGCTCACAATTAGTGCTGATTAACATCATCATTTAATTGCTACTAAACCAATGCTAGTTGTTGGAAATTACACTAAAAATAGAGGGTTTCTTATACTGAGTCGGCTGAGCCATATCCATGAAGTTGCATGCTAAGTCAATCTCTCTTTTTATTGTCGCACTATTCCTTGGTAGTTTTGCTGCAACAATTGCGACAAATCCATCAGAACTTCTAGAGGAAGAGAATCGCATAATGAATGCCCCAACATCGCCAGGTCATCCGGTTTGGGCAGAATATGTTGGAGCTAATTGGTGTGGTCCATGCATGAGTAGTGCCTCACCATCTCTTAACGAATTGAAGAGTGAACACCCTGATGATGTGGTATTCATTTCTCATTACAGCTACAATGGAGCCTATCCACCAGACCCACTGGGTCGCTCTAATCACGTTATGGACGGCGGTGGCGGGATTCCTGTTGCCAAGTTTGGTGATGTAAAAGCTCCATCATCTAACTATCACATAGTAGGAGGGGGAACTACGGGTTCAATGTACGATAACGCTTTCAGCACTGGTGGCAATATGGTTAACCCGGGTGATTTCAACATGATTATCTCACAATCACAAAATGGCAATAATATGGATATTGAAATAACCGTGACTTACACTGGAGCCTCACCATCAATTACCGCATATTTACAAGGTATCGTAACTGAACATTACGGTGCACAACCGTACGACAACGGTAACATACCACATAATGTAATTAGAGATTGGTTGCTCAATTCTGGAGGTAACGGTTTCACTCAACTTACCTTGACTCCTAATAACCCAGTGTCCACCTCTTGGTCCAAACCGGTTTCAACAGTTAGGGCAGCAACTACCGACGCCGGTGCTTCGATTTCAGCAATTGATAACTTCTTGACAGTTGCTGCACTCATGGACGGTCCTCATAACACTTACAACAGCGTCTATGCGGCTGCTGATGCATCGATGGGTCCCAAACTTGAGATTGCGGTTTCCGACATCAGTGTAGTGAATCCTGAATCCCTAGATGGATATGTTAACGGAGATCAACTTACCGTAACTGCAACCGCAAAAAACATTGGTGGATTAGATTATTCAGATGGCGGTACTCTTGAAATTATTTACATGGACGGAAACAGCCCAGTAGTAGTTTCTACAAAGTCACTGACTAACTTGGCAATCCAAGGAACAATGACTCACACGGCTAATATTGACACGACAAGTTTGCCAAGCAATGCATGGAAAACTGGATTCGGTGCTAGGTTAACTGGATTGATAGGTGACCGTTCTTCAAACAACAATTTGCTCATTGAGGAAGTAAATCATGATCGCCCCCCGACTGCTAAACAAGCAACAGTAAGTGGCGATAATGTCATTGAGAGAGGGTCCATCTTCACTGTTATTGCAAAGGGTACTGCAGACGACTATGTCGATACGATTCAAACAATGAATTTTGAATTGGAAGTCTCTCCATCAGGACAAAACCTTTGGGATGGTAGTATTGATTCAGGCGGCGAAAATATCATCAATGAGGGTACATCTAACGAGGGCCGAGAATACACGATGACTCCTACTCTTACTATGCCAGCTGGTGATTATGATTTGAGATCAAAAACAATTGACAGCAGAGACCAATCAAGTCAGTGGCGAGTCACTCCAGACGCCTTTACACTGGCTAACGGGATTCCACAGATAATTGCCGAACCAGTTCCAACCGTAACTTGCGATGTGGCTACCGATATTGATGTGACCAATCATATTAGCGACCCAGAAACACCGCTCTCTAATCTAGATATTAGTTCAGATAGCCCGTATTTTGTTTCTTGGAATCCACAATCGTCAACAATAACAGTTGATTTCTCTTTTAACGATGTCCAGGGTTGCCCTCTAGGACAAAAGAGTATTCTGGTAACTGTCGATGATGGCGGTAGTTACTCAAGCAATAACATGCCTTATGGTACTCTCAAGTTTAACGTGATTGAGAATGGCCAACCTAGATGGTTAGGGCTGCCTACTCAATCAATCGATGAAGAAGGACCCGACTCCGATGGGACTATTCGTTTGCTTCAATATATTTCAGATACAACTGCTGATGGGCAGGTTAGTTCTGCTAGTTTACTAACGTTTGATGTTGTGTCTCAAACCAATCCAAGTTTAATCGAAACTCGAATTGAAAATGGTGTACTCGGGTTTGAAACCATCGGCACTGATGCTGAAGGGCAGTCAACACTTACAATTAGGGCATGTGATGCAGATAACGAATGTTCAGATCAAACTTTACTGATTAATATTAATCCGATTAATGACGCCCCGGTCATCGATATGACACAGTTTGAGGGTATTCGACTAAAGTCAGGTACAGAATCCTCAATAGATCTAAAGTCACTCGTGTCTGATGTTGACAACAGTATCGATGATGTGACAATTCTTGTGTCGTCCCCAGGCGAATCTGGCGGCGCACAGTACGTTCGTCAAACAGGGTTCATGAAATTGAAATTTAATGAAATTGGCAACCAAGACATAATTATCAAGGTTGTGGATACCTATGATTCAACCGAATATACTGTAACTATCGAAGTTTATGATTCTCTTGAATTTACAATTGCTAAAAGTGCACTTGAAGATGGATTCATGGTTGTTGAAGCAGGCAATATGTATATTGGTCAAATTCCAACAGCGAACATGTATCTTAGCGAAGATGCTCCTTTGTTTACCTCCATGACAGTTAAGTGGCAAACATGTACCTATGAGGGTATTTGCGATGGTATGTGGATATATGATTTAGATATGACTAAGTCTGCTCAAGGATGGCAAATTGACGTTGATATACCAAATGTCATGAATCCTGACTTGCCTGCAAGACCATATGGTTATGATTATGGTGATTACTTTTACATCATGATTGATGGTGTTGATGAGATGAATAACAACTACAAAACAGTAAGAGCTTCTGAGCCATTGTACAAGTGGGTAGTTACTCAAGATGTACCACCGCCGTCACAAATGAGTGATGATATGCTTAACTCACACATTGATAAACTCAATGACAAGATTGACCAAATCAAGAACGACATTGAGACAAGCGCAGAGGAGGACAATACTGGTTTGAAAGTAGAATTGGTTAGCGCTGAAGCAGAACTTGAGTTAGCCTGTCTTGATGCAAGAGTAAATTGTGTCGAAGATCAAACCTCAAGTT
The DNA here is from genome assembly GCA_018659375.1 of Methanobacteriota archaeon. Lineage (GTDB taxonomy): Archaea > Thermoplasmatota > Poseidoniia > Poseidoniales > Poseidoniaceae > MGIIa-L1. The sequence goes on along the minus strand of JABJMO010000057.1, from coordinate 912 downwards.
CGTCCAATGATGATATTAATTCTAATGACAATACCATGTTGATTTTGGGTATTGTTGCAGCAATTATCATTTTTGCATTACTCGGTGGCATGTTTATGATGAGAGGTAATCGAGAATATGATGACTCCCAAGGATTCAAGTGGGCTGATACTACACTTCCTGCAAGAGATGCAGTAGCGAACTCGATGTATGGTGGCACCCAAGCAATCTTCCAAACACAATTAACAGCACCACAATACAGCCAACCTCAGCAAGCATATCATCAGCAACCACAACCAATTCAATATGCTCCACAGCCAACTGCTGCTAGGCCAGCAGGTCCACCAATTCAAGCACACAGAGGTCCACCATTCCCTCCAGGTGGCCTTCCATCTGGATGGTCTATGGATCAGTGGGAATACTATGGTCAGCAATACCTAGACCGCATGCAGAATTGAGGCATTTTTGTTTTGTGGAACTTTCTAAACCCATAAAGGGGAGTAGTGTGAGGGGTTGTTGTGAGCAGTGAAGATATCAGTACAGAGGAACCTACTGAAGAAGAGGTAACCATTTGGGCACCTGAGCCGACTGGCACAGATGAAATAATGACATTAGCCGTTGATAAATGGATTGAGGGTGTTGAATTTTCATCCACTGAAGAAGTTCCTATCCCTGAAACCTTAGTCGACCAAGTTATCGGTCAAGAAACCGGCTCAGTAGTCATAAAGAAGGCAGCCGAACAAAGGCGACACATGCTGATGATTGGTGATCCTGGTACAGGAAAGTCAATGTTGGCCAAGTCAATGACCGAACTATTGCCAAAGGACGTTTTAGAGGATGTTCTAATATATCCCAATGAAGATGATGAAAACGCCCCAAGAGTTAGATGCGTTCCAGCATCTCGTGGCGATAGAATCGTGAAGTTACAACGCG
>JABJMO010000043.1 GCA_018659375.1 Methanobacteriota archaeon | reverse complement strand
TCCTGTAGAAGTGGTAGAGGTTCCAGCAATCGAAGATAGAGTGGATGCTCGACACCAGCATGAAGCAATAGTTGAGAGATTACTACAACAACATGATGTTGAACTAGTTATCCTAAGCGGGTACATGCGCCTATTAAGCAAACAATTCACCAATAATTGGGCTGGACAAATTGTCAATATTCACCCTTCACTATTACCTGAGTTTCCTGGTGCCCACGCTCACCGAGACGTAATTGCCGCAGGGGTTAGTAAATCTGGCTGTACAGTTCATTTTGTTGACGCTGGAATGGATACCGGAGAAATAATTGCTCAGTGTGAAGTTGAGGTACTGGAAGAGGATACTGAATCTTCATTAGCAAATCGGATAAAACCCTTTGAACATATTCTCTATCCATTAGTTATCGATGCGCTTGTTACTGGCGATCAATCAAGTCTGAAGTTTGATTAAAATTAGTAAATTGGGCCGAAAAGTCTGGATTTTCATAATTACAAAAATCACTAAATAATTGGTTTATAGACTCAGCCTGCCAATTAATCAACGCCTTATTGGTTACTCTAGCCATTAGCGGTTGTCGTTGTTGGTTTTGGTCAATTGGCACGCAGTTGTCTTGTTGTATCAGTGCATCAATGCCTGTTGATTGTAAATTAAATGCATCACATGGAATTAACACCAAATCATCATCAATTTGTTTAATGCCCCATGCGACTATCTCGATTAACGAATTACAAAACTCTGGATCTGCCCAAACTTCTCCCTCAAACATTTCTATGCGGCTTTTTCCACCGCACAAAGTGATAATCCTGGATACCGATGATAGTTTACATTGTTTGATTAAACGACTAACACCGCCAAACATCTGGGATTTATCCTCGCCCATTCTAGCACTCTTTCCACCAGCAAATATCAATGCAGTTGTCATACTAATCATCAGCGCATTGCATCGAGCTTATTCATTGCGTCTTCTAACTCACTCAACAAACTTCTGACTCTGTCCATTAGTGCTTGACGTTCTCTACTGCTTCGTGCCTCAGGCAACCATTCTAACAAACGCCGTACATCTTTAGCATCGCGCTCGACCGTCCATTGTAAAACAGCCTCCATGACGGGGTCTTCGGTCGGCAAGAACCTCTCAGACATACCTAGTCTAGTAGTTGAAAGGTCATCAATTATCCTGCTCTAACAGTTTGCTGCGTATACGTTCGAACAATTCCCCTCCAGCGGGGGCTGAAGCAATCAAACTACGCAGGGCATTATGCTGTTCATTTCTAACCGAGATAAACAACATAGCAATTTGGTGCCACATGTGGCTCTGCTCTGCCATAGCAACCAACCATTCGTCGTCGGGTACAGGATGGCCGCTACGATTCATTTCCTCAGCAATTTCTAAAATCATCTCCATTGGTTCTTGTTTACCAAAAAGATGGATTAATGCCATCCATGGATTTTCACCAAGCTCTTCTTTAGATAGATTAGATAATAGTAATCCGGCTAGTTTCAAATCTTCTCGTCCATGACGTTTCCACAAGGCAGGAATTAATTTTGCTAAACGTCGTGGTTTTTCTTTACCGTAAGTTAACAACCACGATGCAATGGTTCGCACCTCTGGGTCAGGGCAACCATAGTGAGCAGCAAAACCGCCATGAGCTGCAGTGATATCAGCGCGTGGCTTGGTAATCATTCCAGGATTGCCTGCAGCGTAAGCACCGTTTAGGAATTTTAGAACTCGCCGATTTGACCGCAATACCTTAGAGTTATATTGCTCTAAGTACCCATCTAGTTTGATGTTCATTTCTTGGCACCGTCAGCAGCTTTCTTACGAACGACATCAAATAGATCTCCTACTAGGCTTACCGAGTCTCTAAGTGTGCCAAGCATCTTATCGATAACATTTGGATCTTGGAATTTTTCTTTAACGATTTCACGCAATTCTTCTTCAATTTGATGATGTTCTCTGTCGTCTATTTTGAATATGCCCCTTAAGTGAGCTAGTACTCGAAATTCATCTCTAGACAGTGAAGCATTGACAATGGCTATTTCGAATACCTTGGTGTAAATCTCTCGTGCTTTTTCCAAATCAATCGGCTCGCCGCCTTCAACCTTAGCACCTGTTCTTACGGCTTGGTAAATATCAGATGGATCATTTTCACTCAAACCTAGGGCACTGGCCAGTTTTATGATCAAGCGTTTTTCTTCTCGTGTAAGCACTTTATCGACAAGCATCACAGATATTGTACTGTGAAACGCCTCAAGGCTGTACGATATAGGTTCGGACACAATACACCCATGCACTTACTATTATTGAATTCGTTGCTCTAATAAAACCCATAAAATCATGATTATTTGACAAGAGCATTCAATAATGATGGGCGCAGCCCCATTACTGTTCACATCCAATTCATTCACCGACTTTTGTCTGGTGGTCTTGGCTCAAAGGGTCTCCCTTGAGCCATTTTGTGTTGTCTGTGGACTATAGGAGATATTCCCATGGTAAGAAAACAAAACAACAGAGGTGGCAACCCCTCGAAGAGTAATAAAGCAATGAAGTATATGGTTCGTGCTGACATAAAAGTCAACGGAACCGTACAAAGAAAGGACATCATCGGTGCGATAATGGGTCAAACAGAAGGCCTGCTAGGCGACGAGTTAGAGTTAAGAAAACTCCAACGAACCGCTAGAATCGGACACGTTGATGTAGAAATGGAAAATAAAGGTGGCAAGGTACATGGTATGATCATGATTCCAAGTAGCCTAGACAATGTAGAGACTGCAATTATTGCATCTTCATTGGAAACTATCGATAGAATTGGCCCATGTACAGCGAAAATCACAGTCAAGGAAATCCAAGATATTAGAGCAAGTAAGCGAACTAATGTCGTTGACCGTGCTAAAGAACTACTGCTGGAATTAGTTAATTCCGGTGAAGCAGCATCAAAGACGGTTATCGAAGAAGTCAGGTCAGTACTAACTGTTGGCACAGCAAAACAATTCCATGGTTTAACCTGTGGTCCAAACATTGAATCATCATCATCACTAATTGTGGTTGAAGGTAGGAATGATGTCAGAAATTTGCTTAATTGCGGAGTAAAGAACGCAATTTCAGCAGATGGGGCAGGCTCCATAAAGCAGGAATTAATCGATTTAGCAAATGCTAAGGAAACTGTAGTTTTGGCAATTGATGGTGACCGTGGCGGTGAAATGCTATTTAGTCAACTCAATGAAATGATGAAAGTTGATTTCGTCGCTCAAGCACCAGTCGGTCAAGAGTGGGAATTATTACCACAAAAGACAGTAACTAAGTGCTTGTCAATGAAGGTAGAAGCAGTTAAATTTGCTCGCCAAATCAAAAAGCAGGAAGATAAGGACGACAAAAAAGCAGGAGTTGAAGACAAGAACTGGGCTGAAGATATGGAGGACACCTTTGAAACTAAAAGCGCTCCAGATGAAGTGAAAGAATTTTTCACCCATCTAGATGACCTTGAAGCAAGAAAAGCAGTTTTCGTTATGATGGACGGCACAGTCTCAGAACCTGTTGGCGCCAAAGATCTAGCTAATGCAGCAAATGAGGCTGATGGCGCAATAGCCATCGTGTACAACGGTACTATCAGTGATAAAACCCTAGACATTGCTTCAGAAGCGGCAATTGAGACAGTAGTTGGAACCAAAGCAGGCAAAGGCTACGGTGATCGAGCCGATGTCAAGTCCTGGCTCGCTGAAGTTCATCGTTGAGTACCAATCTAACGCGAATATAATGAATTGAGCCCGCTTTGGCGGTAATATGAGCGATGCATCCGAGGCTTGGCCAGACGACGACCAAGACCCTTTTGCTACGTCAGACAAACCGCTAGAACATCTTCATGAAACTTCTCCTACGGAGGACAATCAACCCGAGACAACCGATGAACCACAAGAAGAATCAGTTGCTGAGGAACAATCCACTGCAATAGAGCAGTGGACATTGCCAGTCAGGGTCGCTCCAGTAATGGCAATCTCTGGCGAGGAAGTCAAAGAATTTCCACTCAATGAATCGGTTGACGGTAGGCGCAATACTTCTCTAATTGTTAGCGATAATCTAATCAGAATAATTCAAGTTACCTATGATGATGATGGGCAGCGTAGATTAAATGTCAAAACAGTACTGAAAAACGAATTAACTGGTTTTACTCATACTCATAACGAATTAATGCATAAACATCAATGGATGTGGGTCTCTGCTATTTTCGCCGGATTAGTGGCTACATTCATCCCTTTCTTAGGTTTCTTTGGCCAATTTATTCTAGCTAGCGGGCTAATTGGATGGGCATATATGCATCTTGAAGTGCACACCTTGGAATTTTCAACTAGTGGATCAAAGCATAGAGTTTATTTTACCGGTTATGGTTCAAACCGTCCGATGTTTAGAGCCAGTATGGCTTTGATTGGTCCAACAATTGCCAAATATATGGACACAGGAGAATTTGATACCCAGTCAATCGCCACATTCCATGGCTCATTAGCCAAGCCAATAGAGCAACAAATGCCGAGTATAGTGATGGCTGATGATGGCTCATTGGCAGCCATGTCTAGTCAAATTACAGCCCCTGAGCCGCCTGCACCCCCAGTTCAAACTTCGGCACCACTTCCACCGCCAACGCCACCGACCAACATTCCACAACCCCTAGCAGCACAAGTACCCCAACCCCCCGCAATGGCCGGGCCACCAGCCTCAACTCCACCGCAGCCACTAACCGCCCCACCCCCGCCTCCTTCAGTAACAGCAGTTCCACCCCTTCCACCTCTGCCACCACCTTTACCACCAGCAACAATGCCTCCTCCGTTGCCTATGGGTGGAATGATACCACCTATGCCAATGGATATGGGTGAAGTTCCATTGGATGCTCCGATGCCAGCAGCACCGGAAATAAATGTGCCAGCAGCCCCAGTTGAAGAATCACTTTCAGATGATGAAAAAAATGAGTTACTTGAAGAATTGAAGTAATCAATTTGCTGAGACGACTACACCACTAGCAGATTGCAGGTTTAACGCGTCAATCAGTATTTTGACCTCAGCCTCTAACTCTTTGATTTCATTAAATGCAGGTAATGCTTTTTCGTCTTTTTCCAGTGGTACCTTAAACCCTGGTCCAGGTATTCGTTGCAATGCTTTACCAAGCACTAAAGAATCCTCGACAAGGTTGCCCTTAGCCGCTTTATGGCGCGCCTCCAGACGCATTTTGACCCAGTTTTGATATTTCTTCAGATTAGCGGCAATCTTCATAATTAGCCATTTTCGCTTTTCATCGTGTTCATTACCTTGGGGCAGTAATCGCAAAACCAATCTCAACAAGCGGTCAAAACGGACATCCCTTGGCTCTTTACCAACCTGTTTTGCTAGGCTCTTTCTCATAGAAACAACTTGTTCATCAGGTTGGCTAGATTTATCAAAAGAGTCAATCAAGCCAATTTTACTCATAAAAAGGTGTAAATGCTCTAATGAATTTAATTCGACGCTACTGACTTTTTGCACGGTTTGTTTTGTTTTAGGGGCTTTACCACCAATCCATGCTTCATTGTAGTCGTCTGTTGAGAGATCATCTCCAACAAATTTACCCTGGACATCCCTTGCTCGTTTTGGAACTTCTTCTCTTGGTGGCAAAGGGGCATCTTTGGTAGTATTTTGCTCGGTAACCTTGACGGTAGATTCTTGCTCTAATTCTTCTTCTGCGACTTTAATTTCTGAGGCTTCTTCCATCGCCTCAAGCATAGCCTCATGAGCCTCTTCAAGAGAATCAGCAGGCTCGATAATTTGTTCGGGAACCGGCAATAAAGTCTTTCTAATCGGGGCGGGAGACCAGGGTGTGAAGGCGAAATCTTCATCCTCTACAGGATACTTTGATAATTCTCTCATCATTTTTGGGATTTGTTCAGCAATAGCGGTAAGTCTGAGTGGATTTTGCATTTCTTCTTGAATTTGTAATGCTAAACGGACATTTCTATTCCATGGCATGGCCGATAATCTTCTGCGCAGCGAATCATGTTGTGCCATTGCTGGTCTAATTTTAGCCAACATTTTGGCCACCAACATTGGGTCAGCATCAAACATTTCGTTGAGTTCGTTAACGTACCAGCCAGCACTTTGAAACAAATTTAACTCATGAGCGATTTTGGTTTTTATTCGTTCACCAATTTTCCCACCAACCACCGAATTCCCAGTGTTAGTGAAATCTGTAGTTGTACCATATTGCCTCGCCTGAGCGACAAAGTCTTCAAATTCTGCTAGATTAAAGGTGCTTGAGATAGTATTTTCTGAGGCTTTACCTTGGCCAATTAATTCCAGTAAATCTCGCTCAAGAAGCTTTCTGTGCCTTGCTCCCCGAGTGATAAGTCTAGCAATCATTGACTCCGTGTCGCTGATTATATCTTCACCAGCCTCAACTTCTTTTAGCAAATTTATGCGTTTTTCTATTTCTTCTTTACCACTATATGAAATATCGATTTCAAGCAGACTGTTAACACAGTCTATTCGCTTGTTCCAAACAATTTCATCATGCTTGATAATCCCTAGTGCACTAAATGGATCGCTGGCAATTCGGGAACCCCAGTCATCCATATAGAGGCCAAGTGTTTGATACTTTTCGATAATCGAATAACATTGTAGTTCAGTATCCTTCCATTGTAAATCTAACTGGTCGATAATTTCCGCTAATGCTTCAGAATGTTCGAGGTAGCCGATATACTGCTTAACATCAGGAGTCTGCTTCATTCGTTGTTCAAAGAATTGGAATCTAGCAACCAATGCCAAATGTCCGTCTATTTGGTTAGATAATTCGGGCAAATTAACTTCCCACTCAAACAAATCTTTGGCTACAATACTTGTGGTAGAGAAATTAATCCCGGCATTGACCCAATTAGAAATTTCTATGTTAAGATGGTATAATCTAGTTTTCAAATCACTGCCCATCGAAGAAATCTGCTTGGATAATTCGGTTAATTCCCCATCATCTTTGGTTCTCATTAATGACTTTCTTTCAGCTTCATATCTATCGGCTAATTGGTCATCAAACTCGGCTATTTCGTCGATAATTTGTAATCTAACCATTTCATGGAAATTATGATTCTTCTGTTGTTCGGCAATCTCTTGAAGAGCATCAACTAAATTCATTTGATCAATGCTTTCTATATTGTACCCAGCCTCTCGCAGTGCTTGTGCAGCAGAGTAAATAGTGCGCTTCTGGCGCGCTTCATTTTGCTCAACTTCTGATAATTGAGCATCAATTTCGGTAAATGAATGAGGATCGTTCATTAGCGGAATAATTAGATTCAATTGGATTTTTGAAGACTCATCAAGCGCATCACAGCGCGCCAAGATGAGTGACCGTTCTTCACCCATCATTACCGATTCCCAATCGCCTCGATTATTGTTTAACACCAATTCCCAACGGCGATTAATCTTCGCCCATTGTTCGTATCGTTCATTGATATCAGGGAAGTCCATCGGATTAGTCAAAGCTTCAATCCATTCGCCAAACAGTCCTTTGGATAGGTCTAATCTCTCTAGCCAATTTTGACTCATTCTTTCAATTAATGATTTACTGGCTTGAATAAAATACTCAACGCGCATCAAGGCTTCGGTTGCCATAGAAGCATTGGCTTCAAGATATTGACTTATTTCAGCAGTATCCCAGCCACTCTCTAACCATTCAGAGACATGATTGTTAAACCAATTTTGATTGGTTCCAGTCATATTTTCCTCCTGCATAGACTGACCTATTACTCCGTGAGCAATGATAGTCTTTCAATGTGAGCGCTGATTATCTTGGTAATTGTGGTTTTTATGAGATATTTTGTGACTCGGCGATTTTTTTAGGGGTCGAAAAAGCCAGTTTAAAGATTCATTCCAGCCAAAGGGCATAAAGGCTCAAACTAGATTCCATTCGCATGGAACCAATTACTGCCTTGTTTGGGATTGCCTGCCTTGGTGCAGGTGGAGGCGTTGGATACTGGTTGAAACAAAACCACGAGAAGATGCAAAACCTATCCGATTTTAACGTATTATTACAAGAATCACAAAGCGCTCATTTCACGCATTTGAATACTCAAGTGGCTGATGTAAATAGTAGGCTTTCAATGTTAAACAGCATGGTCGATGCCCTACGAGCCACAAATCCAGAATTAGATGGGGCTCTCAAAGCATACAGCACACTTGCTCATCTCGAGCAACTTGGGGAAATAGGTGATTCACTGGATGATGTCGAGCCGTTCGCTAATGCACTTACGGCTTTGGAAACGCTAGTCTCGCCAATCACAGTTGAAAGCATAGTGGGTGCTAATGACTTATTGACTCAAACCAGTTCAAATATGGTGATGCAGTTAATCGAAATCTTTGACGCACACGATATGGATGTTAGTAAAATCGGTCTCAAACCAGTCTCTGCCCACAAACTGGGCCACGCGGCCTTGAGTTTGAGAAGGTATGACTGGGCTGAAACCTGTTTTGGGATTGCTTATGCATCTTCCCCAGGTAATGCCAACGTCTTAGAAGCGCTTGAATACATTGCTATTGAGAAAGGCGATGAAGTATTGCGTAGGCATTGGCTTGAAGCAAGAATGACAATCAATCCAGATAATCCAGATTTGCTGAGGTCCCATGCTCACCTACTGGCTAAGATGGGTGATATAGAGGCCGAAAGAGACGTACTTCGACTTGAGGCTCTAGGCCTTGATACTCCAGCAGATCGCTCGCTATTATCTGGCTTAAGGGCTAGAGCCGGCTCTCGTTCAGAAGCGTTAGAGTCTATCGAACAAGCACTTGCTGAGGATCCGACACAATCCAAGGATTGGTTATCTTATGCCAATCTCTTGCATCAAGGCGGGGAAATGAGTAAAGCCCTCGATGCTGCAGATAGATGCTTAGAATTAGACCGCCAAAATGGCGGCGCTTGGGCCCTTAGTGCTACAATTCTAGCACCTAAACAAAATCGCTTGAAAGAAGCGCTCAAAGCAGCGGTTCATGCCGTTGCGCTAGATGCGGGTGGTGTTGATTTAGTATTGCTGAAGGCAGATTTACTGCTTGCGGAAGGTTCAGCAACTGCTGCTGAAGAATCGTTAACCAAGGCGCTTGAAAAGGATATGATGAATGGAGAATTACGGGCCAGAATTGCCACTAGGCATCTATTAGACGGCCGACCAGATGATGCTCAAAAGTTACTCGATGAAACTCCAGTAGGCATCGACCATGCGCTATTACATGTTGTTGAAGGAAGACTACACTTAGTCAATGCTGACAAAGAAAGAGACGGCACTGGAGAGACAGATGCAACTCTGCTATCAGTGGCAATTTCTGCTTTTGAAGGGGCACTAAAACTGAACAGAGAATTAGGCGTTGCTTGGCTTGGCATGGCCCGAACTAACAGATTATTGCGCAATTTAGATGCAGCAGAAGAAGCCCTAACTCGAGCCCGCCGATTATTGCCTGAAGACGACTCTTCATCAGCCGCAGAGGCAGCACTTCTAGCACTTGACCAAGGCGATGTTGCTGCAGCAGCCAATCTAATTGATGTTGCAGATATTCACGGTGACAGTGCGGTAATCTCCTATGTAAGAGGTAATATCGAGGCTAGAACAGGACATCTCGACCGAGCGCTAGAATACTACGGTAAGACATTGAAAATTGACCATGCTCACATCAGAGCACGTCTCAACAGGTGCAGTATTTACATGGCTATTGATGAAGGCAGAAAAGCGCTTGACGATGCAGAAATACTCCTTGACTTAGCCCCCAATTTCACCCTTGCCCGGTTCCGTAAAGCCGAGGCTGGCATGATGTTAGGCGAGTGGGCTAAGGCTCGTGAAGACCTTGACATTGTTCTGGAAAGAGCCCCACATCATCATCAAGCTATGACTCAATTAGCTGCTTGTTTCATCGCTCTGGGCAGGCCTGAGCGTGCTGAAGCACCGCTTAACGATGCGCTAAGAATTGCACCAAACCACGCCCCTGCTTGGCATCAAAGAGGACTGTTATATCTTGAATGGGGCCGTGATGACAACGCGCTAAGTGACTTTGAGGCGGCGGTGAAATCCGAAGCCGACCATCTCGATGCTCACCTCCACATCGCAGCAATGCACCATGAAGCAGAGCGTTTTGACCAAGCCGGTGCAGCTTGGAGAGCCGTACTAAATCTAGATCCTGATCACGTGGTTGCTAAGACCAGACTTGGGGAATGTGAAGTCAAATTAATGGCTTGACCGTGACTACTTTCTAGCTGCAGCTTCTGCTTGAGCAACCGTTGCCCTAACTGCAATTGCCGTATCGGGAGTTACTGAGATACTGGTAATTCCACAGTCGATTAAAAACGGTGGGAATTCATCTGGGAAATCAGATGGTGCTTGGCCACAAATCCCAATTTCCAAACCCTGGGCATTGAATTTTCTGACAATATCGCGAATCATTGATTTAACCGCCGGCGAGCGAGCATCAACGGGGTTTTGATATCCTTCTAAATCGTCACGAGAGACCGCATAAACAGTCTGCACTAAGTCGTTTGAGCCAATTGAGCCACCGGATAAATCCATCATTTCCATGAATCTATCCGCTTCAATAGCATTGGAAGGTAGTTCAACCATAACAAATAACTCAGTACCAGATTTAGGCCCGATTTCATTTTCATCAAGTAGATTCTTCACCATTTCCCCTTCTTCAGGCGTGCGACAGAATGGCACCATCAACTGTAAATTATCCAATCCAAAATCGTATTTGACCGATTTCATTGCCGCGATTTCCATCTCAAAGGCTGGCTTAAATTTCTCATCCAGGTAACGTGAAGCCCCTCGCCAAGCAATCATTGGGTTTTCTTCTACCGGCTCAAAGATTCCTCCACCCAATAATTCTCGGTATTCATTAGATTTGAAATCAGATAATCTAACTAGGACCGGTCTCGGGTAGAATGCTGCACAGATAAGCCCAACACCTTCGCGCAGTTTGTCTATGAATAAACCACGCTTATCTGAATATGCCCAAGCGCGACTGTCAAGCGACTCTACTAGAGTCCGAATATCATTGATATCCGCACCAACAACTGATTCATGATACGGCTTTAGCCCATCAGATAATTCACCCGTTTCAATATAATTTTTCAATTCATCATGGTGAACAAATGCCAGTGGGTGAATGCCTAATTCTGAAGACAGAATAAATTCAATTCTCGCCAATCCAACTCCGTCAACGGGTAATCTTGAATCAGTCAAGGATTTAGTTGGAAATCCGACATTCAATTTTATTTTAGTAGTCAAATCTAGTTCTTCATCAAAAGAAACCTCTTCAATTTCAAATGGTACTTCGCCTGAATAAACATATCCCGTATCGCCTTCAGCACAACAACCGGTTACGGTACTAAATTGGGGCAAGTCCATGGCGTCCGAGCAACCAACAATTGCCGGTATGCCAAATTCACGGGCAATAATTGCTGCATGCGAAGTTCGCCCACCCTTACGAGTAATTATCAGCGATGCTTGTTTCATCAGCGGCTCCCAGTCAGGAGTGGTCATCTCGGTAACCAGTACGTCGCCTTGCTCAAATACCGATAGTTCAGAGGATATTTCCTCCATTGACATACCACTTTCCAACAGGTTGCGTAACTCGCGCTTGCCGTCTAAAACCTCGCCATAGGTTCGATACAATCTGACCTTTCCAGTGCCAATTCGCTTACCTACTGCTTGTCCAGTAGCCATTACTCGGCCATCTTTTTTGAGTTTGCCAGCTAATATTTCATCGATTTTGTACACCGTCATTTTGCTACTGACTTGCTTTGAATGAATTGTCTCAGGTCTTGCTTGAACGATAAACAAGTCGCCGCTGACACCATCTTTAGCCCATTCAATATCCATCGGCTTGGCAAAATAATCCTCTATTTTCAGGGCCATTTCTGCTAATTCAACGCATTCTTCTCTAGTTAGCGACCAACGTCGTCGTTGGTCATACGGCACCGCAATTGACTGGACATCATTAGCCGCCTCTTCATGATAAATCATCATCTGCTCTTTACTGCCTAAAGTTCGATGAACGACTGGGAACTTACCCTGTCTAAGGCCTTCTTTCCACACGGTGAACGTGTCAGGAGAAACTACGCCTTGCACCACTAATTCCCCAAGCCCGTACGAAGAGCCGATGTGTATTACTCCATTATGGCCAGAATCAGGATCGATAGTAAACATCACTCCCGAGCAGGCTTTATCCGATCTTGCCATCTTCATCACAACAACTGCAATCGCGCTATCAAGCGGGTGCATACCGTGTTCTATGTGGTAACCTATCGCTCGCTCGGTGAACATACTCGCGACACAGCGACGCCATTTCTCTATGATGTCTTGGTCTCCACTAACATTGAGATATGATTCATATTGGCCAGCAAATGATGCTTCAGCAGAATCTTCTGTGGTTGCTGATGAGCGAACTGCAACATCAACTCCGGGATGATACAAGTCACATAAGCGGCCATATTCTTGGGCAATCGCTTGTTTAATCTCATCAGGTACCGGGGTCTCCCGCACCAATGAGCGAGCTAATGTCGCTCGACTGTTAAGATTCAAATGGTCTTCCGGGTCGGCGTCTCGCAGACAAATCTCTAGCGCATCAGCAAGCGTGGAACACTTAATCGCCGCATTTCGTAGTTGTTCGACGTCTTCAGGGGCCCCGACGTTATTCCACGTTGACTCAGGTATTTTGGCATTAATGAATTGCTTAAACGCGACAGTTGTCAAAGTAAAACCGTTTGGTACTTTGACGCCAATCTTGGATAATTG
>JABJMO010000052.1 GCA_018659375.1 Methanobacteriota archaeon | reverse complement strand
TTAAGAAAACCCATTTGAACATGTTGATTCCAGATCCTACAGAAACGAGTTTTTGAGAAATTGTGTTTGAATCGAGATAGCTGTTTATCATCATTATTTCAATAAAGTTTTCAGCCCAATCTGCAACCATGGCAAGAAGAGGCACCACCGTAATTATCTGACGTTCATGGAAGAAGTACATTATCCAAAAGCAATACATCGAGGCATAGATGATTGCAAAAATCACATCCCATATTTGTAGGAATTTCTTGTAGCAGCCAAGTTGATCTTGACTTCTTAATTCAAAGAAGTCTTGAACCATTTGCAAAGTATAACTGAACGTGAGTCCCAATGAATTTGAACTATCTTCTAGCCTGAAGCATTTACCAACTGGATCTAAAATTAGTACTGAGTATAGTGAAAAGGCTAGAGTAGAGCCAATAGCCAAGTATAGAGTTCTGCGATTTCCTGAATTTTCCTCTATCGGGATTGTACCAGAATCAGCCTCATGGGATAGTCCCTCCATAAGTCAATGGTCATTAGAATCATGCATAGGCCTTACGGTTGAACCCTCAGTTCACCTCTATCCGTTACGAGGTTCTTTCAATGAAGATTATCCAAAGTCTTCAGCAAGGTTGTTGCTTAACTAAATGGGTTCCAACTCACAAGCGGTCAATTATGATACTGGATAACATTTGAATGATTAAAAATCGCATGAGTATCTTCATGCGCACTCATGTTCAAGGTTGGCAATTGTTGAATGCACAGCGACTTCACGAAGGAGAGTTTATGGCCGGCTTCAATTTGAAGTATTGCATGGAAGCCTTTTGGGAAGAAGTTGATTTCGAATCAAAGATGAAAGAAGGAGTCCTTTTACAAAAAAGATTCAAGATTCTCTACAGAATCATGCTTGTTGTCTCTGGCATTTTGTTCTTCTTCGTTGGATGGATCATGTGGAACATACCTCTTGAATCTGAAGATGGAACTCCTCGCAGTTTATTCGTCGATATGAATGAGGCAGTAGGGTATGATTTGGCATGGCCATTGTTCCTCAGTGGTTTTTTCATTCAATTGTTTATTGCGCCCTGGTTTGCATTCTCCGGCCTTTCGAGGACGGGACGGCTTTCTATGTTGGTGCCAAAAGAGATTCGAGAATATCGTGACTTGAAGCGTGTCATTGAGTTCAGGCAAAGTCACGGGGCGAGAAACCCTAGCAAAGAAATTGAAGACCTTTACTGGGAGGTGTTGATGGATGACAATCATCGCTATCACAATGAAATTATCAGATACAAGTGGATGGACAAAGTGAAATGGAAACACCGTCCAGATGATTTCTTTGGACATGTTCGATACACAAAAGAAACAGGAGGGGCTTCACTTGGGAGTGTTGTCCCAAAAACTTCCGAGGCATATCGGAATTCCAATGCTACATTTGATGAAAATCATAAGGTAAACGGAATCGCTAACCCCGCCATACATCCTCTTCGACGACTTCTTCCTCCGTTGTTTTTGTTTTTCCTGACATCTGTGTCGTCGCTCATGGAATTACTCGTTATCCTTCAATCCGGAGAGTCAAACGCACTCAAAGAAGATGCTTTCAGATTATTTGCCCTACCTTGTTTTTTTGCGTGGTTTATTGTTCAACGAAATACAGACTTGCTGCCGAGTCGCAGACGTAAGCAAGACCAAAACGCCGATGATTTGAGGGATGAAGCTTTGAGTGAAAGACTAGACCTCTTACGCAACAAATACGTATTGGTTCGTGAAGATGAAGAATCGCAGGAGGCTATTGAATCCATAAACATAAGAAGCAATGGGGATAATCAATTATCAACTACAACGGCGATATTTCTGATGGTTTCGATTGCCACAATATGGGTAGGACTTGATTCAAATCCTTTGGATTTCACATTGGCATTTGGGTTTTCGTTACTAACCATTGGTTTGCTCGCAGCCAAACATTTCAGGTTGACCCAATTTGCTCTAAGCTTCAAAGGCTATCGCGTCACGCAGAAACATCTCCATCTTCTGGATGGCATTTACAGTAAAAAATTGAAGCGGAATGAAATTCCTGAGCACTCTTGCATTCGAATGATTGACTTATATCCTACGAATACGGTGAGGTACTACAGGGGTCCAAACGTTTGTCTTCACCTTATTCGTCTCGTTCGAGATGAACCCGATCCTTTTGCTCGAATGGGCCAACAAATCATCAAACCTGGATACAAGCTAAACGGGTATGACGAGACTTTTTTCGAGGGAGTAGGCCCGGAAAATGGTGGTGTCAAATGCTGGGTTGAAGACATAAAAATACGGTTTGAATTTAAAACCAAAGCCGAGCAACGTGAATTTGCCGAAAAACTTGCATCGGATTTGTCTTTACCTCTCCGAGAACACTGGCGATGGAACGATAAGAAAAAATCCCCTCTCTTTTGGCTTGGTTCTGATTGGGATTCAATTCCAGAGAACCTGAAAGTATGATCCAAGAACTCACAAGAGTTCAAACCCATAGGCCTTGAGGGATGTCTATGAGCGAGTTGCCTAAGGGCGTTGACTTGTCGGGGTTTGTTCGTAAGCCACCTCGGCCTACTGCGACAATGACGCTCACCAGAGACGGGCCAAATGGGCCCGAAGTCCTGCTAGGCTTGCGCAGTGAAACCATGGCGGCATTCCCCGGTTATTGGGCATTTACTGGTGGTGGTGTATCGAGAGTTGATACTGCAGCAGTAGAATCATTTTCTGTCCTTGATATTGAACATGGTAAAGCCATTGCTTGCATACTTCGAGAGACTTGCGAAGAGCTTGGATTAGCACCAAATGGCGACCATGTTATTTCTATAGATGAGAATGCTAGGTTTGACGTTATCAAAGACAAGACCAATTGGCTACCACATGCAGAGGATTGTAATATTCCAGTGAACGTTGACAACATTAGAATTCTTGGCCATCGAATAACCCCGCCATTTGGACCAATTCAATTTGATAATGCCTTCATCCATTTCCATTGCGGGGAATGGCAAAGTGTACCAGAAATTGACCTTGAGCCACAGACAGAATTTGATGAGATTATGTGGGCTTCTCCAAGCGAAATACTCGAGCGATGGTCAAGAAATGAAATCAAAGTTGCACCACCAGTCATTTCGATATTGATGGAATTTATTAGAATCATGAAGTTCTGTGGCGATGATATAGTGGAGGCAGCAGAAAATATTTCACGACGCAAACCCGGAAGACAGTCAATTCTATTTGGTTATGGAGTGGAAGTTGTCCCGATTAGAACCGTTACATTACCTCCCGCAGATCATACCAATTGCTATTTGCTAGGCGACCCAGATGGCGAGTTTATCATTGTTGACCCTGCAGTTGTTTATCGTGAAGATATGGAGGCTCTAGCCGAAGCAGTTGACCGGCATAATGGTACACCAATTGCCGTTGCTTACACTCATTCACACAGTGACCATCTAGCAGACAATGATTTACTGAAAGAAGCCTTTGATTTGCCGGTATGGGGTAGTGAATATACTGCCAGAAGCGTTCACTGTGACCGGATTTTGCAAACTGGAGAAGTATTGCACTTAGGTAAGCAAAAATGGAGTATAATCATCACCCATGGGCATCACCCAGGCCACGTTTGTTTTGCCGGTGAAGCTGGTCTTGTCGCTGGTGATATGGTTGCTGGATTTGGCACGATATTGATTCCACCAGCCACAGGTGATATGGACCTATATATCGAGGAATTAGGGCAACTTAGAGACTTAGCTCCACATTTGTTATTCCCTAGCCACGGCCCAGTCATCGCCCTGCCGCAAAAGAAATTAACTCACTACATCCAACATCGTGGTGCACGGCACGAAAAGGTGTTACAAGCGGTTGAAAGCGGATTATCAGACCTCCAAAACATTGCGGTCACGGCATATGAGGATACTCCAGGTGCCCATCCGGGACTTGCTAAAGACCAAACCTTAGCGCATCTATTGTCTCACCAACGCCGCGGCAAGGTCAGTAGGGATGAATCGAACAATTGGCATGCAAGCATTGATTGATGACACGCATTAGGCTAGACATGCCTCGCCGATTAGTTATCACCAAAGCAGGTTCGCCATCTGTACTGGAGGTCATAGAAATGCCAATGCCAGAGCCTCAAGCAGGCGAGGTGAGAGTTGAAGTCCACTTTGCCGGAATCAATTTTGCCGATACTCTAATGCGACTTGGATTTTACCGGCCAAGACCACCGTTTCCTTTTACTCCCGGATATGAAGTGAGTGGAATTATCCATTCCCTTGGCAAAGGAGTAACCGAATTTGAGGTTGGGCAAAGAGTAGTTGCTGCAATGTCCAATGGAGGACAGGCAAGTCATGTAATTGCCGCAGTTTCTCGAGTAATTCCTTTGCCCGATGAAATGAGTTTGGAAAAAGCCGCCTCTATGCCAGTCACTTACCTCACTGCTCATCACATGCTACACCACTTAGGCAATCTAAAATCGACAGACACTGTACTAATTCATGGTGGCGCAGGTGGGGTTGGTACTGCAGCCCTACAACTCTGCCAATGGGCAGGAATCGACAAAGTTTGGGCGACTGCTTCAGGACATAAGGCAGACATTATCAAGCAATATGGTGGCATTCCAATTGACCGACACAATCAGGACTTTGTTGAGGTAATCAAACAAGCAACAGGTGGTCGGGGAGTCGACCACATCCTTGACCCAATCAGCGGAGAGAACCTCAAACGCAGCCTGAAAGTATTAGCTATGGGTGGCAAAGTCTACTCTTTTGGTATGTCTTCAGCAGCCCCATCTAGTAAGCGTTCCCTGCTCAAGGCTTACATGGCGTGGCGAAAAACTCCTAAACTAGACCCAATGAAGATGATGAGTCGCAATCAAGGCATCTTTGGCGTTCATATGGGGACATGGGATGATGAAGTAGTCATGGCAAGTCAACTACAACGAATTTTGGAAGGAGTCAAAGTTGGTGTTTTGGACCCTGTTATTGATTCGATATTTGACGTTGAAGACGCAGATAAGGCTCATCAACACATTCACGATGCCAAGAATATCGGTAAAGTCTTACTACGGTTCAAGTAGCATTCAATAAGCGATATTCACACAGCATGATGAGGCGGTAGTATGAAGGCTAACATGAGCGGATTTGACCTTCGAGCAATTGTTGGCGAGTTAAGCCAATTTGCTGGTGCTTATGTCAAGAAATCATACATGCCGCATTATGAACAAATCGTCTTACGTATCAATCCAAAAGAAAGTAACCAATTTGATTTAGTAATCGTAAGAGGCTCTAGAGTTTACACCTCAACTCGTGACCGTCCTATGCCAATGACGCCCCCACCATTTGCTATGGTATTGCGGAAATTCCTGAAGAATGCCCGAATGACTGCGGTAAGGCAATTGGGTTTTGATAGGGTGCTAGCACTTGACTTTGACACCAAGTATGGTCAAATGCATCTTTATGTTGAGGTATTTAGGGAGGGTAACGTAATTCTTGTTGACCAAGATGGAATTATCATTCAGCCCTTGACTCACGCCAAGTATTCAGGACGTATTCTCAAGAAAGGAGTTGAGTACCAACCTCCACCTGCTGCTTTAGACCCACACGATTTAGACGAAACTGCTCTAAAAGACATGTTTGAAAATTCAGACCGTGATTTAGTGGCAACTTTGGGTGGTAAAGCAAACTTAGGCGGAACTCATGCTAATGCAGTATGTGAATTAGCCGGAATCACCGCAAATTCAGCCACTGCTGAGGTAGATGTAGGTAAAATTCACCAAGCATTGCAAACCTTACTCGCTAGTCTGACAACAGATGCCAAAGGCTATCTTATCCTCAAACCAGATAAGGAACAAAGTAGCGCTGATCTACAGGTTTTATCTGATGAGCAAACAGATGATGTTAAGCGAGATAAATTTCTTGAACAATATGCTAATGAAGCATCTCCAACCTTACTTCCTGCCCATGACGGTAAGCCCAGAATGGAGTTTGCGACATTGTGTGCTGCAGTCGATGCTTGGCGTGGACCGCATGACGCTGGCGCACTTGCCCGCCGAGAAGCAGAGAAGTTGGACATTGCGTCACCAGGTCGTGGGTTCTCAACAGAAGTTGAGAAACTAGAACGTCGTAAAGCGCAACAAGAGAAAGCCCTATCAGGATTTACGAAAAAAATTGAGAAACAACAGTTGATCGGCCATACCATCCAAAACAATTGGAGTCATGTTGAAAGTTTGCTTTCGCAAATAAAACAAGCAGTTGAGACTAATGGTTGGAAAGATACTCAAAAAATGGCCAAACAAATTCCATGGATTGTTTCTATGAATGGAGCTGAGCGAACCTTCATCAGTATTTTACCTGATGATAATGGTGAGCCTAAAGGCCTGCAAGCACAACTTCGCCTAGATGATACTGTTCACCAAAATGCTCAGTATTTCTTCACTACAGCAAACAGGCAAAAAGCCAAGACCAAAGGCGCAGTTGAAGCATTAGAAGAAACCAATATACAACTTAAACGGGCCCTAAAGAAAGAGGTCAAAGCCAAAGAAACTGGCCGATTAAGTAAAGTAAAACGCAGTAAACGATTATGGTTTGAAAACCATCGTTGGTCAATGACTACAGGTGGTCATTTACTGGTTGGTGGTAAAGATGCCAAGGGCAATGATGCGATTGTCAAGAAGCATCTCTCCGGCTCTGACATGTATCTCCACGCTGATATCCATGGCGCCCCAAGTTGCAGCCTCAGGGCAACTCAAGGTTTTGTCATCGATGAAAATCCACCGGCCAATATTCCCAAAGATATTCCCACTTACAAATTAGTCGACAAATTGGGTGACGAGAGAATTAACGATGATAAATTAATCGAGGCAGCAACTCTTGCTTTGTGTTGGAGTCGGGCATGGTCCAGTGGCGGAGGTCACGGGACAGTATTTGCCGTAAAGCCAGCCCAAGTTTCCAAGACCGCACAAACCGGCGAGTATGTTGGTAAAGGAGCATTTATTGTTCGTGGTCAACGACAATGGTTTAGGGATTTAGACGTTAAAGTTGGTATTGGTATAGTGGCGATAAATGGCGTGCCACTATTGATGAGCGGTACTCCCGAGTTAATCTTGTCAATTTGCTCGAGGTATGCAATCTTAAGTTCTGGGATTTCCAAGAAAGACCGATTGGCTAACAGGATTTACAAGAATACTGGGATTTCCACTGATGAAATACTAGCAGTACTGCCCGGGCCTTGTGATATCTTAGAGGAGCGTGGGATTTTCACTCCGTTTGTCCCAGAATCCTCGGAAGAAGAGTGAACTAATCGATATTGTAATGCATGTTTATGCAATCTGCACATCTACCAGATGCATCAACAGATATTCCGTCTAATCTGCCACACCTGACGCAGGAGATTCCACTAAGTCTCACGTATGCGTATTTGCTGCTTTGCATGGTTTGTGAAAGTCCTTCGACCGTTTTATACTCTTGTTAGTCTACATGTTCCTGATTTTTGTTGGGTTATTCGGCTGTATTGGCTAGACGAATTCCAGCAATACATCATATTTTGAAGTAAAAGATTCAGCACAGTTCATGGAGGAAGGTGAAAAGTTGAGTCTTTTTACTCGACTGAGTAAGTCTCCAACGTTCCGTTCTTTGATGCTTTTTTCCGCCTTTAGAGCAGTATATGGCATGGGCATTTTAGTGGTCACTTATTTTATCGCAACTAGCGATAATCTTCCGATTTGGACCTCCATCATATTCTTACTATTCTCGATGGTATTCTCACGGGTTTTATTTAAGTTCATCAAAAAGAAATGGGCGAAGGGAGAGAATCATTCAGATCCTATCATACCAACGACCGTGATTTGAATTCGTCTACAGTATCGGTGACGCAATCCTCTAGCGAAATCCACTCCATGCCTAGGACTTCAGTGGCTTTTGCTGAAGACATATTAGAATCTCCGTTGAAGAAACCCTTGACAGTTTTTCTGGTCATGTAGCGTTTCTTACCTCTCAGTCCGTTAAACCAGTCAAATAATACGACAAGCGACATCATTGAGCGCGGAATGCCTCGCTTTGGAGCCTTGCTGTCTGGGTATAGTTTCTTAACAGTTCGGCAGACATCAACCAGTGTTAGGTTGTTGTGAGGTGCTAGAATGAATCTTCCTTCAGCTGCGTCAACCTCATAGGCTCGCCTATGGGCTATTGCAACATCTTTAACATGGACAATAGAGAGTGGTATTTTAGGTGCCATTGGAACATTACCATTGATAATATCAGGAAAGAAGTTAACGCTTGGTGTGGCATTAACAAACCCGCCGCCTATAACCGCACTTGGATTGATAACCCGTAAATCGATCTCAAATTCTTTGGCTAGTTCCCAAGCTTTGCGTTCTGAATCAGTTTTAGCGATGATATACGGTGATGAGCGTTCGGTTTGCCAATCATCTTCAGTCTTGGGTCGCCCTTTGGGAGTATTACCAACTGCTGCTACACTTGAGGTATAGATCACCCGTTTAATTCCAGCATCTCTGGCTGCGGTTAGTAGATGGGTGGTGCCAAGCAGTGCCGTATCAATAATTAGTTGACCATCTTTGGTATTGGAATAAATCGTTGCAGTGTGAAATAATGCATCACATCCTTTCATCATTTCAGCCCAATTATCTGCTGCTAAAATATCACCCTCGACTAATTCTAGTCGTTCAGTAACATCGATGTTCGTTGCGTGTCGTAATACATGCGCAGTCTTAGTCTCATCATTGAGGTTACGAACCGAGCCTTTGACATGGTATCCGTGTGCTAGTAAATCACCAACTATGTGATTGCCAATATGGCCATTTACCCCAGTCACAAATATGGTTTGGCCATTTGATTTTGGCTTACTTGTCACAACATCACCAGCATATTCTCAAGGTTCTGAGTTAAAACATTATGTTTGTCAATTCGTCACTCATATTGATGTATGACCCAATCAACCGTCATACAATGCCTGCACAGAGTGTTGAGGAAGAACTGGCTGAACTTGCCGCACTTGTCGATGAGGCTGAGCGGCTTGGATTTGACCCTTGGCCTCCAGCAAAACCTGAGCGTCCTTGGGCCCGTTGGGCTATTGGTTCGTTCATGATTATCCTCATGGTCTCTGCAGTATCTAAGGTCATGTTCCGCTTTGTCTCCATCTAATGATGAAGTTACAAGTCAGTTTTTAACTTCAGTCTCTACGAGTCAGTAAAGCAGCACCAAGTAACGCAACTATTCCAATCATGCTTGAGAAACCAGGAGTTTGCATTGGGTTCTCATCAGAGTAAGCGTCAGCAGATGTTGAATATAGTCTAACCATATTCCAGTCGCCATCAACATCAACATCTGGGCTAATGTGAACCATGTCACCGTCAGAAATAGTACCTGACATATCAGCATCATGGAACATTACAACAGCATCTAGAGTCATTGCATCAGTAACAGAGACCTTCATTAAATCATCTTCACAGTCCATAGTTGATGATTCTCCCATACCCATCATGTCATCAGAGCTATCACTTCCATCCATTGTACACATTGCTAGAACAATTGAATAGTCGCTAAATGAACCTTCCATAGGCATGTCGTGTGAGTTGCTAATCATCCAGTCAAACATACTGCCATGCTCACCATGGTCGTTGTGTCCATCATTACCGTTGTCATCATGTCCATCGTCCATTCCATCATCGCCGTTATCGTTATGGTTTGGCTCGTCAGACCAGTCGCCACAGTCGTTGTCCCCGTCATCGACGTAGTCTGCAGGGACTTCGTCACCATTGTCACAAGTAAACATTTCACCATCACCGCTTTCTATTGATATGAAGTACTCATCTATGTCAAGAATAAATTGGTCTAGTTCATCGAGGTCTAAATCACCAGACTGATCGGCATCATTGTTATCGAATATGGCATTGATTTCGTCGACCATAGATTGTGGCAATGACTCATCATCTTCCCCTCCACCATCAGGGTCTGGAGAATTCATGAATGCAATGAATTCATCAAAGCTCATTGTTCCACTATCATCAGTATCTGTCATATTGATTAGTTCATCTGCTGTAGGAGCTCCAGAATCATCTATTCCATCATTACCGTTGTCATCATGCCCATCTCGGGCTTCCGCACCATTCATTTCCTCTCCATCTTCTAGGGACATCATGTAATCATCGACGTCTGTCACAAACTGTTCCATTTCATCCAGTTCTAATTCGCCTGAATCATCCAAATCACTATTGTTGAAGATTTCTTGTAGGTCAGAAATCATATCTTGTGAAATTTCATCGCCAGCACCGTCGCTAAACACTACTTCAAATTCTGCGAAACTCATGCCTTCGCTTCCGTCGGTATCAGCCTCAAATAGCAAATTTTCGTCATCATCGCCATTTTCTACGTAATCATCTAATTCATAAATAAACCCTTCAAGTTCTTCGATATCTAGGTCCCCCGAATTATCATAATCGTTATCGGCAAATATCTCGGCGAATGTTGGATCATTTACATCCATTTCCTCACCAAAAGTGGCATTGAATTCATCAAGACTCATTGTACCACTTTCGTCAGTGTCTGTAATCGATAAGAGTTCTGACGGGGTAACGAGGTCATAATCGTCATCCATTGATTCATCATCTCCATCTGGACAATCTTGGATACCATCGTTAACCTGATAAATCCAAACTTGACTACCATCCATGCAAGTGAAAGAGTTTATCTCATTGCCCTCGCTGTCGTATTGTTGCTCATCAGAGCCATCACATTCGGTTTCTCCGTTGTTTACTAAGAACACCGGAATCTCATCACCATTTGTACAGGTGAACATTGGTTCATCATCATGGCCGTGGTCATCGGGACCTTCATCTTCGTCGTCATGATCATCAGATTGGATTGCTACTATCAATCCGCTACCAGTATCTGGGTTGAATTGATATAATACAGTGATATTTATCTCGATGATTCCTGTTTCATCCTCACCGCTGGTTTGACAGTCTTCAATTCCGTCATTTACTTGAGATATCAAGATATAGCTGCCATCATAACACTCATAATACGAAGTTTCGTACCCGTCTTGATAACTTGGCTCATCGGTTCCATCATCACAATCATCGTTTCCGTCGTTGGCATATTCGTGCATGATTTGTTCACCATCTAGACAGTTGAAACTAGATTCATAAGTCATTGTCCATGTCATTATCTGTTCGTTGGTTTCGGAAATCATGACTCCAGTTGGGTTTGTACATTCATCGGTAGATTGGTCATAAATGCCATCACAGTCATCAGGGTTTTCTGCTTCAATTAGGTAAATGTAATTATCATCTCCAATAGACATTTTTTCGGGGTCCCCCTCTTCATCATCATCCCAGGCTGAAAAGTTACTTGGTAGATTGTTGATTCCATTGTCTACTACTTGGTAATCATCTGGGTTTTCTACTTCAGTATAGCACATCGAATCGTCAAGCCCAGTTTCATCCCATGAAGATTCTTTGTCAAATATACCCTCACTATCATAGACTAGGTTGTCGTTAACGGTAATGTATAGGCATTCAAAGACAAACTGTTCTTCATAATCATATTCATCAGACCCGTCACCGCAATCATTGTCCCCGTCATTGACATAGTCTGCAGGGATTTCATTACCGTTGTCACAAACAAAGACTTCATCCTCTCCTGGATCATTGTCATCACCATAATTACAGATATCTTCACGAACCCACTGTATCTCGACGTCATCGTTGGTGATAACAGCCGCTATAAGAGTGTAGCATCCTACATCAGTTAACAAGTGGTTTATGTCTACGTAGTAGATCATATAGCCATCACCCATGTCTGTGAATTCTGTAGGCTGGATAGTCATTGATGTTATCGAATTTCCATCCATGTCATAGAGGTCAAAATGAACTGTATTTACATTTTCAAAACCAGTATAAATTGAAAATTCAGGAGTTGAATAATCATTTAGACTGCTTGCCCAATTATCGGTAAGAGCTGCGTTGATTTCTGAGTTGCCCTGTCCATCATCGCCGTCTCCATCATCCATACCATCCATAGGTGATAGAGTAAATGGTAATGCCTCGTAAGGCAAGTTAGGATTAATATTTAGGTAATTCAGCGAAGTTTGCTCATCCATCATGGTAATAGTTGAAATTGAAGTTTGTCCATCCGTGGTTTCTATCATAGTCACGGAATCAACTAAGAAATCCATACCGAGTGTGAAGGTCATAGTCATTGAATTGTCCATTTCATCTTCCATCGTTGTAGAGAATGAGTAGCCATTGTCTGTACTCAATCCTGCTTCATATAATGCCTGTGAAGGGTCAAAATCTTCTGGTATCTCAGCGCTAGGCATTTCCATACCGTCCATACCCATATCTATATCCATGCCATCATCGTCCATGTTACTGCCATTCAATGATGTAGCCAATGAATTATATTCTACTGCGCTGTTCATCAACATTTCATTTCCATCCCAATCCACCTGTATCAGCGTAGTGCCATCTGCAGCAGCAGTGATTAGTTCAGATTGTGACCAAGCGAATACGCCCATATCTACATCCATACTTTTGTATAATCCTGAAGGGCTAGTAACCTCAACAGATTCCCAGTCACCACCTGCTCCGTCTGAACCTTCTTGCATAATTCCAATTGTTTTGTCTGCGGCAGGTTGTGATCCAACTGTTGTAATGAATTCCGAAATGGACTCTTTTAGCATCATTTCAGTCAAACATGCATTGTTATTTGTTGCATTGACATCATAATTATAGGCAGTTTCGTCGGCATTACAGCCAGGGATTTCAACAATTGCGTCGACGATTGCGTCAATATCTTCGTCAGTTAAATCCATACATCCGGCCATAACAATAGAACAGGCAAAAAGCACTGCTAATATTTTCTTCATGAATTAATCCAACTACTGTTGCTTAATAAATCAATCACCGACAGATAATATCCTAAATTACCGCTTAGTTGAAAAAGACAACACATTAGCGATGGACATAGTCCCTTAGTGTAGCGGTCCATCATGGAGGATTCTGGTTCCCCCGACCTCGGTTCAAATCCGAGAGGGACTACCAACTGTGTAGAAAATTATTCTTCCTCAAGTGATTGCTCGGCTGGGAATTTTACTCTCAACGCGGATTGAGTAACGTTAGAGATTGTCCCGAATAGTAACACGATTATTAGCAGGAAACAACCAGCAAATAAACAGAACAGAATATTGTAATCCTCATTCCAATCTGCGTCAAATGGCTTGAAAGTGTAAATTATGTAAGCAAGAGCAACAGCCCAAAATATAGCTAGGGGCCAAAAACTCTCACGTTTGCTCATAACTTTAATTTTGAATCTTTTGAATTAAATCTATCGCCTGCAGTTGATATTTGTCCTAGTCAAAAGATTCATATTTCTTGGCAAGATCATCCTGCTTGCCAATGGTAAACCCAGTCACCATTTGCATGGCTGAGCCGTATTTTATCATACCAGAATATTCCTGCACTTTACCAAATATAGACACCCTTAATCGATATTTAGTTTTCTTTTTAGTACGGCGTTTTCGATGATGTTTGTAGAAATGGACACCAACTTTGTAAGTACCCTTTGGTGGATTTTTAGTCCACACCACATTCTCAACCGGATTATTACTAACTGGTTTTACGTTCATATCAACGTCAAGTTCTCCGCCGCATTCACTTTCTTTGTTATTGAAATATATTCTTTCACCAGATGGACAAAACAGATGCAAGTCTAAATCGTTGTAATCATCCCATGCCAGTGATACTTGCACCGCACCAGATTTGCCACCTTCACGCTCAAGTCTTTCGTCCATGTCGTCATTTTCAGGTGGGGCTTCTTCGACAATGATACCCGAACCAACCATTTCAGTTTCAACAAATGTGGCGTGTTCTTCTAACTCATCTTCATTTTCTTCAATCCACTCGCCTCTGGCGGCTAGTTCCATAATGCGCTCTTCATCAGTAAGGTCATCTTCAACAACTTCGGCAATTTCGGGAAGTTCGCCGATAATGTCTTCCAAAATTAAGCGAAGTTCCATGATGTTGGTATTTCGCTCACCATCTCTGGTTTTCCATTGGTCGTACTGTTTTTCATCTAATTCCTCGATCTGTACAGTTCTTTCAACAGGCGGATGGTTCTCTGTTGAGGCTTCATCTTGAGCAATAACTGTAGTCGTTGTGTTGGCATTATTTAGTGGAGGGAGGTCGGGTGCGTATTTTCTCCTCCTTGCCTCTCTAAGTAGACGCATATTTCTGCGTTTATTTAGTTTGTAAGCCGTATACAGCGTAGCAGATGCTGCTAAACCGATGCCGCTCACAATGAGTGGTCCCATGGAGGTGTATGCAAACTGCTCATATATTGCAGATTGGTTCCCCGGTCATTTCAAGAAAGGAATGCTGAATTAATTTTATTCAACATATCTTTTCCTGGCCTTAGTTCTGAATCTGGAACATCGATAAGTGCTGTATCGACCAGTCCCAAGTCTTCGATTAATGATGCTTTAGTGTTGTCAAAATACAATAGACCAGTTACGTGCTTTGCATCAGTCTCTGCTTCATGCAGTGCAGTTAGTGCCGCAACAGCATTACTCGGGTCGTGTTCATCAGAAATTGTTTCTAGTCTAATTGTGGACCCGTCATGCAAAG
Source organism: Methanobacteriota archaeon (assembly GCA_018659375.1). Classification (GTDB taxonomy): domain Archaea; phylum Thermoplasmatota; class Poseidoniia; order Poseidoniales; family Poseidoniaceae; genus MGIIa-L1. Next base: position 18,887 of record JABJMO010000052.1, on the reverse strand, counting down.
TTATGTCTCTGAAATGTCCTTCAGGGACTTCAACTTCGGTAATTGGGTTGAAATGTGGGATATAATCAGTCATGTGTAGAGTAACTTCATTTTCTTTAACGTAGCCATAAGATTTCATTGATTCATCGTTATTGTTGAATGTTACACAGGGTGATATTACGTCGATTAGTGCGAAGCCTTTGTGCGACATGGCCGCCTTTAGCAGTGCGTTTAATTGTTTTTTAGAACCAGAAAAAGATCTGGCAACAAAGGTACATCCGAGGTTGATTGCTAGTGCGCATAGGTCAATAGGCTGCGTTTTATTGATTGGCCCTTTCTTCTTTTTCGAACCAATATCTGCAGTAGCAGAATATTGCCCTTTTGTTAGACCGTAAACTCCGTTATTTTCCAAAACGTAAACCATGTCCATGTTTCTTCTAATGGCGTGAATAAGTTGGCCTATTCCAATAGATGCAGAATCACCATCACCAGATACTCCAATGTATAGCAAGTCCTTGTTTACTGCGTATGCTCCTGTACTTACAGATGGCATTCTGCCGTGGACAGTATTGAAGCCATGAGATTGTCCAAGATAGTAAGCAGGTGTCTTGGAAGAACAACCAATACCGGACATTTTAGCTATTTTATGAGGTTTAATGCCGTTTTCCCACGCTGCGTTAATTATTACATTTGAAATTTGGTCGTGACCGCAACCAGGACAAAGAGATGATTTCCCACCGGTATAACTGTCCTTAGGCTCATTGATCACATTTAGTTTTACAGTTCTTGCTGGGCGTTCTCGCTTTTCACTCATAATTGCCCCTCCTTCAAAGTTTTTAGAATCAAATCAGCGTAAATTTTTCCTCTTGGCGGCATGCCGTCTGAGTATGCTACGCTGAGCAATTTGGGTACTAAATGGATTGGGATCTCCTTTCTTAATATGCCATACAATTGCCCGTCTCGATTAATTTCTAACACAATTGTTTTTTCATGTCGGTCAATGAAATTCTCGATTTCACTGTGTGCTGGTAGCGCTCTTAGTCTACATTGGCTAACTTTGATACCAGTCGCTTCGAGTATGTCATCAATTTCTTGGATGGTATTTTCCATGCTGCCAAGATAAACTATTCCGATTTCACATTCTTTCTCTTCACGTAAAATAGGTGCAGGTAGTTGGTCTCTAGCACTGTCAATCTTTGTGCGCAATCTAGTCATTAATTGTAGATAATCATGCGGCTTTTCCGAATATACTCCCATTGGGTTGTGTCCAGTTCCTCGGTACAAGATAGGTGCCATGCCGGAGCCGGGAAGAGTTCTGTATGGTATTCCATCGCCATCGACATCAAGATACCTGCCAAATTCTTCAAAGGCTTCAAACACATCACGGTCTCGAACAACTTTCCCTCTATCCATTTCTTGAGTGGGGTACTCGAATCCTGAACAAGCCCAACGGTTCATCCCTAGATCTAAATCGCTCATACCAAATACCGGTGTTTGGAATCTTTCGGTATAATCGAAGGCTCGCCAACCGAATTCAAAACATTCTTCTACTGTGCCAGGGAACAGTACAATGTGTTGTGTATCACCGTGACTGCCTTCGTAAAGCATAGTAATGTCTGATTGTTGAGTTCTAGTTGGCAGGCCAGTTGAGGGCCCTACTCTGCAAACATCCCAAAATACGGATGGGATTTCCGCAAAATATGCGAGACCAATAAATTCCTGCATTAATGAAATTCCTGGTCCTGAAGTTGCAGTCATGCCTCTGCCTCCGGCCCAACCGGAGCCAAGAACCATGCCAGCAGCTGCTAGTTCATCTTCTGCTTGAATTACAGCACAGGTAGATTCTCCATCATCATTAGTTCTAATCTGTGGAATCCACTCAATCATGCCCTCAGCCAGTGATGATGAGGGGGTAATTGGATACCATGCTAATAGTTGGGCGCCACCAAATAATGCGCCCAGAGCGATTGCTTCATTGCCTTCAACAAAGAATTGTGGAGTTTCTATTACTCGTTCTTCTACTATGTATGGGTCTTGCTTGGACAGGTTTTCACGAAAGTATGTTCTGCCCATTTCTAGCGCAGTAGTGTTTAATTCAATTGCCGAGGCTTTACCTTTGAATTGTTTCTTGACAGCAGATTCCAAGGCTGTTTGTTCGATTCCTAGAATCTCGGCAAGCGCACCAACATAGACAATGTTAGTGATTAACTTCGCCAGTTTTGGATTAATCTTACGCGCAATCTGATTCATTGGGATTGGATATGAGACAATGTCTTCACGGTTCATCTCAAGCTTTGAATTCTCGTTCCACACAACTACAGTACCGGGTTCTAATGCCGCTAAATCCTCTTCCCAAGTTGCTGGATTAACCAGTACTTGGATGTCAGTACGATTGCCTGGTGCCTGATAACCATGGTCTGAAAGCCTAATTATGTACCATGTGGGTAAACCAGAGATATTAGATGGGAACAGATTTTTTCCGCTAACAGGCACACCCATCTCAAATAGAGATTGAAGTAAAATGAGATTCGCTGATTGTGAACCTGTACCGTTTGCTGTTGCAATATTAATTGTGAAATCGTTGGCAATGTTTTCCATCGGATTATTTCTCCTTTGGCAGAGTTTCCTCGCCCTTAACGCTAGGGGTTGGCATACACTCTTTGAACATGTTGCTTGTAATCTGGGATATATTATGCTAGTTTTCAATAGTGAAACTCAAAACCAAATACGTTGTCCGAGCATCATGGCAGACGAAAAAATGGACAAATCTTGGGAAAAAGCACGAAAAATGCTTGACAAAGGAAATACCTCTGGATGTTTAGATTTATTGCGTGAGGTAGATGCTTCAGGCGAACACGCAACAACGTTAAGACTAGCCGGCGAAGCAACTTGGGCTAATGCCAAGAAAAAAGATTCAAAATCTGAATACCGCAAAGCCGCATCATTACTGCGCGATTCGGTGAAGAAAGCTCCAAGAAACAAAGGCAATAATTCGGTTTACAATGAGTTACTCAATGAGATGCAAGACAAAGGCGTAAAGGAAACAAATCTACCGCGCCTACTCAATGATGGAACGCCAACAATTGCCGGCCTTGGGGCTCTAGTTGGAGTGATTATTCTCGCTTTGTTGTTAGTCAAGGCTGCGTCGTACACTCCGCCCACAGATTTGCCGACCGAGGCAAAAATGCGCTTAACTTGGACAGATGCTTCTGGCGCGTACAACGATGAAACCATCACCATCTCCCTAGATCCTGATGCTGCTCCTGTGCATACCGAGAACTTACACTTGCACGCTGTTGCGGGTGAATATGACGACTCACCATTCCATCGAATAATTGATGATTTTATGATTCAAGGTGGCGATTTTGAACGCCAAGATGGCACTGGCGGTTATGCTGCTAAATGGTTTGGCTACTGTAACGGAGAAGCAATGGATAGTTCCACTGACTGTTCCAGTGAAACACTTTACACAATGCCAGATGAGGCGGATAATGGACTTCTTCACACGCCTTGTACTATTTCAATGGCCAAAACCAGTCCGCCAAATACCGGCGGTAGTCAATTCTTCCTAATTCCAGGTGATAGCACGCCAAACTGGCTAGATGGTGTTCACACAGTATTTGGCGATATTACCGAAGGCTGTGAATTTGTGACCGCAATCAGCCAAGTACCAACCGATGGCAATGACAACCCGATTAATCCAGTGACGCTTGTTAGCGTAACTACCAACGGCGGAGAAGATACTCCATGGTGGTATTTCTGGTAATTTAACTGAGATTATTCGAAGCGTTTGATTGATAGATGTCTTCGTTTTGGCATGTGTCATGACGACCGTCGATACCTTCAATGCAAAACGGGAACTTTCTATTGGCGGGCATTATTATTCGATGTCTGGATTGGATGAAAATGGCATTGATACTTCACACCTACCATATTCAATTCGTATTCTACTGGAAGGCGCACTTAGGGGCAATGATGGATTCTTAATCACTGAACAAGATGTTCGTAATATCGCAAATTGGCAACCTAAGTCAGAGCGCGGTGAGATACCATTTAGACCTTCAAGAGTTATCTTGCAAGATTTCACCGGTGTTCCTGCGGTGGTTGATTTGGCTGCCTTAAGGGATGCCATGGTGGAGATGGGCGGAGACCCCAGTAAGGTCAATCCTCAAGTCCCAGTGGACCTAGTGATTGACCACTCAGTTCAAGTCGATGTTTCTGGCGCTCATAGCAATGCTTTGGACATGAATCTAGATATCGAATATCATCGCAACATGGAGCGTTATACGTTTCTTAAATGGGGTCAAAAGTCACTAAAGGATTTTCAAGTTGTACCACCATCAAGAGGTATTGTCCACCAAGTGAATCTTGAATTTTTAGCAAGTGTTGCTAGGCAAGAAAATGGCATTTGGCTTGCCGACACATTGGTGGGAACTGATTCACACACTACAATGATCAATGGTCTTGGAGTACTTGGATGGGGTGTTGGCGGAATTGAAGCAGAGGCAGTTATGCTTGGCCAACCGATATACATGTTGGCCCCAGATGTAGTTGGAGTTAGATTAACGGGCTCACTAAATCCCGGTGTAACGGCAACTGACATGACTTTGCGGATTGTGGAAATCCTGAGAGAACATGGCGTAGTTGGAAAATTTGTCGAGTTCTTCGGCAGTGGTATGGCGGCGCTTACTTTAGCCGACCGAGCAACAATTGCCAACATGGCTCCCGAATACGGAGCAACTTGCGGATTCTTCCCTGTTGATGAGCGTACTCTTGAGTATCTTAGGCTAACAGGTCGAGAAGATTCAGCAATAACAGGAGTCGAGGAATATTGCAAGGCACAAGGTCTATGGTATAACTCAAGTGATGCTGAGAAATCTTATACCGCAACCTTAGAATTGGATTTAACTACAATAGAGCCAGCATTAGCAGGTCCAAAACGACCCCAAGATAGAGTTGACTTGACCAATATGAAGCAGCATTTTGCCGAGACGTTAACTGCTGAAGTTGGCCACCAAGGGCACGGTTTGTCAGAAAGTGATTTGTCAAAGAGCGCCATTATTGAGGCAGACGGGCAGCGCTATGATCTAAATCATGGTGATGTCGTTATTGCGGCAATCACTTCATGTACCAATACATCCAATCCTGGCGTAATGTTGGCTGCAGGACTACTTGCAAGGAATGCTCGGCAACGAGGTCTTACAGTCAAGCCGTGGGTCAAAACTTCTCTTGCACCAGGCAGTCGTGTGGTTACAGAGTATTATGAAGCGACAGGTCTGCAAGATGATTTGAATGCTATGGGCTTCAATGTAGTCGGTTATGGTTGCACTACTTGTATTGGTAATTCAGGACCGTTGAGCGAGCAAATAGATGCAGCTATCGACGAATCAGGCCTCATTGTGGGTTCGGTGATTTCCGGCAACAGGAACTTCGAAGGAAGAGTTCACAGCAAGGTTAAGGCATCTTATTTAGCAAGTCCACCACTAGTTGTTGCTTACGCCATTGCCGGTAGTTTAGAAGTTGATCTTGCTACTGAACCGTTGGGCTTTGATACTAACGGTAAACCAGTAATGATGTCTGAAGTTTGGCCATCTGATGAAGAATTAACCAAGGCCCTTTCAGTCATTACTCCGAGCATGTTCAGGCAACGTTATGCAGATGCCATGAATGAGCCAAGGTGGGATTCAATACCCGCCAAAGATACTCCGTTATATCCATGGGAAGCAGAGTCAACCTACATCCGTTTACCAACCTTCTTTTCTGGCCTATCTGCTGAACCGTCGCCGATCGAACCGATTGAACAAGCCGCAGTTCTGCTAAAACTTGGTGATTCAATTACTACCGATCACATCTCTCCAGCCGGCTCATTCCCGGCAAGCGGGCCTGCGGGTAAGTGGTTAGTCGAGAGAGGGGTTGAGCGGGAAGATTTCAATTCGTTTGGCAGTCGGCGCGGCAATCATGAAATAATGATGCGCGGAACCTTTGCCAATGTTAGAATTCGTAACCAAATGGCCCCAGGTACCGAGGGTGGATTTGCCAAACATCCACAATCTGGGGAAATTGTGTCCGTATTTGATGCAGCTAATGCTTTTGATGGCCCCAAGGTGGTTCTTGCAGGTTCACAATATGGCACCGGTTCATCTAGGGATTGGGCTGCTAAAGGGACTTATCTGCTTGGAGTAAAAGCAGTAATTGCTACTTCATTTGAAAGAATACATCGTTCTAATTTGGTTGGAATGGGTGTTTTGCCGTTGACCTTCAAAGAAGGTGAAAGCCATGAAAGTTTAGAGCTTGATGGTTCTGAAAGGTATGATGTTCCGGTGACAAATGATGTTCAACCATTGCAAATGTTGACAATAACAGCAACAAGACTTGATGGCACTTCACTTACTTTCGAGGCGCAAGTAAGACTCGATACTCCAGTGGAAGTTGATTATTATCGTAATGGCGGTATACTGCATACCGTTCTAAGGCAACTAGCAAAATAACATCGCCAGTTTGAAGGCAAGAAAGTTTGAGGGATAACTATGGCGGAGTTGAAAGGATTTGTCCAGTATCGCTTCCGTTCCGACGAAAATGATGCTGAAGTTCTCCTTCGCGGCGATGCTGATTGGGTGCGCAAGAAAATATCGGAATTAGGTTTGCAAGGCGTAGGCTGGATGATGCCGTTGGGCTCAGAAGTGAAGGCATCAAATACCTCTGGAGTTGCTGATAAGAATAATTCCGGAACAACAAATGAACTGGATGATGATTCATTGGGAGAAAAACCCCTAGACATGGGCCCTGAGCCAGACCCATCAAGAATACCTATCGTTAGAAGGCCAATCGGAGAATTGGATTTGAGTAAAGAGTTACGTGCCCTTGGTCTTGATGATCTAACTAAACCAGACCCAATCGAGTTGATGGAAATTTTTTCTGAATTAGAGGAACCATTACCTGTCCAAGGGACTTTGAGTATTGATCCAATGGCTGAGGCATGGCTTCGTGAATTGATGAATATAGTTGTTAGAGATTATGGTTTTACCGCTCTGAAAACTTCTGACATTGAAGAAATCGCTAGTAGCAAACTGGGCAAGCGTGAAGGCACTGCATTGGAGGTTTGGTTAGAATCCTTATTCACTGCAGGTAAATTGGTCAAGGTACACGGCGGAGATGCCGTAGGTTGGGGGCCTTCTCCTCGTTGGCTAGCAGGTAAAGTCTGAATTTTAACAAATAGATTTTGCAAACGCCTTTTCGCTTCACTGCGTAGCATGCCCATGGTTTTGTCAAGGACAAAAGCCCAAAGGAATTAAAGTGGTAGTTAATATGGCTTAACAAGTGATGACGATGTTTTCCCAAGACAATCTCTTCAAGGCCCGCGCAAGAAGTATTCTGCTTTGCTTACTTATGGTACTATCAACAACTGCCGCTTTAGCAACCACAGCAAGTGCATCTCAAGCAAGAACATATACCACCAATCGTGATCCTCACGATGTAGCTATTGGTGATTTTAATTGTGATAATCACAATGATATCGCGATTGCCACAGATGGAACCCATACAATCACAGTTTTGTGGAATGATGGTAATGGGGATTTTTCCGAGCGGCAAGATATCTGGGTTACTGCTAACCAAGACAGGAATGCAGATTGGGATGAATTTTCCAATGTACAATTCGTTGAAGTTGGCGACTTCACTGGTGATGGTGTAGACGACATCGTTATCTTCCAAAGAAACAATCCGTTCAAAACCAATGAAGATGGTTCTCCAGCTGGTGAGCCAGGTAACGTAACCATCATCGAAAATGGTGGATGTAACGAGAAAACTTGGTCTATTGGAGCAAGGTTCACTCACTTTTGGGCTTGGGACCTAGAAGTCGCTGACCTAAACGACGATGGTAATGATGACGTTATGGTCTTAGACCTACAAGCAGATATTACCACTCAAAGAGTTGTTACCTATCTTGGCCCAATTACTTCAAACACACAAGGCATCATCACTAACTTAGGTCCGGCCCAACAAAATACCTACCGTGCATTTACTGCCGGTGATTGGGGCGAATCACAAGTTGGCGGTGGACTTGGTGGCGGCGGAACCTGTTTCGACAGCGATATGTGGCTGCTAAGAAGCGAAGGCCTAGACTATGCTACGGGTCAATCAACTAATCCGGGTCATAACGATAACGTTTCGATTGTTGAATTCAATTGTCAAACCAACACTTTCCCACTAACTTACACCTTCAGTACTACTCCAGGTGTTGGCGAACACGTAATTAATATGCAAACCGAAACATCATCAGATTTGGCAGTTGCTGATCTAGACGGTGATGGCACAGCAGACGTATTAGCGCTCAATGATGCTGACATCGAGAATGTGACCTATGTCACATCATCAACTTCAGGTACATGGGCCGCTCCACAAAAGGCTTATTTTGGACCATACATTTCATGGACGTTGACTGTTGCTGACTTAAACGGAGACCAGCAACCAGATTTTATCAACCCGACTCTTGCTTATCAGCAAAACTCAACTGACTCTGCTGGAGGTACGTCATCCAATTTCTTCCTTAATTACCCAACTTCGATTCAAGTTACCCTTTCAGACGGTAGTGGAGGGCACCTAAGTCCTCTATCATATGCTGCTGGGCGAAGACCGCACACAGCTGAAGTAGGCCAGTTGGCCGGAGGCCCTAATTCTGCGCCAGACATAGTTGTTGCACACAAGAACTGGAGATTTGGTGGCTGGAGAGATAACTTTGGCTGGGATGGTCAATATGATACAATTTCAGTTATCGAGATGGATAGCCAAGACTTGTCAGTTTCAGGAATTGAGATTTCTCCAGTAGACCGTTCATTCGGTGTTGTCGGTGAAGGTCTTCGAGACATAAACGTGACAGTGACCAATACTGGTATGAATGTCCTAAACGGTCAAAGTGCAACTCTAGATGTTGAACTAAAGGTCGTAGATGAACTTAATTCAACCAATCAAACCGTGTATGCTAATGATTGGGATACCCCTGAAAATGTCGGAGCATGCGGCGCAGGATGTACTTGGGATTACATTGATTATGTTGATGGAAATCACCACTGGAACGAACAAACAACCCCATCTAGCGGGTCTGGTACCGATCCTGATGAATCGCAAGCAGATTACTCTGCCAATTATCTTAACCCAACCCACTTCATGTGGTCTGGTGAAACCAAAACCAACAGTACCGGTGGAGAATGGACAGGCTATGGAGCCAATTGGGATGAAGCAATGGTGCTTAGAGATGTTGATTTGACCGGTTCAGACCGTGCTTTCATGAGTGTTGAATTATTCCAAGACCTCGGATTTGGTGCGCTTGGAAGTGCTGATACCAACGGGTTCGTAGTTGGTGATGTTTGGGACGACTTAGCAATGATTGAAGTTGGTAGCGAAGAGACTGGATGGTCTACTATCAGTTGCCCAGTCACAGCTTACATCGAAGGAGCATGCTGGTCACGTACCTCTATGTGGGGCGGTTTTGACACTGACAGAGTAATCAAAGAAAATGCCTATGGAGGATATGCAGAAGGTCTTTACTACTATGGAATTCAATCATTCAATACCTTTTACGCCTGGAATAATTTCACCGATGAAGGACTAGGAACCTTCGATTTAAGCCCATGGGCTGGAGAGACTGTTGATTTGCGTTTCAGATTTAGAACTGGTTTTGAGGGTTCAATCTCAGACGAAAATGAATCTACATGGACCGGGAATGATGGATTTGCTTTTGATAATCTTACCATCTTCAAGCAGAATACTGCATTCTTCCCGAATGTGCAAAATCAACAAACTCAAATCCAACTGAATAATTTGGGTCCTGGTCAAGAATACATTGCAAGTCTGCAGGCCGACTTTTTGAACGATACTACTTACCGTATATCGGCAACATTATCCAATAATGGTTGGGATGAACAGGTTCTCAATGATGAAATTGTTGGGTATGTGACGCCGTTTAATTTGTATGACCCAGCACTTGAATCGATAGATTATTTCGAACCTGGGCAACTCTATGCGCAAGGAACTTATCCGATTTCTGCTGCCACCAACAACTATGGTAACACAATAGTTGACTTTGATGTCACAGCAACCGTCTTTACTGCCGATCCTGATACAGTACAATGTGGAAATCCAGGTTCTGATTGTATCATCACCTTCGACAACTCCACAGATGGAACTAGATATACCCAAAGTAACAATCCAAAGGGTACAACATACAACGACACCTTGGATTGCCCGTCTGATTTAGTGTTCAACAGCAATTCATACTGGTTTGGCCACCCATGCCAGACAGCAACACTTGGATACGGCGACGCATGGGAAAATGAAACCATGACTATTACTGATATCGACCTAGAAGACTTAGAAAGCGATTTCGTTTCTCTGTCGTTTGAGTATTATGCTGATACCTTCTTTGAAGTAGACTCGCAAGGTAATATCGAACCCAGTGATTACATGGCGGTGACGGTTGACTTCACCAAGGATTCGACTGATAATACTGCTATTGTTTACGGGCAATGGAATGATTACAACGAGGACGGAACCTGCCAAATAGATGAAGACGGAAATGGAATAGTTAACGAAACTAATCCAATTGACTTTGAGGAAATTGAATACATTGGCGATTCAAGAACCACAGACGGACTTAGCGGTAATTGGAACGTATTCTTTAATTCCGATAGGTTGGTCAAAACCACAACTCTTGATTTGACACATTTGTATGTCCTGAACACAACTTCTCCAGATTCTAGTGAATGGGCTACACAATGTATCTCACTAGCAGACTCTACGGTAGACTTGAACTTTGACTTCTTTTCAGATGATGACGGAAGAAATGGCATAAATGATGGTTTCAAAGGTGTTGGAATAAACAATATCACTTTGAAAGAATTTACCTTCGTTGAGGATAACTCATACACAATAAGTAGAAGCTCCGTAGATGCTGAAGATTCTTCGACAGATCTAATTGCTGAGCACGATTTCGTTTCCGGAGTATACATGATTGAAGTAGAGACTATATTCGATAATACTACAGTTGGTACCAAGTGGTACGGAAATGATGAATTATCAACTGCAAATAATATCAAGCGCGTTATATTTGACGTTAAATCAGTAGATATTGTTTTGAGTCAACCAAAGAGATTAGTTTGCTTAGATGAAGTTAGGCTAAATTGTGTTCTACCAATTGATAGTTCTTTGACTCACAACTGGGAGATGACTGCAACAAATGGAGTGCTTGAAGGAGATTATGTATTTTACATGGAGGTATTTGACGAGACCACAAGTTCTCTTGCTCACAGTGTAAGTTCTGGGCCAGCCCAGTCTTTGCTGAATGGCCAAAGAATTGACCTATCGTTCACTCCATGGGCTGGGTATCAAGACGGACACACCTACAACATTAGTTACCGTGCCCAGCTAGATGACGGGACTCCATCCGGAGACCCAGTATACTTCCATGCAACCTTTGCCGATGATGTCGATATAGCAATATTATCTGATAAGACCAGCGGTACTTCTAGAATCATTGAAGACATTGCGGCTAATGGTATGTCTTACACCCAATTTGGCATGAATGATTGGGATGACTATTTCAAGACTAATTGGTTTACTAACTTTGATAAGATTATCTTACCATGGCAAGATTTCAATACTGCCAAAGATGATGGAAAAGCATACTACAAGACTATATCTGATACGGTCAGTAATGTTGACCGAAAGCAAGTCTTGGTCAATTTCATGAGCAGTGGTGGTACAATACAAGCACACTTGGCTCCACATGGAACTCAAACTTACGGTCTTGGAACAAATGTCGAACCAAGATTACCTCTTGGCCTAGTAATCGCTGACAAAACCAATGGTGCTGAGATTACCTATGCAGACATGGAAGTATACGATGAATTCCACCCAATTATGAATAATATTGACGGTGAAAAGTTTGAGGTATTCACTCCAGTAGCCGACTCAGTACTTGACATTGGTAGCGAAGCAACCTCTGATGTGCCGAAGATTTGCTCAGGCAACCAAAATGTGGCAAGTTTCCAACCAATTATTCGTGATTCAACAGACATTGAAGATGTTCTGTTGGGGATTTGTAGCTATGGTCAAGGTGGAATGATTGTTTCCACAATTGATCTAGAAGCAAAGTCAGGTAACGCATCAAGTTCCGATTTCGCTTTGCTTAGCAATGTAATCTCATATCAAGTAAATGATTACCCCAACCCATTTGGTGAAATGAGAGACGGTACTGATATCTTGATTGATGGTGTAGTTCCTGACCCTGCACTCGGTGCCGGATATGCCACAGTTTACATGAAGAGTAATGCTCAATTGACCTTTAGTTACCAATCTAATGCACAAGTAAGTTTGCAAACTGATTGGCTGATTTCTGGACCAACTTCTTGGGATTTAGGAACCATGGCTCCAGGTCAAATAGACCATTACACCTCTCCATTGTTCGAAACTGAATCCTCACCTGTGATGGACTTCTGTAAGTCTATTGGAACCCAAGGCGACTGTAAACAGGGAGAGCAATGGACAATTACTCTTTGGCTACATGACGACAACGGGCACTCAAGGATGTTATCTGTGATTGTTGAGACCAATGATGCAAACGCTGACGCGTTTAACCCAATTGCCGATGCTTATGTGGTTATGAAAGACAGTTATGCAGACAATATCGAGTATGTCGGAACCTGTTCGAGTCTAGATAATTACCCTAAGTATGAGATTACTCTAGATGAAAGCGGCCAACTACCAATTGATTTCAATGCCTTTAATTCATCAGACCCTGATGCGCTAGAAGGTAATGGAATTGACAGGTATGAATGGGAAGTTCTGTTTGACAAGCCGTGGGATGCAGCAATTAATGTCAATGCCAATACTTACATCCAATATGAAGCAAGCTTGGGAGTTTGGCAATACACATTTGGTGGATATGGTGTTGACCAGAATGGAGAATCATACGCTGGCAGAAATCTAACTTACAACCCTAATACAGAATCACCAATCCAACCGATCAAAATTAAACTAACGGTTTACGATAAATCCGGTAAGTGGGATGATGACATGGAATTCTGTTTCGATGTCAAACCACAAGGCTTTGGCGATGAACCTCCGGTTATTGACTTCACTAATTGGGGTGACCAACAAGGTTACACTAGTTCATTCTACAACCTTTCAGGAACTGTTACCACAGGTTCTGATGAGTCTGATACATACGTGGAGATAACCTGGAATGAATCCCTATTAGACGAAACTGACCCACAGGTGTTAGGAACTGCCATTGGCGCAAAAGAATTAGCAGTTCTAGACAACTCAGTTGGTACAGGTGACACATTTTACTTGAGTTTGGATATCGACAGATTCCACTCTGACAAGCCAGTAGATGTCATAATTTACATAAGAGTTTACGAATTCGATCCTACCAAAGATACAGACAAGCGTTGGGTTACAGAACAGCAACTCTCTCTAAGCGATCCAGATTATGTTCAATTATACAATCCAAATACCATTACTTTGTCATTACCAATCTGTCGTGGAGTATCTGTTCCAGATGAAGTGATACTAGCGGACCCGGAAGGTGATTGGGTATTTATCAACGGTCAATGTGATTGGGATGGCGAGTACTCTTTAGAAAACGGCGAATGGGTCGCTCCATCATCTAATGATGGAGGCGATGGAGCTCAGTCCGATAGTAATATTATGTTCATTGGTATTGGTGCTATTGTATTGGTCTTAATCGTCATCTTGACATTGTTGTTCCTTAGAAGAAGCGGAGGAGACGGTATTGATGGAGATTACAAGGATTTCAGCCTAACAGGTGCTTTCCAAGAACAAGACCCTGTCGAGCAATATGTTCAACAATTAATCGCTCAAGGATACCCTGAAGATACTGCAAGGTCGTATGCTGCGCAATATGCTGCGCAAGCAGGACTGACAGGTGGGGCCAGTCAACAACAAGCCGTTCAAGCAGCAGCACCAGCTGCTACCAACCCTGCGATGGATGCTGCATACCAACAATACTACCAGCAGTTCATCACTCAAGGTTATGATGAGCAGACTGCCGCAGCATATGCACAACAATATGCAGCAGCATACATTCAACAGCAAGGATGACAACATTTTTGAAACTGATTTGGAAAATACAATGAGTTCAAAAGTGACCGGTTGTAGCGTCGCCCATGGACAAGACTGACAAGTACACAGTAGCAGATATGACTCTGGCAGAATCCGGATCACTGAGAGTAGATTGGGCAAGAGCTAGAATGCCAGTTCTAGCAGCGCTAAAGGAAGAAGCTCTCAAGACCAAACCCTTAGCAGGAATGAGAGTAGCAGGCTGCCTCCACGTAACCAAAGAAACCGCAGTATTAATCGAAACAATAGCCGCAGCTGGTGCAGAGATTTCTTGGTCTGGTTGTAACCCATTGTCAACTCAAGATGATGTTGCCGCATGGCTTGCAGAGGAAGGATATTCTATCTATGCTTGGCACGGTCAAAGTGTTGATGATTTCTATTGGTGTATTGACAAGACGCTAGAATTCAATCCAACTCTTACTCTTGACGATGGAGCAGATTTAATTGTTCGAGTTCACGGAGAAAAGGAAGAATATGCAGCCGGAGTTATTGGTGGGACTGAAGAAACTACGACTGGAGTCCACAGATTAAGGGCAATGGGTAAGGCTGGAGATTTGAAATATCCAGTTATCGCAGTTAACGATGCTATCACAAAGTGGGATTTTGACAATGTTTACGGAACTGGTCAATCAACCATTGATGGGATACTTAGAGCCACTTCTGTATTAATTGCCGGTAAAACCTTTGTTGTTGCTGGATACGGACATTGTGGTAAAGGTGTAGCTATGAGGGCTCACGGAATGGGCGCCAATGTAATTATCACTGAAATAGATCCACTACCTGCTCTAAGAGCAGTAATGGACGGGTTTAGGGTCATGAAAATGGACGAAGCCGCTGCCTTAGGAGACATATTTTGTACAGCGACTGGAATGAAAGACATAATCGTTGAACGACATTTTGCGTCAATGAAAGATGGTGCGATAATTTCCAACACAGGTCACTATGACTGTGAAATAAACATCGAAGAATTGGAAGGGTTAGCCGCCAGTAAGCGAACCATTCGTGACAATAACAACGAATATACCATGACTGATGGCAGGAAGATTTTCTTGCTTGCAGACGGTCGCCTTGTCAACCTTGCAGCAGCTGAAGGACATCCATCAGAAGTAATGGACATGTCGTTTGCTAATCAGTACCTTGCGCTTTGCCGCCTAGCCCAAGAGGGTAAGGATATGCAACCAGTAGTGTATGATATCACAACAGAACAAGACCAAGGTCTGGCAACAACAAAACTTGCAACACTTGGATTTGAAATTGATTCTCTAACCCGCGAGCAAGTTGCTTACTTGGATGATTACAACGCTGGAACGTGATTATTCCTCTTCATGGGGCTCTGCGCCATCGCCAGTTTCCCAGAATGGTGTTTGTTCATCACCATCTTCAATATAACCAATTTCGTCTAGATGTGACTCAAAATCTGGCAACTCCAACTTCCAGTTTTTAGGTAGTAGAGTGCTTTCTTCAACAATCAATAGCATTCTCTCTTGCCAAGCAATAGGCTTGCGCTGTAATATATACATATACAATACCGAAGTCTTAATTTCTTCAGAGATAATTGAATACCCTGTAGAAGACTCGAAGTTCATTGCCCTAAGTAGATTGAAAGCGGGCCGGTTAATGCTTCTGAACATATTCTTGGTAAACCTCATACCGGCGATCACTGCAACAAAGATGACTATGGAAGTAAGACAAAAAGCAGTAAAACCTTCTCCTGCCAACATGTTTGACAAAATAACAACACCAAATAGAATTGGCACAGTGACTAACATGAAAATGAAGGTTTCCGAAACCGGCGGCTTACGCATTTTTGATTCGATTGCTAACCAACCAGGGTGGCGCTTTTCCCACGGCTTGAAATACTGATTTTGGTCTTGTTGTATCGCTGAATTGAATAATCCAAGCAATTGGTGGACTCTACCGTATTGGCTGGTTGCTACATCCATATTTTCGTTTAATATAGTCTCAATTCGTTCTCTACCCTCTTGATATAGCCCTAAATCAGCCATGATAGTAGCCTGTTCAATCAACGGAGTGACTTCATCTGGGGCATGATGGCGAACTTCTTGCCACCATTCAAGAGCATCAATCATCAAGCCTAATTCGTCAGCGAGTAATCTACCTCCTCTTACCCACATATCAATTCTAGAAGGGTCTAGATTTACTATTTTCTTTACCGCATTCAACGATTTTGATGCATCAATTAGGTTATCAGCCTGTCCATTTGAGTTCAAATGAGAGTCAGAAATCACCTGCCATGCATCAGCATGTTCAGGATCTAGTTTGACTGCTTTGTATGCTTCAATCAAAGATTCTTCTCTGTTACCATTATCAAGAGCTTCTATCGCATCAAGGTAGTGATCTTCAGCACTCATGTACCTAGGCTCGTGAGTGAATTACTTAATCATCTCTATGTCTTCTAAGCGGACGGGTATCAAGGGGTTGTGGTCCTCTGTTGTGAGCATGCCCTGATGATTTGCCTCTAGCACGACGGAATTGACGAACGTTTGGGTCTCGCTCTCCGCGACCACCTCCTTCTCTTCTTGGTCCACGGTCTCTGTCACTTCCCCGACTGTCTCTACTTGGCCCACGCTCTCTTCGTGGCCCGCTACTTCTGTCGCTTCCACGATTATCTCTACTTGAACGGTCGTCTCTGCGTGGTCCTCGTTCTCTTCGTGGCCGCTACCTCTGTCGCTTCCACGACTATCTCTAGTTGAATGGTCGTCTCTGCGTGGCCCACGGTCTCTGCCGCTACTCCGATTATCTCTTCTTGGTCCACGGTCTCTGTTATTTCCTCCGCCACCTGGCTTAGGTTCTCCACACCGATTACATTCAGTTCTAAACGAAAAATTAGAGTTATTACACTTTTTACATTCCCAATCATTGTCAGTAAACGTCTTCCGCTCTGATCTGTTATTATTTCTATCTCGAGAATCTCGTCTTTGACGATCATCTCTCCTTGGCGGGCGAGAGTCATACTGAGAGTTTCTTCTGTCGCTAGAGTCTCCACCACCAGGCTTTGGAGCGCCACATCTGTTGCACTCTACTCTTCTAGCAAAGTTTGAATTGTTGCATTTTGGACAATCCCAATCATTGTCTCCGTGAGAATCTCCGCGGTCATTTCCTCTGTGACGGTTATCCCTATCATTGCCACGTCGATTGTCTCTACCGAAGTCTCTGTTATCATCTCGTCGAGAATCTCTTCTATCATCTCTTCTCCCGCCTCTGTCATCATTACGACGTCGGTCGTTTCGGTCACTGCGAGATCTATCAAATCTCTCCTCGCGCTCTACTTTTGGCCGTATTTTGACATCAATGCCGATAAATTGGCTGGCATCCATTTTACGGTCAAGATGGGCAATATGAGCGATAGGGGATTCAGTACCGCCTAAAACAGCATCAATCTTACCAATGTAGGTTCCATCATCAGAACTAACAATTATTGAACCGAGTGCTGGTGAAGAACCAGTAAATGAGGCGAGTAAACCACCTTCGTGGCTGTGAGAATCAATTGAACCAATGAACATAATAAGACATCCTTTGTAAAATCAAAGATCCTGCTTTCTTCTAGCAAATGCAGCGCCAAGAAGAGTGACGCTCAATGTTGCCAGTAGTGATACACTTGGTAGCGCACTACTGTCATCTCCACTATCACTGTCGCTGGTAGATCCATCATTAGAATCATCAACAGCATTAGGGTCTGCTACATTTATTTCTAAGGTAGTAGTTACCGATGATTCATCTGTTACAGTGATGATTATGTCATATGTGGCAATTTCTTGAAGAACACAAGTGGCAATTGAAACATCAATCTCCCAATTAATACCTACCTTGGTGAAATCTGTTGCTTCAGCCCCACATAATTGAAGGGACATTGAAACTTGCTCACCATCAGGGTCTGAAACCGTTCCCTTTAGGGTGAATTGTAATCCTGTGGCATCCCATGTTGCATTCATCCCATCAAAACTCATCTTTAGCGTTATAGCTGGTGGAAGACTCTGTTTCTCTAATCCATAGTCTAACATATAGTCAAAATTCATCATATTATTGGCGCTTGCAGACCCCATTATCATAACCATTCCAGGTTTTAGCCCGTCCATAGGTAAGGCAATAGTTACCGGTTGGTTACTAGCCATTGAAGATCTCATGGAGCCCATATTTCCGTTTTGATGAGCATGAGCACTAACAGTCATCTCAGACACTAATCCAGTGGGTGTTACAGTAAAGTCGATGTTTTCACCATCGGTGATGTCTGCTGTTGCCGTAAATGGTTGGCCAAAGGTGAAATCAAGAGTTTCTACAGCTACCGCGCCAAATGGGTCGACAATTCCGCAGGTTGCCACAGTTGAAGCGGTTCCTGACGGAGAAGTAACCAGTAGGTTACCAGTTTCATCTTGTCTCGCACTCCATCCGGAATTAGTAAATGTGCAGTCTAGGTTCCAACCGTTGGAATCAGTAGCCCAATCTGCTAAATCATCTGCAGCGATAGTGAGGTATTCAGTTCCGGTCATTAACGGAATTATTGAATTATTATTTGGCTGATAAGATGTCCATTGAGGTATATCATTAGATTCTGGTTCAGCGGTGGTAAAGTCAATGAATAGGTTACGACCCATTGGCCAAAGAGACTTTTCATAATCGACAGATTGGTATATTCTTAGTTTGCCATCAGGCAGGAATTCTTCAGTAGGAGCCACATAGTCAACTCCTTCTTGTAATTCCACACCATCATCTTCCATTGAATAATTAGCAACTCTGAGTCCTTGTAGTGCAGG
>JABJMO010000008.1 GCA_018659375.1 Methanobacteriota archaeon | reverse complement strand
TCAGATAGCGATGCTGAAATTACCGCATTAGCAGATGCTGCCCATGCAAGTGGGGCAAGGAATGTTACAGTCACTGAGGTTCATTCTAATGGTGGTGCAGGTGGCAAAGACTTAGCGAATGCTGTAGTAAAAGCGGTCCAAGACCATGTTGCTGCAGGCAGGCCGTTTACCCCTTTATTCGTTAACGATGCTCCAATAGTCGAAAAGATGGAAGCAATAGCAACACGAATGTACAAGGCAAAAGATATACAAATCGAGGCAAAAGCCAAGAAGCAACTAGACAAAATTACCTCTTGGGGATATGGGCACCTACCCGTCTGCATGGCAAAGACGCAGTATTCTTTCTCCCATGATGCTGGTAAATTAGGTGCGCCTAGTGGTTTCACTTTACCAGTTAGAGAATTCAGACTTAATGCCGGTGCGGGTTTTGTTGTAGCAATACTTGGCAACATGATGACCATGCCTGGATTACCCAAGCGTCCTGCAGCCCTAGACATGGATATGGATGATGACGGTAACCAAGTAGGAATCTTTGGGTGAATGCATGCAGATATTGAAGCGCGAGCCGATGTTGTGGCGCTTGCGCATTGTTGGCCAAGACGACCTCTGGTCACTTGCTAGACTAGCTCGTAAAGGCATGTCACTAGGTATGCTTGGTGAGCGACGTGACCAAACAACTGCTGGTGAGGAAGGTGGTAGAGCAAAATCTGCTGAACGCAAAAAGATGTGGATTAGGCTACGTATTGAAACTACTGAATACCAATCCTTTGGGGATAATTTACGCTGTCATGGAATAATCGAGGAAGCTAAATTTGATCTTGGCAGCCATCACACACACAATATTGCAGTTGGTGATGAAATAGAATTATCCTGTATCACTGAGTTTCTAGATACTGACAGACAATTATTGCAACAAGCCGTTGATGCGGCTAAACAAGTGCAAGTTGCGTTAGCAGTGGTAGAGAATGATGAAGTGATTTTGTTCCATGTCACATCTAGAGGATTGAGGGAATCAACAACTTGGACTATGCGTGGAGGAGGTAAACGCGTTGATGTCAAACAGTCTAGTGGGGTGGCCAAAGGATTTCGTGAAAGAGTCATCCGGGAACTATCTGAATCCCTTGCAAAAGAAACTCCGTTGATTTTGTGTGGGCCAGGGCATGCCCGAGAATTATACTTGCGGGACATGAAAAATTCTGACCAAACTAGGTTTATTTCCTCAATCGGCACCTCGATGTCTGGGCGTGCAGGGGCTAATGAGATATTACGTGAAGGACTTGCTGGAAATCTATTAGAAGATTATGCAATCTCCAAAGAGATAAGCCTACTAGAAGAAGCTTGGATGCGAGTTTCAACAAATGGCCTCGTAGCCTACGGATTAATGGAATTAACCAAAGCACGTAATGACGGAGCAATTGAAACATTACTTATCTCAGCCGACCTGCTGCGAGATGAAGAGGCTATTATTGATGGCACGTCCTGGCAATTATGGTGTAAGTCACTAAGTGACATTGGCGGAGAAATGGTACAATGCTCTACCGACCATGACTCTGGGCAACAGCTGCTGGGCATAGGTGGAGCCATCGCTTTATTACGGTTCAACATCTAGGTGATAGTATGAAGTTAGTGAAATTTAGTGATTACCAACAAAATAGCGAACTATCTGTGCTTGATGGCGCTAGATGGTTATTGATAACTCATCAAGAATTATCTGCTGCTGCAACAATATTATTTCACAGTGAACTACTAGATATTTTAGTTGCAGTTGACTTTCGTGGAGCAAAGATATCTGATGGTTTATGGCAACGAGCAGTACATTTGATTTTAGCCGATTCAAGTTTTGAGAACGATGATGAATCACAGATTAGAAGGCGCACTGGCATCACTAAAGTGGTACTAGATGGACAAGGCGAACTGCAAGATTACTGTTGGTAACTGGTGGGTCCGGAGGGAATTGAACCCTCGATCTTCGCCTTGTAAGGGCGACGTCATAAACCCCTAGACCACAGACCCTAGCCTGCCGTGTTGCCCCTCATTATTGAATGCAACGCAAGCGTTAACCTCAAAACCATGACCCTTGACGCAGGGTTGAATGGATGAAGATATCCAAGCAGCCGCAGCCCGTCTGGTAAGGCGTCTGAAAGAAGGAGGTCACAGCATAACTGTGGCAGAATCTTGTACTGGAGGTTTGCTTGCTAGTGCCTTTACAGATATCGCTGGAGCAAGTCACTGGTTTAACCAATCGTGGGTTACATATTCTAATGAGGCAAAGATGTCTCAACTAGGGGTCAATCCAGAAACCCTCGAAAAGCGTGGGGCAGTTTCCTCTTATGTTGCTATTGAAATGGCAAAAGGCGCTTTAGAAAATGCCGATGCAGATATTGCAATCTCAATCACAGGAATTGCTGGACCAGGAAATGACAGCACAACCAAAAAAGTTGGAACTGTATATGTTGGCATTGCCTCTAAGTCATGGGCCAATGCTGAATCTACCCAAATAGGTGGTAATCGGTCTGAAAATAAGATTGGTTTTGTCCATTTCGCCCTGTTAACAGCCATTGGCAGATGGGATGAAGCAATGGATGCGGCAGAAGAAAATCGGAAGAAACTGCAACAAATGGCTGAGGAAAAAGAACGAGCCCGAGTGGAATTTGAAAAAGAGCGTGCTAAGAGAGAAGCACAGGCAAAGCAATCTGCACCTTGGCAAGATGAGTCATGGAGTGGTGAGCGACCCGAAGAGGATTCTGAATCATTTGGCGAAGAAGTTGACTGGAAATAATACCGATGTCAACCGGTTTCCTTTTGGGGCGGCGTCATTACGATAACTCATGGCTGCGACATCTGATGATATCGTCAAAATGTTGCGCCAAAGGAGAATTATTGCTAGTGGTGAAATCATAAATTCATTAGCTAATCATGATGACCCATCAGGAGTATTAGATACTGGTACAAAAATAGACTTTCACAAAGGTGTACTAAACAACCAGATATACGCTCAATTAACTGAAATGTACGACAATGATAGTTCCATACCAAATTTGAGTTCTATCAAAGAAGATACTGTTGGGACAAATCCTTCGACCGATCTTGGGAGAGTTATCGCACCAATTGCTGCGCCCGAATTACTTGATGTAAAATTTAGAAATAATTTACCGGACTGGCGAGAATCAGATTATAGCTGTCTTGCAGTGGATGCTTCAAACGACATATCAATTCACTATGACATTACTGGAAAAAGTACGACTGAAGGTAAAATGTCCGACATTACTGCATGCTTTTCTGACCGGTTAAACAAAATTAGGAAAATGATCATCAAAAATTCAAGGTTACCCAGAAAACCTACTGAAGTACAAAGATTGCTTAGAGAGGTAAACCGTTACCAAGGTTATGAAAACAAAGCAGTTGCTATTGGGCTAGTAAATGAGCCGAGATATACTAAAAATGGCCACTTGATATGGAATTTAGAAGATGAGACTGGTGAGATGACCTGTTTGTTGACTAAGCGTCAAGGTGATGATCGAGACAGATTTCATGAGCAAATCATTGAAGCAGGCTTAATGCCAGATGATGTACTTGGTGTGTCGGGAACTTTTAGCCAAACTGGTGATTTATTTTATGTCGATGATTTACATTTCCCGATGAAGGAACGTCACGAAAAAGCCGTATCTCCTTTTGGAGTCAGTGCTGCTTTTCTTTCCGATGTTCACTTAGGGTCGAAAACATTCTTAGAAGCTCAATGGCATAAAATGGTCAGATGGTTCCATTCAGACCCACTGGCTAAAACCATCAAATATCTCGTATTATCAGGAGACTGTGTCGATGGAGTCGGAATATATCCTGGGCAAGACAAAGAATTATTGATTCCTGATTTTTATAAGCAATACTCTGAATTTGCTAAATTACTAGAATTACTCCCGGATTGGGTCGAATGTGTGATGCTGCCTGGGAATCACGACGCAGTACGGCCAGCAGAACCTCAACCAACATTTGAGAAAGATATTCAACAAGATTACAATACCACAACATTTGTTGGCAATCCCTGTGATTTTTCACTACATGGTGTTCGAGTATTATCATACCATGGAAAATCAATTGATGATTTTGTTGCTGGACTAAAAACAGTAACCTATGCAGACCCAATTGAAGCAATGCGTCAAATGCTTAGAAGAAGGCATTTAGCACCTCAATGGGGGGGTAAAACTCCATTATCGCCAGAACCTGAAGATGGTTTAGTAATCAATGAAGTGCCAGACATATTTGTTACTGGCCACGTTCATGGTCATGCATGTGTTGACTTCAAAGGCACAACATTAGTATGTTCAAGCACATGGCAGGACCAAACATCGTATCAGAGAATGCTCGGTTTCCAACCAAAGCCGTGTATTCTAACAATTGTCAACCTGCAAAGTCATGCGACAACTTCAATTCCATTTGTTTGATTACTCTAGGCCAAGCAATGGCTTTAGATTGAGTAGGTTCTTTTCAT
>JABJMO010000013.1 GCA_018659375.1 Methanobacteriota archaeon | reverse complement strand
CGTCTTCGTCATGTCCATCTTCGTCATGGTCATCACTGTGACCTCCTTCCAAGTAAGCAAGCAGTTCACTAATAAATCCTTCAAGTTCGTTGACATCTAGGTCTCCTGATGTATCAGCATCATTGTTGTCAAAAATTTCAGCGAACTTAGGATCGTTTACATCAATTTCATCACCGCCAAAAGTAGCGTTGAACTCGTCCAAAGTCATTGTACCACTATCATCGGTGTCAGCGTCCTCGAGGAGTTCTTCGGGAGTCACTAAATCATCATCGTCGTCGTCATGTCCGTCTTCGTCATGTCCGTCTTCGTCATGTTCATCGTCCATTGCCGGGAATGTTAGCTGATGTAGTACGCTTTCTGCGTGGATTTCTGGCATAACTGCTGAATGTCCGTTAGCGAGTTGAACACTTTCGAATTCACTATCATCTAGGGTCTCGCACAAATCTGCGATTAGTAACGATTCGTAATCTAGGAGTGTTTCTCCAGTTGGTAGTGTGTGAGTCTGGACCGATAGCGGGGCATCGCTACCAAGTCCTGACAGAGTGGCATCTACCCAAGGCTCGAGTTCGAGACCATGATAGAAGAAAATATCACTCTGTTGAAGCCTAATTATATCGTTAGCTGTTGGCTCATAATCGTGAACCGGGATGTTGGAAGTACTCATTAATTCTACAGTCACCTCATCTCCAACAATTGCTTGCACTAGTTGCTGAACGTGATATGTTGAAGCCATTATAGTACCGATTTCATCAGTTTTGGCTTCATCGTTCTCTGCTTCTAGACATCCAGCGAGACTGGAAAAAATCATCAATAAACTTACTAAAACTGCCCTGTGCCAGTTGGTTTGCATGCCTGCTGGCCAAACTATTAACTATATAACATATGTTAATAATTAGTGATTGGCGAATTATTATTAGCGAGCGCGCACTGGTTCGTTCATGAGCCAAATAATATCCTTTAGCGCCGACAAATATTTTGCTGGAATTTTAGAAGACCTGATTGAAAAATCTGGCTATCAAAATCGTAGTAGATTCTTGCGGGATGCAGCATTGTATTTTTCTGAAATGCAACAACGTGGAGATTTAGAGGATATGAAAGATGATGAGGTTGTTCAGGGGCATTTAATCGTTTATTTTCAGCATGGAATTGAAAGTAAATTACTTAGTATACGGCACTCCACTGAAATCGATGTTGCAACAAATAATCACAGTAGCCTTAAACAAAGCCATACCTGTGTAAATGTCATGGAAGCAACCGGATCTGCTGGAAACTTTCGTGAAGTAATAAAACAACTAAAAAATACTTCAGATGTTGATAAAGTGGTGTTTATTAGTGCGCCGCTGAGAGATCAAGGATGTTGTTAATCTACATCAGAAAGTAAGTACTTTGTCGCTGTTTTGTACCCATTGTGAACACTCCGCCATAGTAGAATATTGAGCGCCTTCATAGTATCCTTGACCTTTGAGTACTCCACATCTCTGCTGGCATGTTCCGCACACTTTTACTGGCACACCACTACCAATGAGCTGCTTCGTCATTGCAACCATGTCTTCGACGCCTTCTGGAGGAGAAATCCCGTCTCTTGCCAAATCTACGCTATCATTCATCAGAAATATTCTCACTTCAACTCCATCGCTGTGTAGTTGTCTTGCTAATCGTAGTGCATTCCAAGTAACATCAGTTCCATCATACGGCTGATGGTTCAGAATAAGTAAAGTTGCCATAAGTCACCCAGCAAAAGGCGAGATATATACATGGTTTCAAATGGTAAAACATAAAGCAAAGTCTATGGGAACAAAATTTCACATTTTTGCACAGTGGTTTGTTCCTCAAAAAAACAAGGTTCACATTGCGGTTTTCATCCTGTCAATATTCATGATTCCAGGTGCCCTTACCGCACTGCAGCCTATCGATATGGAATCATATGAAATGGAATCTCCAGAACTAACTGCTCAAACCATCATCAATGATGAGTTTTCTAATTCCGAAATAATTCTTGGGTTTGTTATTTCTGCTAGAGACCCTGCTTATGTCCCCGCCCTGTCAGAGTGGGTACCAGTGCCACCGATGAGTGACGGTGCGCCAGATTATTCATCGCTGCCCGATGTGGGAGAGATGGTCGAATCTGGAGTTCCGTGGCAAGGTATCTCAGCACCAAAGGGAGGCATTGTCAACCTAACTGTATTACAAGAAATCGATGATAAAAAGCAGATCGTCAATGACCATGTATTAGCACCTGCGCTCAAGCCTCTAGTCAACGACGTAACAGGCCATCAGTACAAAGGAGTGATGACCTTGTCTGATATTTTCCGAGGGTTTATGAACGGTACTTCGATTTTAACCCAACCAGGTCTAAGCTCGCTAGGCATACCCACGCCAGCCCCGACAAATTGGAGTGATTGTGGTGTTTTAGAATGTCTAGAGTTTGATGACTTGAACGTAACTCAAGACCACATAGACCTAGCCGCGGTCCGCATGGCTAATGCACCGGAAAATAATTTTCTCCGCTGGTTATCTCTAGACAGAGGCTTTTATCCAGATATTAACTCCTTACAAACAGGATCCATTGGCGGAGAATTACAACTCGACGGAAGTTGGCAAAACGGAATTAACGGCAGTGGTCGTTGGTCAGCATCATCAACTTGGTTCTTGGTCCAATATGACAGTGCAAAATTAGAAGAAATGGGTTGGGAAGTAATATGGAAAGATGCCCATCAAGAAAAAGCGCTCAACTTTTCTGATGATGGATTTATTGTCGGAGGATACCGGCTTGATGATGGCAAATTGGTAGTTCATCCGCCCAGATATGACCAAGCAGTATGTCAAGAATTACAGGATGAAAGTGGTGGCTGTTCAAGCGAATGGTCATACATGGACCTGGAAGGCAAACTACGCTCTAACGACCGCACTACAATCACCTTACTAGTTGGACAAGGGGTAAATGTTGAAGTCAACCGGGAGTTACAGTCTAGTGCTGGACTAATTGTTCTAATGGGCGTTGTCATTGTCGGTTTGCTATACGTCAGTTTGCGAAGGTGGACTGATGTTGGCATAGTCATAGTTGCTCTCGGTGCAGCATTACTCTGGATGCAGGGCATGATTGGCCACGTGGCTAACTTCTCATCATTTTTCGGGTTTTCAATAATCGCTAGATCACAGTTTTCCAATTTGCTACCAATTTTGGTACTTGCCTTAGGCATAGATGACTCTCTCCATGCGCTTCACAGATACAAAGAAGAGCGAAAAAACGGGAAGAATACTACCGCTGCTACCGAGGTGACAATAACACGTGTAGGTCGGGCAATTATGCTCACATCTCTAACTACGATGGCGGCTTTTGCGGCTAATTTGTTTAGCGATGTTGCGGCATTAAGGTCATTTGGTGTAGAGGCCGCTCTAGGAATATTATCGGCCTTTTTACTGACTGGTTTGTGGGTGCCGCTAATCCGTCTAAGTGTGGATGAATGGATGGTTAAACGAAACAAGAACATCACCGAAAAACACATGACTCACTTGGTTTCTGAAGATTTATTGCGTAAGATTACCACCACTTCTGGCAAAGCAAAACCTTCGTTAATCGTGGCCTTGATTGCTGCGTTGATAACAATACCTGCCGCCGTGGGAATGGCCCAGTTAGAAGGCGACTTCCGTGTCGAAGATTTCCTTGACGAGAGTTCGGATTTCGCCCGGGGTGTGGCAATAGTGACCGAACGGTTTGCCGACGAGGGTGAGCCCGCTTATTTGTTGATAGAAGGTGATGTTCTTGACCCTGAAGTCTATGCTGCTATCGATATTTTTAGAACTGAGATGGGTATTTTACCTGACGGGGTCGCAGATAAAATAACTAAATTGCCCAATGGCGATATTGATATTTTGGCGCTTGATGAAATGGTCTTTGCAGCTCAAGGCTCCCTTGCTCTAGACCCTACCCCATTCGAAGCTGCTGGATGGAATTCTACGATGGAAGGACATGGGATGAATTGTTCTGATGATGGTGCTGGACCTTTACTAGATTTGACTGACCGTGATTGCTTGTCCTATTTTTACGGTTTCTTAGTGCTAAATGGTGTCCCGGGAACTGGTCCTATTCCGGACATTCCGCCAAGTATTGTCGAATTATACATCAAACCTGAAGTCGAGCTTGACCCGCTAAAGCCTTGGTTGGATGTTAATGGACAACCGGCAGAATATGATCGCATGCTAATTCGTTTTGGTATGACTTCTCCTGAAGATTTCCCCGGCATGGGTGAAGGATTAGAAGAATTATGGCGAGACCTCGAAGTATTCACCAATCAATCTAGCGGCACAATTGCCGAAGCAGGCGAACAGACCGACGACAAACCACTCACGTGGGTAATGGTAACTGGTAGACCGGTAACCAGATATGTGGCATCTGATGCTATGCAAAATGAAATGCAATCCTCGTTAATTCTTGGGTCGCTTTTCGTCTTTATCACTCTCGCAATCGGCTTTAAGTCATTCAAACAAGCCAGTATTACGCTAATACCAATTTTACTGGTAGTTGTGTGGTTGTACGGACTGATGTACGCAGCTGGTTCATCACTCAACATCGTAACTGTTACAATTGCAACCATATCGCTTGGTGTTGGTATCGATTATTGTATCCACGTTACCGAACGGTATCGGGAAAGTCGGGAAAAGGGTGAGTCTCACAATGAGGCTTTAGTTGCAGTTGGTGGCGCTTGTAGTCTTGCCCTAATTGGCAGTGCTGCCTCTGATATTGCCGGATTCAGTGTGATTGCATTATCTCCTATGGGGCTGTTTAGTAACTTTGGAATTTATTCAGCAGCGATGATTGCCTTGTCCCTAATCGCAAGTCTTGTTTTGACTACTGCTGCGTTAGGAATTTTGGCGCTAATGTTGCGTGATGATTCTACGCCGATGGCAATTCATCTTGAAAACGAGTAATATCACGACGGAAAATTCTGGACACGCTCAATTTATCCGCTATCTTCATCAATGAAAGATTTGAGGACCAAGCGCTTCCACCGGGGTTGGCCCCATGGCAGTGGTGAATTTTATGTCTGAAAATGAAAACGATGAAGACTGGATGAAATACGCCAATGCGGGCTTTGGACAAACTAATTATTCGCTCTGGGAAGATGATGAAAACGCTGTATTGAACCAGGAGAGCCAGGAGCCAGAACAACTCGACTCGTTGCCCACTGAACAACTAGACACTCACATGGAAGAGGTCCCTCGTGCGCCAAATCCCGCAGGACTGAAACATTTGGTTAGAATTGGTTGCTGCGACCATTGCATTGGCCGACTTGGTGGTAAGAAACGGTTTAGCCAGACAATTGAAGATTCTGGACAAGAAGTCCGTAAGACTGTCGTAAGTGCAAATGTACACTTGGCAAATATTAGAGAAGAAATCACGCTTTGTCCATTCTGTGAAAATTTATTCGAGGAATCAGACTTACTTGCTGATATAATCTATGATGCAATACAACCTTACCAAATCAAACGGTTACAATTAGGCACAAGTTTTCCCAAAGACCAAGTCGAGGAAGAAGATAACCAGAGAAAACGCTTCGGTGCTGGTGGTTCAGATGGTTTGAAAACCGGACTAGTTACAGAGATTGCAAGAAATTTAACCTCCAGGCTAAAGGGTGCTAAATTAGTCAATGAGAATCCGCATATTCTTGCGTTAATCGATGTCCTAACACTCACTGTCTCCCTTGACATAAGGTCGCATTACATTTACGGTAGATATCAAAAGCTCGAAAGAGGTATTCCTCAAACAAGGTGGCCGTGTCGTGCCTGCAAAGGACGCGGTTGTGAACGTTGTAACGACACTGGTTTGCAGTACAAAAGGAGTGTTCAAGATTTAATCGGCAACCCTCTGCTGGAAGTATTTGGCGCTCCTGAACATTCATTCCACGGCATGGGTCGAGAAGATATTGATGTTCGGTGCATGGGTCGCGGGAGGCCTTTTGTCATTGAAATGAAGGAGCCGAAAGTAAGAGATTTTGATTACCAATATGCTATGCAACTAATCAATGAAGCGGCCGGTGGATCAATACACATAACTGACCTACGCTCCTCAAATAAAAGTGAAGTTGTCAGAATCAAAGATACCCCAGCAGAAAAATCCTACACCATCAGGTTTAGGATTGAGCAGATGAAAGAGCGCGAATATGCTGTATTGACAGCGCCGCTAGACTTAACCAAAGACTCAAGTAAAAAACCAAATAAAAAGCGCCATCGAAGAGGCGACAAACGTAAAGACAACACAAAGCCTCTGCCAGCCGAAATTATTACCGAAGAACAGGGCCCCTCGGCAGAAGAATTATCGAAAATGAAGAAGGGTGAATTGGAAGTTATTTGTGCTGAAAATAATCTAAAAAAGACTGGTAAAAAGGCTGAATTAATCGAACGAATCCTTGCTATGCCGGCGCCAGGCAGTGCTTTATTTGAATTACCTAGCGATGAGACAATAATCTCGACGATTTTATCACTACACGGCGTAAAATTGTATCAACGTACTCCCGACCGTGTTGCTCATCGAAGAGCAGACCTAATAAGAAGGCGAGACGTAATTGATGTCAACAAACCAGTCGTGGAGATTATGGAGGATGGTACAAGAGAAGTCGAAGTTACCCTTCGCTGTGAATCTGGCACCTATGTCAAGGAAACCATCCATGGAGACAGTGGCCGCACACAGCCCAGTGTTGCATCTTTGCTAAAGGCAAAATGTGAGGTTATCTGGTTAGATGTTGGGGATATTCATGCCGATTAACTCCCCTGTTTTTACTCAGTTATTTTCGTCGCGGTGCTTATATGCGATTGGTAGGTCGGCAAACTGCTTCGAAGATGGCATTATGCTGTGTCGGAGCAAAGTGAGGCGAAAATCATGAAGCGTTCAAAGGGCCAGAGAGTAAGAACTCGAAGCATTCTAAGAAGGAGAAAAAAAGAACGTAGTCGCTTGAATATCAGCCGTGTATTGCACGATTATGATACTGGGGACCGTGTTGCAATCGTATTAGACGGTGGTCAACAAGGCGGAATGCCGCACAGAAGATTCAACGGCAGAACTGGATTTATTCAGAAGAAACAAGGAGTTGCATGGATCGTTGCTGTAAAAGACGGCAACATGCAAAAGACTGTCATTGCTAGACCAGAACACCTACGCCCATTGGAGTGATATATTTGACCGAAAAAGAAAAATTTGTTGACTTTGCCACTGTAAGAGACTTGCTTGAAGGGGCCCAAGAAAGAAGAGGAGATCTAACTTACGAACAGGTTGCTGCACTACAGCATGCTCAATGGGCTGCCAGTGAAGGCAGAGTTGGTTACAAGACTGACCCGGATGTATTTGTAACACTAAAGGCCGCACTACTTGAGATGGACAAGCTTGCTCAATATCCTGACCTCGCTGCAAAACTTGCTGAACTAATGCCACTATATCCTAGCGATGTAAAAGCAGTACTGGTTTCCAAGAGAATTGCTATTGATGACACTGAAATCAATGCAATCCTAGACACAGTAAGGCAGCATGTTGGCTTCGAGTGAAATTATCCGAGATGATTTCATGAGCGGTTTTAGTCGTGACCGCAATGTCAAAATTCCAAAAAAGTCTGATAAGAAGAGCAGTGCCAAGCCTTCACAATACTTGCCAACAAGACCTGCTGAAGGTCGTAAAGAGGTCGTTAAAAAAGTCGAACACAAGCCTCGTACTAACCGACGACCAGACAATCAACGTCGACAATCCCAAACACATCGTGGCAATAGAGGCCGAGGTAACACTTCAAGAGATAAACCACAGCGTCAACGCCGTCCAACTCCTCTTGATGACGAAGTTTGGGCAAGAGTTATCGAAAACGATTCTAAAACCAATGTGATTGTTGCCTTGGGTGAAAGTAAGATGTTACTTGGCAGATTTGCCGCTAAGAACTCCAATTCTTCTGTTGGTGATAGAATATATGTCGGGGTTGATGGTGACAAGCGTACTGATGTTGGAGATATTCTAGGTATGGCAAAAATGGAACTGTTGTCTAATTCAGCAGCCAGTGATTTACCATTAATCATTCAATTATTCATCGAAGAAAAAGCGGCTCACTTTATCAAGGCCTTTTTCAATATTGCAGGCCCGCTATCGCTCAAACAACATGCCTTTGAACTACTTCCAGGTATTGGTAAAAAGAAGGCTTTGCAAATGGTAGAGGTTAGAGGCTCGAGTGGCTTTACCAGCATTGAACACTTAAACGAATCTTGTACCATCGATGCAGCAGAACTGCTTGCTAAGCGTTTTGTTGCCGAAATGGGTGATAGAAACCTACAACCGCGCCTTACAGAATTACTGTTACCGGTGACAGCATGAGGGGCGCTCGAACCCTAGTCGATTTACTACGTAGTAAACAGGATAATGACAAGTCTCTTGGCCAACATTTCTTGATTAATGATGATCTGATTGCGCTTCCTCTACAATACGCCGATATTGTCAAACAAGACCATGTATTGGAAATAGGGCCTGGACCAGGGGTATTAACTGAAGCCTTACTGATGCAGGGTTGCAAAGTAACTGCAATTGAGATTGATGAAGGTGCGGTAAAACATCTACAGAAAGTATTCGCCAGTGAAATCACCGCAGGACAATTGAATTTACTCTCAGGGGACGCATTACAGGTGAAATGGCCAAGCTCAATTTCCAAAGTTGTGGCTAATATTCCCTACCAAATCTCTTCGCCATTAGTAGAATTGCTAACTAAATATTTGCGTAATGAAGAGGCAAGTCTATTGCAGAAAGTCGTGCTTTTAGTGCAAGAAGAGTTTGCTGAAAGACTAGTTATGGAGTATGAGTCTGATGTTGGTTCTCTTGGAATGACTGCGTTATTGGATTGGCAATCTGAGATGTTGCAAAAAGTAGCTCCTCACAACTTTAGCCCAAATCCAAGAGTAAATTCCTGTTTTATCGAGATGACTCCTAGCCATGAACAATTTGATTGTGATAAGCGCCTTGTTAAGCAAGTAATTCATCAAGCCTTCAAACAACGAAGAAAAAAGATTCGTACCAGCCTTAAATCTGTTCCACGGCGACTAAATAGAGTCCCTAATTGGTATTCTGCACGTTGGAAGATGGCGATTTCAAGTTTGGCTGATGATGAAAGAATGAACGCCCGACCTGAGGAGTTTGATTTTGATGATTGGATAGGGTTTTGTCAAGATTTGGAAAAAATCCAAGATAAATCTTAAACTTGTCCTCAATCTATCGTTTACCTATAAGATTGTGCTTGATTTTAAAGAAATTAGCGGGGAGAGGTTTTTCTTAGGAGTGGCGACTGGGCAGGACTTGTCGGAGGGGATGCTATGGCAAAGAAAGACACATATCTTGCACTATTGAGGCGTGGAATTGATGATACTACAGCCCAGCAGTTAGCCGATGCTGGACTGAAAATTGGCGATTTAAAGAAAATTGACCGTAATATGCTAATTGAAAACTATGCACTAAAGTCAGATATCGCTGATGGTGTTATTTCAATTATCAATTCTGCTCACTCTTCTCACGGTAAAGAACGGTTTCTAGCATCGGTCTTAGCACCGGAAAAGAAAGTCGATTCAAAAATTGAAGAAATCAAATTTAAGCGTAAGCAAAAAGACGTTCTAACAGAATTAGCCGAGCAAAAAGAACGTTTGAAAATCGCTAAGGTTGAAGCCTTCCGCGGCAAGAAATTGATTATGAATCGTTTAGGTAAAACTGTTGAATTGATTGTTAAGTTAGAAAACAATCTCTATGACGAGGGTAAAGATGATCAAAAAGTCAAGATAAGAGACCAACTAGAAACTAGAGGTTTAGAGGCCGCCAGAGATCATGAGATGTTAGAACTGGAAGGAACTCCTCAAGACATTGTCGACTTCAGGAGAAAGTTCGTTCCTGGACTTATTTTCCACGCTTGCCCGCTTTGTGGTGACGAAATGGACCCTAGACAAGCTAGAGACCAAGATAAACCCGAGGAATGGGTATTTATCTGTTGGGAATGCGAACAGAATTTCACTCCTGATCTAGCTGCCAATGTTGAGCAACGTTTGGTAAATGGTAACCGTATATTTATCGATGAAAGCAAGCGACCGAGAAATTCAGTACCTCCTAAACCGGCAGCAATGGATTTCTCTTCGGTAAATGACATGATTAAGAAAGACCTCGCTCAAACTGGAACAGACGCTGATGAGATGAGCCGAGTGGTAGAAGAGAGTACTCTTGGCGGTGGATTGATGGACATCAATGATTGGATTGATCAAACATTGGCTGCCAAAGATTACATCCAAGCACAAGAAGATAGAGAAGACTTCATCTTGAGAACCGGTGCTGGTGCTACTAAGTTCAATAAGTGGATGAAGAAGGCCGGATTATACTTCAATAAACAAACTGGCCGTTGGACACGTCACAAAGATGTACGTTGAGGCGATGCTATGGCTGAGAGTGTTGGAGAGACGCTCAAACTTGTAAGATTTATGCAAGGGGCAAAATTACTTGGCCAAACCAGATTAGTTATCGGTGAAACTGTAGTTGAGCATGCGGAGTCAGCTGGGGTTAATATACCAACAAACTGCACTTCCGGTACTTGTGGAACCTGTATGGTGACATTGGTTAGGGGAAAAATTCCAGTTCCTGAGATACTGCCACCTGGGCTTGATGATTATCTAATAGAACAAGAGGCTCGACTAGGTTGTATTGGCTGCCCCACTACTGATTGTGACATTGACATTCGGCCACCATTGTGATGATTGATATGTTTGAAAATTGGGGCAATACTGAATGGTTTATCTTGGTTGTTGACATCATTGCAGTGATTATTGTTGTACGCTTTCTAAGAAATAAAATTAGAAGAAAACTCAATGAGGTCGAATTACGACAGAGTTTTCAAACACGCAAAAGACGAGACTCGATGAAAGACAAAAGTGACCAACCGCCAAATCAGTAGGTTGGCTTTGGATTACAAAATTACCCAAACATGGTGATTTTAGTCAAAATAGATTGATAATTTAGTAGAATTATTAGTTGATTTCCAACTTTTTATTCAAGCGTAACACGTTTTCAGTGAAGGGTTTGTTTAGGGATTGGAGAATAATAACCCATTAGGAGTTCTTACCAAACATCCTCTTTTTACAGTCTTCCAACGATAGTGATTTGTAAAGATAAGAACAATACTCGCCAATGTTTTTCTCATTAATCGTATTAATTATTTTTCCAGGTACACCCGCAACAATACTGAATGGAGGAATGTCTTTTGTTACTACTGAATTCGCACCAATTATCGAATGATTTCCAATAGTTATTCCCCCGAGTATTTTTGCTCCAGTTGCGATGTATACCCTATCTTCAATAAATGGTATTGTTCTTTCACTACCAGTGTCATCAACTATTTTTCTGCCACCGCCCAGTGTGACATTGCTCCCGATATTCACATAGTCTCCAATCTCACAATCTTCGTGGATTATTACACCTATACCGCCGTATCCGAATTTACTATCCCCGATTTTTACACTGAGTGGAACTGATGAATTATGAAGAACTTGAATTAATCTCTCACACGCCATTGCTTCATTTATTTTCCCTGTTTCGAGTTTTTTCTTACCGTATGAGTGTAATTCAATAATAGTTGGAATCTTTTCTAAACTAAGTAAACTAGAATAATTTGTTAAACAAGCTTCTATCTTTGATTGTAGTGTATCTTTAATTTTTGATTTGACATCTAATTTTATTGAAATTCTCTCTGCAACCTCTCTGAAGAAATCTTCGTTAATATCTGTATAATTAGTTCCTTCAT
>JABJMO010000010.1 GCA_018659375.1 Methanobacteriota archaeon | reverse complement strand
CTCAAATAAGACCTTGAATTCTTAACTGAGGTATTTCTCGGGGTAACATGGGCGATATTGTTGAACCCTTACTGAAAGAAGATGGCGAGGCTTATACTGCCGCTGTACTAATCCCGACCATCAATAATGCTGAGGAATTAAGCATTGTTCTTGAGCGCTTGTCCAAGCAAACCTACCCACACTTTGAGGTAGTGATTTCTGATTCTAAATCAAAAGACAACACCAAGGAAATATGTGATAAATATGGGGCAACTTGGATTGAAGACTCCTCTAATAATCGTGCTGATGCGTGCAATTTTGCCTTGAATCAAATGGACCATGACTTGGTATTATTTACTGATGATGACACTATTCCGCCACTTGATTGGGTTGAAAAATTGATTCGCTGGTTCAAGGACCCTGAAGTGGGTGCTGTAGGAGGGCCGAACTTTGCCCCGGATGATGATTCGTTTGGCGCAAAATGTGCTGACGTCGCTTTCTGTACAAAGTTCATGACTGCAGGAACGAGATACGGAGCCCAACCAAAAGGCGAACTGGTCCGGATTTCACATAACCCAGGAGTCAATTGTGCTCACAGGATGGCAAATTTGAGAGAAGTTGGCTTCTTTGAAGAGGGGTGCATTGGAGCAGAAGACGTAGTGCTGGACGCAAAAATTCAACGTAAAGGCCACAAGTTATTCATCGACCCATCCAATGTTATGCCACATCGACGCAGAGTACCTTTCAAACCGTACATGAAGCAAATGCGTAATTACGGCTACACGAGAATGGTTGCCAATAAACGCTGGCCAGAAATTTCACGTTGGTCTCACACAGCAATAGGATTCTTTCCGCCGCTGGTGGTATTCTCAATCATAGGACTAATCTATGGACTATTTGCGGGTGGGGCAGCCGAAGAGTATTGGCTATCGTTGTCTGGAGAATGGACATTGCCACGTCTTGCTTTCCACGGCCTTGGTGGATTAATGCTGTTTTATGTTGCTATCTGTTGGCTAGGTGCAGCAATTGGCACCTCACCTCACCGGACCATTGGAACTATATTCTTAGCGCCATTATTTGTCTTCCTTGCTCAATGGGCATATGGACAAGGCGTCATTAAAGCGTGGCGAGAAATCCGTCAAACTGGTGGGAAAGCCGGTGTTGGCAATCAAATCGATGATCGTATCCGTACTGTTTGAAACGGTGTAAAAACCAGTTTTTTATCGGTGAAATCGCCGTAACTGATTAGTTAGATGAAATTAGCAGGCCCGTTATGAGCGGACTTTCCTTTGTCGAACGTTTGGCCGCTTTAGACAAGCCAGATGAAGGTAATGACACCGAGCAAATCTGGTTTATTGTTAGGACCTTCCTTGGCATATTAAGAGTCTTGATCTTCGTATCAATCATCGTTATTGCTGAAATGTTAGAAGAGATATTTATTGGCAATTTGAGCCTTGCTGTTTGGTCTTTAATTGTTGGAATACCGATGTTTGTGCTAGTATCCTCACTCATCATAATCGGCAATAAGCAGTTTGTCAAGAAGCGCTCTGCAAAGACTGCAATACTTAGACCAATTGTTGAAAGAGTTTAATCAAAGCCCGGCCAAATCACCGGTTTGTATGGTCCACTGACTCGCATAAACGCCTTCAGCAGCAACTAGCTGGTCGTGCTTTCCTCGTTCAACAACCGCTCCATCAACCATGCAAACAATTTCATCAGCGTTACGAATAGTGCTTAGCCGGTGAGCTACTGCAATTGTTGCTCTGTTGCTGCCGCTGGCAATTAAATTCTCTTGAATTCGCCTTTCAGTTTCCGCATCCAGGGCACTTGATGCTTCATCAAGAATAAGTAGTGACGGTTGTTTCAGTAACGCTCTTGCTAACGAAACTCTAGCACGTTGTCCGCCGCTTAATTTAGCACCACGGTCGCCAACCATGGTGTCGAGGTTATCTTCTAACTCCTGAATAAACTCCCAAGCCCCAGCAAGTTCCAATGCGCGTCTTAGCTCCTTATCGGTGGCGGTTTGATTGTAAATTACATTGTCCTTGATGCTACCATAGAACAAGAATGGTTCTTGGCTGACAAATCCGATTTTATCCCTGACAGAGTCAAGAGTATAGTCATCAATCGAATTCCCGTTGATTAACACTCTTCCGCTAGTTGGGGTGTAGTACCGCATTAGTAGTTTGAGAATGGTCGTCTTACCCGCACCGGTGTGGCCCATTACTCCAAGGAAATCTCCGCCTTCGGCTTTGAATGAAATACCACTAAGAACTGGCACTGAGGTATTTGGGTAGGTGAAGTAGACATTATCGAATTCTACTGATGTGATTGCCTCTTCTAGTTCAATGGCATCAGGTTTGTCAAATATTTGTGGTTCTAAATCTACTACAGTGAATACTCTTCGTGCAGCAGCTTCGCCTCGTTGCAGTTGGTTGATTAGAATTCCAAAGATAAATAGTGGCATAGTCATCCTTGTACTAATTAATAGGAATGTTACGAGTTCACCAGTGGTAATCTCGCCTTCTCCAGCAAGTGAACCACCAACTGAAACTAACAAGCCAAATGCAATACCTGCAATGGCGTAGATCATTGGAACGAATCTATTTCGGTCTTGGCTAGCACCTATTGCTTGGTCACGGTATACGCCAGATTCACGATTAACTCTGTTTGATTCCCAGTCTTGGGCATTGTAGGCTTGCACAACTGAAATACCTGAAATTAGATTTTCTAAAACCGCCGTAATGTCTCCTGTAGATTCACGTTGTTTGCGGTATTTTCGTTGAACTCTGGTTGAAAACCAGTAAACTAGCGGAATAATGAACACCAGTGGGCCAAATAATACTGCAGCCAATTTCCATGACATTAATATCAGAATAGTAAAGGCAGTAAAGAACGTGATCACAATCCGTATTATTGATGTAGAAGAATCTGAAACTACATCCTCTAACTGATTTACGTCGCTAGATAGTACCGACATTATTTGGCCGGTTTGACGCATATCGTAATATGAAGCTTCCATGGCTATTAGTGAGCGAGTTGCATCCATCCGCAAATCGTGTTGGATTCGATAGCCAAGCGTCTGCCATGAATACTCAGACAATCCTTGGAATATTGCTAGGAAAAAGAATCCCAAGAAAATTAATGTCCCGTATCCAACTTCTGTAGTTCCGGGTAAGAAGGTGACAAAGTCTTGCAAAAACTCTGGCCCACTCATCTTATCTGTGGTGAAATAATCTATTGCATAGCCTATTGCCACAAAAGGCATCAGATCAAATACTCTGGCCATTGCATTGGAGGCAATTCCAGCCACCACTCGTTTTGGGTAGCGTTTGGCATATGGGACTATCCGCCAAATTTGGCGGCCAACGACTTGCGACTTCTCATCCTCAGCGTCAGGAGACATTAGGTCTGATGATAGAGATGATGTCTGGTCTGCCATAAATCAAGCCCTGCCCAACCACCTTTTGAACTCTCGTAGAGTATCTAGTACAGATATTAATAGCAAATCATTCATGAGGGACCAATGGTTGTATTGGTACATGGGGCGACGTTCGACAAATAGTGCTGTGATGATTTGCTTGTTCTTTTTGTGCCAGATAATGGCCCCAATGGCACTAGCAAATAATGCTGATATACCCAAAGCGTTTGCCACATCGAGTGCAGAATTGGAAGATTTGAAATCAATCTCGATTGAGCCTAGTTATGAATTGTCTAACGGCTGGTTTTCTTCGGAACATTCGGCAGGCGAAGTTACCTTACTCTACCGCGACGCATCTGTAGTCCCAATTGATAACTGGATCGAATGGACTGGACAAGATGCTTTGTCCGGACAATACGTAATCACCCACCAGTTCCCAGTACCGACCGAGTGGAAGCATCAATTATCGCAACAAGGAATTGATTGCCATTCATTCATGCCACCTAACGGCTTTAGTTGTGATTTCAACTCAGTGGAAATTGAGCAATTAGAATCCCTAAATGTTGAAGGTATACTACAATTAGATTCAGTTGATAAAATCCGCCACGGACTGGCTCAATCATTATTGGAAAATACATTTGTTGATCTAGACATTGTACTTTCAGGCTATGAACTGCCCGATGGTATCGAGCAACGTGAAGACATTTTCATTTATTCTTTTAGCAGTAGGTTTGCCACTGTTGCAACTAGTGTTTCGGGAGTGAAATGGCTGGCAGCACAAGATGAAATTGAATGGTTGGAAGAGAAACCTATTGCACAGTCTACAGATATTGTTGCTAACACAATAATT
This sequence comes from Methanobacteriota archaeon, assembly GCA_018659375.1. GTDB lineage: Archaea > Thermoplasmatota > Poseidoniia > Poseidoniales > Poseidoniaceae > MGIIa-L1. Next base: position 10,846 of record JABJMO010000010.1, on the reverse strand, counting down.
CACACTGATGATGTTAAAGATAACACCAAAATGGCAGCACTTGATGGATCTTATATCGGGTTGGATGGTAGCGGCATAATTGTCACTGTTGGCGATACTGGAATCGACAGTGGAGTTGCTGATGCTACGATGCATGATGATTTTTCAGGCCGTATTCACGGCATATATTCATGGCCAAGACATTACAATAGTTGTACTTGGAATAGTCCAACTGACCCTGGACCATGTGATGATGGAGCCGGAGACAATGATGGACATGGAACCCATGTTGCTGGCTCTGTGTTAGGGGACGGGGCAATGAGCGGCGGCATTAATGTAGGAATCGCTCCAGAGGCTGATTTACTATTCCATGCTTGGCAACAAGGGAATAATTTTGGTGCTGGGATCCCAAATGACTTCCAAGATTTCTTTGATGTTGCGGTAGAAAATGGTAGTAGAATTCATACAAATTCTTGGGGAAGTTGCATTCGACCAGGACTTGGCGCTCGTTGTAATGATTATGGATTGTACTCAACAGGTTCAATGCAAATCGATATCGGTGCAAGAACTCACGAACAACTTGTAATTATGTTTGCTGACGGTAATGATGCTGATGACTTAGACGGTGATGGAGAAATAGATGAGTCCAGTTTACTGTGGGAAGCAACTGCAAAGAATTCTATTTCAATTGGTGCGTCAGAAAATTATCGCCCTTCAAGGTCAACATCGGCTAACGACCCAGAAGGCATGGCTGATTTCTCAGGCAGAGGCCCCACAGAAGATGGGCGCGTAAAGCCCGACTTCGTGGCACCAGGCACTCATATATTTTCTACTAAATCAAGAATGACTGGCCCTGCATCTTCGTCATGTGGCTGGGGTTCTGATGATGCTGAAACCAATTATTGTTACATGGGAGGTACTAGCATGGCAACACCCATAGCTGCCGGTGCAACTGCTCTTTTACTGGAACATTTGATTGAACAGCGTGGCGTAGCCAATCCTAGTTCCGCCTTGGTAAAGGCGATATTTGGAGCGTCTACCCATGACATGGACGGGCAATACGGTAGCCCAACAAATGGTGCTGGAGAGGCAATCCCCAATATGCATGAAGGAAACGGCTTACTAAATTTGTATAGTGCTGTCCAAACAAGTTATGTTGCTGATGAGTCACTATCTACTGGCGTGAACAGGGGTTGGAGTTTCACTCTACCTGCTTCAGCACATGACCTTCAACTAGCATTAGCCTATACAGACCCGGCTGGAACTCCAGGAGTAACTCCCTACTTGGTCAATGACCTAGATATAGCAGTCAAAAGCCCTGCAGGTGTTTGGACTAATTTGAATGATGATTTGAATAATCTGAGAGTGATGAATTTTAGCTCTCCCTCACCGGGTGTTTGGGAGGTACATATTCTTGGAACTTCAGTACCTACCGGACCACAATTTTTCTCACTGGCAATAAATCACGAGACTCCTCTGGTAAATCTAACCGAGGATGCTGATTTAGACGGCATTGGAGATGATAATGACGATTGTCCGTCAGTGTTTGGAAATTCAACTATCGACCGAACAGGATGCCTTGATACCGATGGTGATGGGTACTCAAACCCCGACATGAGTTGGACAGTTGCTGCAAACGGTGCTGATGCTTTTGTTCTTGAGCCAACTCAATGGTTTGACCAAGATGATGATGGATTTGGCGATAATTCAGTAGGGTTCCAAGCGGATGCTTGTCCAGTTTCACCGGGAACTTCGACACTCGACCGCTTTGGATGCGGTGATGCTGATGGTGATGGTTACTCCGATCCAGATGGTGGTTGGTTCATTGCCAATGGAGCTGACTCTTGCCCAGGTGTTAGCGGAAGTTCTAATGCTGACCGCTCTGGCTGCCCAGATGATGATTCTGATGGCTACTCTGACCCTGACCCTTCAGGCACCAATGGTCCTGTTTGGACTGTAACTGATGGTGCAGACGCATTCACCGGTAATGCTACTCAATGGGTTGATGGAGATACTGATACATTCGGAGATAACCCCTCTGGAACATTTGCCGACTCATGCGTTGGCGTTACTGGCACCTCTGATAGAGACCGATATGGCTGCCCGGATACCGACGGAGATGGATACTCAAACCCTGATGCCGGGTGGACTGCTGCTGGCAATGGTGCAGATGCATTTGCCTCTGAACCAACCCAATGGGCTGACCAAGATGGTGATGGCTACGGTGATAACCCATCGGGTGTCAACCCTGATTCCTGCTCATCTGTTCATGGCACATCAAACCAGTTAGGCAACCTTGGGTGCCCCGACTCTGATGGAGATGGGTATGCCGATACTGATGATGAGTTCATTAGTGATTCTACCCAGTGGGTAGACGATGACAATGATGGATACGGGGATAACCCCACTGGCAACAACCCAGACGGCTGCGTTGGAGTCCGAGGCTTTTCTTCGCAAGACAGACTTGGTTGCCCTGACAGTGACACTGATGGTTTTTCCGACCCAGACGCATTGTGGACGGTAGCAAACGGTGCTGACCTTTGGCCTAGTGACATCACTCAGTGGGTCGATGCTGATGGTGATACCTTTGGAGATAATCCTCTTGGCACTGATGGCGATGACTGCCCTGGAGTTACTGGTAGTTCCTCCAATGACCGAAACGGTTGCCCAGACTCTGACGGAGATGGATATTCTGACCCCGATGGCAGTTGGACTGCTGCGAATGGCGCTGACGCCTTCCCAAGTGACGCTAGCCGATGGGCTGATGCTGATGGTGACGGAGTAGATGACGCATTTGACGATAGTTGTCCTAATGTTGCTGGAACTTCGACAGAAGACAGGTCAGGCTGTCCAGACTCAGATGGAGATGGATACTCAGATAGCGATTCTGCTTGGGGATTCAATGATGGTGCTGATGTATTCCCTAATGATAACACTCAATGGAATGACACAGACTCTGATGGCTATGGAGACGAGCCAACTGGTACCCTAGCAGATAGTTGTCCAAACGTCTGGGGAGACTCCTGGCGAAATAACACTCTTGGATGCCTTGACACCGATCAAGACGGTTGGGCTGATATCGAAGATGCTCAACCAAATGAGCCTACTCAATGGTCTGATATTGATGGTGATGGGTACGGCGATAATCTCGCTGGCGTGAACCCTGATGCCTGTCCGGGTATCCTTGGTAATTCCACCCTTGGCAACCGCATGGGATGTCTTGATGATGATGGAGACGGCTGGGATAATCTAATTGATCAATTGCCTTCGACACCAACTCAATGGTTAGATCAAGACGGTGATGGCTATGGTGACAATGCTAGCGGACTCGAGGCAGATTCTTGCCCAGGTGTAGCTGGCAATTCAACTATCGATAGATACGGGTGTATCGACAATGATGGCGATGGCATTTCCAACGAAAGTGACGCCTTCCCTGACGACCCAACAAGAACACAGGATAGCGACAATGATGGGTTTGACGACCTTGAAGATAATTGCATCAATACTCCTGGTAATTCTACTAATGATCGTACAGGTTGCCCCGATACCGATGGTGACGGGTATTCTGACATCACCATGCCGTCAGAAGGTAATGTAGGCTGGAATCTCACCGATGGAGCAGATGCATTTCCGTTAGAAGATACTCAATGGAGTGATATTGACGGCGATGGTTTTGGCGATAATACGGCAGGATTCCAAGCAGATGATTGCCCTAACGAAGAAGGATATTCCAATATCGATTTGTTTGGCTGCCCTGATGGTGATAATGATGGAACGTCCCAAGGAGATGATGCCTTCCCTAACGACTCTACACAATGGTCAGACCAAGATGGTGATAGCTATGGAGATAATCCAAACGGCACTAATCCAGATGCTTGCCCAACAGTTGTTGGTACTTCAACAATAGATAGGTATGGTTGTCCTGATGAAGATTCTGATGGAGCAAGTGATGACAATGATTTGTGGCTTGGGGACAATTCCCAATGGTTTGACTCGGATGGCGATTCATTTGGTGACAATCAAGATGGTACTTTGGGTGATAGTTGCCCTACCGAATTTGGACAATCAAATCAAGGAACTAAACACGGCTGCCCAGATTCTGATAACGATTTCTGGGCAGATATTGAAGATGAGTTCCCAAGTGAAATCTCACAATGGCTTGATTCTGATGGCGATGGTTGGGGAGATAATCAAACGGCAGGAGCCTACAAATTAGACCATTGGCCAAATGATCCAGCAAGAAATGCTGGTGAAGCAACACTGACTAGTGATAAATCAAAAATTTCCTTAGACCTCGCTGGCGGTGACTGGTTTACTTTTACCTGTACAGTAACAACTGAGATGCTCAACGCAGCAATAAGAATTGAGTGGCAACCTATGACAGGTATTGATGCAGATACAACTACACAGGTACTCATATTCACCCCTGATTCTGGTGGAACGCAGATTGTGGTATTTTCAGGAGAAGCCATAGAACCTGGGCAGTATCAGTTGGTATTACTGGCAAAAGAACCAGGATCTGATGTCGCCATGGATAGCATTACTATTACCCTAGATGCTAAGGATTCTAGACTGGAAACCAATACTATTGATGACCAAACTGATACTATCAACAAATTACTCAAGCAACCTGTTATTCAAGCAGCACTTGGTATTTTGATACTATTTGCGTTGATGGGGACATTGTTTGTGCGGGGCAAGGCCAATAATACTCGAAGGAATAAGGAACGTCGAGAGCACGCAGAAAGTGTGCTAAAGGCCAGAATCTCACGACAAAATTCTACTCCACAAAATATCCGAACTGAATTTGGCCTTAATCGACAAGTTCCTCCACCGCCTCCTAATTTTTAGTAAATCAACAACCGATTGACTCAAAGAGTGAATACTTCTCGGCAGAATTATCGCGGATATAGTGAAGTGGTTATCATCTGAGGTTTCCAACCTTATGTCGTGGGTTCGACTCCCGCTATCCGCACCAAACAACTACACAACAGTTATTCTTGTGTACTAGAACCAATAAAGGCTATCAGCAAGTTAGGAAACGGAAGTTTATGCAGACATCTTCAGTCAAGGGCGTATTCTTGGTCCTGATTATGTTCACAGCCACATTATCTGGATGCTTTGGCGAACAAACCAAAGAAACTAAAGAAGAATTTCCCGATTTTCAAATTAATTTCACGCCCCCTGATAGTGCTGTATTGAAAACTGGAGAATGGAATGAATTCCTCTTGGTTGGTGAAGGTCGAGCGATATCTGTACCCAATAATGTATTATTATTCATTGATGACACTCTTATCCCCAATGGCTATGCAATGGTAGAAGGCAATCAAATGAATGGGAAATTGCTTCCTACTCCTTACGCTGAAAATGTTAGAATAACCATTGTAGAAGACAATGGAAAGGACAAGTCATTTGACATGGAGTTAGCCAATGGGACCCCAATAATTAGTGGTGCTGAATGGTTTGAAAAAATGGATTTCATCACTAGTGTTTGTACTGATTCTACGCAATGTGGCGGTTACATTAATCGTTGGATGGGTTCACCAAATCCAGCATTTGAACGAGCTGCTTCCTTTTTCCACGGACATTTTGAAGGCCTCGGATATGAAACTAACATAATGAGAGTTACCGATACATTCAGCCTAACAGAACCAGAGAGCCTCAACGTTATTGCTTGGAAAAGAGGCAAGGACAATTCATGTGTTCAAGGAATGGGCGCTCACATGGATGTAGCACTTCCTGGAGGACCACCTGGAGGAGGTACATACGAAGGTGCATATGACAATACTGCTGGAACTGTTGCAATTATGCTTTATGCCAAGGCATTTGTCGACATTGAAGTACAGTGCGACACATTCTTGGCTTTGTGGTCCAGTGAAGAAGAAGGATTACGAGGTTCAAACGCCTTTGCCAACAATGATTGTGATTATTGCTTACCACAAGACAAAGAGCTCCGATTTTACATAAATATGGACATGATGGGGATTTCTTATCCGGCAAAAAAAGCTAATGGTGATCCATTCCCATATCATGCTTGGTCAGGACCAGATATTGACCCTGAAGTGCAAGACGTCGCAATTACTACCATCCTAGACTATGTTCATCGGGATGTGCTAAATGCTCCAATGGATATGAGGATTGACGGCGAGTATGGTGCAGGTTGCGAACAGCACTGGGATGACCATTACAATCTGGTAATGGACGTTCATGAGGACACTTTTGGCCGTTCAGACCATGTCACATTCCGTAACCTTGGTGCCCAAACCATATTCCACCTAGGGGCATATGATGAAGATTACAGTGCATACCATTCACCGCAAGATACATTTGATAATATGATTGCTGAAGTTGGTGGGCAAGAAGAACTAGAGAAGAGCATTCAATTTGTCATGTGGGCAGCCCTGATTGAGTTTATGATCGCTGACCAAACACCTGAAGTACGCAATGTCAATGTTTGATTTTCATTACAACCTTTTTTCTACTGTAAAACTTATCATGACGTATGGACAACGCCGGCGAGGTAGCAGATTCTGCAATCAGCAGGTTTGTCAAAGCGCCTCTTATGGGGTTGTTCTTGTTTTTGTTTGGCGTAATAGTTGCATTATTTGAAACGATATATCTGCTAATTCTTGGTAATACGTTGGAAAACGCTGTTTGGCCACTAGCAATTAGAACTCTCGAGTGGACTATGGTGCTGCGTAACAATGTCCCCGCAGTAACCACATTTGCCGGTTTAATCCTCGCTGCTAGTATGTGGTTAATGATTAGAAGACAACAAAATAAACCCATTAATGCCGGATTTGGTTATGTAGCAATAATTTGTTCGGGCTTCGTAATCGGCTCTTATGCAGTATTCGTAATCATGGACCTAAGATACCTTCGAGGTGCATTTCTGTTATTACCAACAATCTATGGAGTGCTACTATTCTCTTCTGCAATAATCGCTAGAGGTGTCCCCAAGTTGCCGAAGTCTAAAAATTCAGGATTAGATAACTTCTACTCGCTTTCCCACTTATTCGCAGTTTTCCTTGCTGCTTGGCTGATGATGCCAGGAATACCAGCCTTAGTTGGTATGGCACCTTCTCCACCGGCAAAACCAATATTTGGCTATGGGGGAGAACCAGGGCCCTTTTTAGAGGTTCTAGAAATCTATCCCTATGATCTTCCAGAAAATGTTACAGCGATTCAAGGAGACACAGAAGAAGATATCGAATTTTCGATCTATCTTTCAATACCTGTGCTGCCCGAAAACCCCGGCATTGAGGGAGTGCCATTGGCAATTTTATTCCATGCTTTTAATAATCCTTCAAGAGATTCCTATACCGATTGGATCGAACGACTAGTAGGCAAAGGAATGGTCGTAGCTTACATCCAATACCCCACCGACATACGGCCGGAAGGTGGAGATAATTTTGACCCAGATAACATCGAAGGAACTTCTGATTGGCCCCACCATGTCCCCCGTTTGTACTCGATAAATTCTGCACTAAATAAATTGAATATCATCATTGGAGATGATACACGCGGACAAGAAATTGATGACGTGTTAGGCAACTTATCCATTATGCCTGAACATCTTTACATTGGTGGACACAGCTTAGGCGGAGCATACTCCATTAGTGCCCTGCAAATGGTGCAAGAATTTAGTTGGGGCAGTGAAACATTGGTCGTAGATACCGAAATGGCTGCCTCAAGACCAAGTCAAAACCTTTGGCAACCAAATTTTACTGAACTGCCAGAGCACACAATAATTCACTTAGTAGTCGCTGAAGATGATATGACTGTTGGACAATGTGAAAGCGCTTACCATCAACAATTATTTGACCTGACCAACCAAAATAATTCACTGGTCATTTACGTTCCGAGTGACAAATATGGCTTCCCTAGAATGATTGCAACACATTACATTCCGGCTAACGAGGTTCATGACTCTCTAGCAGATTGGTCTTTTTACAGGCGGGTTGACGCTCAAGCAGACTGGGTTGTCGCTCGTAGCCGGGCTGATTTCAATACCGAAGACTTTGCTTACCAGCACTTGATTCAAGGACCGCTGCTAGAATTCATGGGTGAATGGTCTGATGGTACTCCCGTATTACCGTTGGAGTCATACCCTAATGCTTTAGCAGAGAGTCGCTTTAGTCACTGTTAAGGGGGATTGTGAATGGAAGATAATAAAGAAAAGAAATCATTGATTAAGTTGATTTCTGGTTCCGCAATCATTGCTTCTATGTGCTGCCTACCTAGCGTTGTGTTGGTATTATTTGGCCTAGCAAGCGTCAGTTCTGCTGCTGCCCTATCAGATACCCTATATTGGGGCGGCAACGGATATAGTTGGTTCCGACCATTGATGTTATTATTGGCTTTATGTTTTGTAGTAATTGGACTGGTCATCCATTTTAGAGGTAAAGGAATCTGTACTCTAGATCAAGCAAAAAGGGAAAGGAGAAAAATCGTTAATACATCTTTACTGGTATTGATTGTCAGTTATGTGACCTATCTCTTGTTCAATTATGTCATCCTAACAGAAATCGGCATACTACTCGACCTTCCATGGGAAGAAAGTCGGGAAAGTTACATGTTTTGGAAGTAATTACGCATTTGACCTAGTAGTTTTACATCCTATCGACCAATCATCTGTGTCAGACATTGCACGCTGAGTTTGCTCTAGCAATTTGTCCTCTGAGATTGAGTCATAACCTTCTCCAAGACAATAACTTATACTAATGAAAAAATCCTTAAATGACAAATTTACCAATTGGAAAATCGAATTTCCAATTAACAATTTACTTTTCACTTCTCCAACTGGAATTCGAATATTACGTGGGTTTAAGTTCATCCCGAGCCTTGCCGACTTTTGGATTGATTCTTTGCTAGTCCACAACCTTACTGCTTGATTTGGATTGCTGTTAAGGTAAGCTAATTCCTCCCCCTTAGCCATCATATCAAACACACCATTGGAGATAACAAGATCTTCTGGCTCTGCATCAATGCCAACAGTCCAACCAGGCTCTACTAGGCCCACAAAAGCATAGCCCGATGAATGTCCAATGGAAATTGATGGAAGCGGGGTCCTTTTCCAAGTACCGGGCAAGTAAGCAATACTGGGCGCCCTAAACTCGTTTCTTCTAACCTCAATATAGGAACAATCGACGCCCCACTTTGTAAGGGCAAGTTGCAATAAATATCTCCCAGCAAGGTGTTCCATATATCGCTTCTCAGTGACAAATTTAGCGACTTCATCATGATTAGCAAGCACCACTTCTGACAACTCTAAATGGCCAATAGGCATCATCATACAAATTAATCTTGGCGAATCTATGCCAAAAGAGACTGGAATTATTATTTCAGTAGCTACCATTAACGTCACCATTAACGTTCAAGCATGAATCTCTGTTGTTCAGGAACTGGCGCCATACTCTTCAGTCGCAAACCTTTCATTGCTAAGACAGGGGCATCGTCATCCCCGATTATGACTACATTGTGAACAGTAATTCCTGCTTCCTCTATGCCAACTCTAAGACTACGCATGCGTAATACCTCATTACGCTCTGGGACTCTAAGAGTAGTAGACCACTCAATGCCGACTGGTAAAGATGAGAAACCTTCCGACTCCATCGCCACAAAACCAGCATTTTGGAATCCTGCTTCGATTAACATTGGTAATGCTTCAAGCAGAACTTTACCACCCTCCGCCTCAGCAAAAAATTGTTCGGTAATCGGCAGTTGATTTCTCATCAAAGCTATGCCATCAGCACCAGGAACTGATTCGTCGCCAACACCGCGTATTATTCCACCATGAGATTGGAAACGGGGGCCGTGGAAATAGCGTTGGTAAATGAATGAAGGCATTAACTGTAATTCATCCAGCGGTGGCACTCCAAGTTCAGGCATTGAGGCGACTTCGCGATGCAGGAACTCAGATAAATCATCACTCTTTTCAACCAATCTAACTAGTGCAGAATGATGATCACGTTGTCCAAAAATCTCACCCTTGGAATTGGTCAAGTCGGAGACCAATTTACATCTAACCCAGTGAACATTATTTTCTTGGCGTTCATGGTTTGCTTCGATTCTGACCGTTAGGTGCTCCTTGAGTAACTTCACCGGCAGACCGAAACTCACTTCTTCAAAACCTGCTAAACAAGTTGATGGTTTGAGTAACAGGGCGTTTTCTGCAAACATCTCCATCGCCATTACTCCTGGATGATATGGGACGCCCTCAATGGCGTGGTCGACAAGGAATGGATGTACTTCTATCGACAGTGTGGTCTGAGTTACAATATTATTTTCCTCATCTAATGATAGCACTTTATCGATTAGCGGGAACCTTGCTGGGTCGGCAATAATTGCCGCCATCTGCCCGGGCAATCTCAGTGGCGCTTCTCTAAAGCTGTCGAAGCGGTCCATAAGACCTAATGAACCACAACCAAGAACCCTACGCTTACCGCCACACAATGCTTCGTTAACGAAGATTTCAACGCCCGTAGCCACATCTAAAGTTTCAATTCCAGCCGCAGCAAATACTGCTTCAATCGAACCTCTTGTCGCCATGCCAACATCTTGCCACCCAGTCCAACCAATAGCAACAGCACGGCATTCACCACTGGCCGAAAGGCGCGCCATTTCAGCATCCAAGACACTGTTGGCTGCAGCGTAATCTGTTTGTCCTCCATTGCCAAAACGCCCCGCAACGCTAGTGAAACAAGCCGCAAATTTGAGCGCCTTGGTGCCTGATGCTTCGATTGCGGACATTAGGGATTTCCAGCCGTCTAATTTTACTCTAACTACGCGGTCAAATATTTCGTGGCTCTTATCAGCCACTAGTTTTGAATCTTCTAAGCCAGCTCCATGTACAACACCGGTTATT
>JABJMO010000012.1 GCA_018659375.1 Methanobacteriota archaeon | reverse complement strand
GGAACAATTTGGGGAACGCCAACTGATGATATTCAGTTGACTAACTTCACCATTTATGCTAACAACAGTTTGTTCAATGAAGTGATGGTAATCCAAATAGGAGTTCTTGATGATTCAGACTCGGATGGAATGCCAAATCAATTACCACTTGATTACAATCCATTAGGTGGCTTAGTCGAAGACTTGGATGATGACGCAGACGGCTTTAGCGATGCTGAAGAAGTCAATTGTGCAACCAACCCACTTGATGCTAATTCATTGATAACAGACCTTGACGGCGATTCCATTTGTGATGAACTTGATGAAGATATTGATGGTGATGGGCTACTCAATGATGTGGAAACCAACTCATCAACTTACGTTGACCAAAACAATACTGGAACTGATTCAATCAATGCTGATAGCGATGGTGATGGTGTTTGTGATGGGCCTGAAGTCCCTGCCAATGGCGGTTGTTCTGTTGGACCAGATGCGTTCCCGTTCGATTCTGCAGGTTCCATTGACCGCGATGGTGACGGAATGCCAGATACTTTGACCGGACAGTCCACTAGTACGCCACCTCTTGTCGAAGACCTTGATGACGACAACGACACCTGGTTAGACGCAATGGAAGCAGATTGTGGAACAGATAGTACCGATCAAAACAGTGTTCCAGGAGATGAGGACGGCGATGGAATCTGTGACTCACTTGATACAATCCTTGACTTACCATTTACCATGACATATCCTTCAGACACATTGACCCTTACCATAGGTAAAGAAATAGCAGTGCAATTACCAACTGTTGCTGGCCTAGGTGATGTCGCTACTTGGGAAATTAGTAGCGAACTGCCTACAGGTCTAATCTTTGGATGGAGTCCAGCCAGAGACGCACACCCTGATGGAAGTATAACAGGTACACCAACTAAAGCAATGGAGGCTACACAGTTCACAATTTGGGCAAATAATTCTGCTCACGGTCAATCGTTTAACATCACAATTAGTGTCATTGAAGAAGTTATAGATTCACAAGATACTGATGATGATAAAGATGAAAGCGGTATAATGGCTTGGGGTTACATCTGTTTGCCGTTGATTCTGCTGCTGTTGTTACTCTTGTTCGTTATATTTATACCAGGAAATAAGCAAGTAATTGATGATGCTGAACCAGAAAATACTACTTCAAAGCCTAAGTTCGCTGAAGGTGAAGGGACCAAGGACAACCCGTTCATCCTAACGCCAGCCAATGATGTCAATCCTGGTGATACAATCTACAGCGAGGAATTAATTACCATTACCAACATCACTCCAGGCTTGAAAATACAATCTATTGATTACTTAGACCAACAAGCGGGGCACAAGTTCACAATGGCAGACTTGACATACGGCAATGAAGAAGTAAGGATGTTTGAGGCTGATGAGGAAGGAGTGATTAAATTCCAACTAATCTTTGATGACAGTTTAGAGCCGACTCTGGGCGGTGGTGAATTCCAAGGTACTATCAAGATTGGAAGAAATTCGGTATACTTGATTTGGGACGTTAAGGTAAATCCGGACCCTGAATACCTCATGCAACAGGAGAAACTCGAATCTGAACGCGAGAAAGCCACTGTAGAGGCAGAGTCAGAAGCCAAGTCAAGAGCAAAGGCAGAATCAAAAGCAGAAGCAAAAGTCAAAGCAGATGCAGAAACAGAAAAGTTGAGAGCCAAGAAGTTAGAAGAATTAGCACGGGTAAGAGCTCGTGCCAAGACGATTGACTTTGCCACGCTTGGAGTTGCCACTATTGATGAGCAAGACGACTTGCAGGTAATCAAAGGAATAGGCCCTTTTATTGCTGAAAAATTGAATGCTTTGGGCATATACACATTTGGTCAAGTAGGTAATATGACGCCTAAGATTGAAGAAGAAGTTAATCAAGCAATCGAATTTTTCTCAGGCCGTATCAAGCGTGATGAGTGGGCTAAGCAGGCCAAAGAATTAGCCGAGAAAAAGTAATTACTTCAATACTAATACTTTGATTATTGGGCCAATTATTTGGTTACATTAGCGCAACCTAAGCCTTATACTGTTGATTCTAGACCAAGCCTCATGCGTAAGGCAGTACTAGTGATTCTAATTTTAGCAGCATTACATCCAATGATTTCCCAATCAGCATTGGATGATACGGCATCTGAACCGCAATTTAGCGGGGCTGCTGGAGTAGAGGTGATTGAAGAAATCGAGCCAAATAACGCCAATAATGCCGGTCAAGAAGTGTATCCTGGAGATGTGGTTAGCGGTGCAGTTGACATGTGGGATGACAGACACGACTGGTTTACCGTTTGGCTAGAAAGTGGCCAGACAATGCTGTTAACTTTGTCTCACGGTGCTGGTGATGGTGTTTCAATGTCGGTATGGGATGACAACAATTCTCACCTCTATGACAGTAATCCTAGCAAGACTCGTGATACAATTTTCCTTTCCGAAGAGGAAACTGAAATGGGTGGAGCCTATACTGTATCGATAAATGCGACCATGACTGAAGCTGGTGGTGGAGCATATGTTCTGGAGATTGATGCCGGTTACAATGTCGATTGGTATTCACCTGAAGTTGGCTGGTACGCTACATCCGAGCAATACAATGCTAAAGATGAGTTGATGTACACATCAAGTCTAACATCATATCAATTTGCCAACTCAGCAACTACCACTAAGCAATCTGCCCCTGTGTGGAGTGATGGTGATTATTGGAACTTCTCAGTATCAATGCCGGAAATGTTTGGTGCGACTTACGAAGAATATCACCAGATGACGGTAACGGGTTCGGATAATGTTGGCGGCAAAAATTGCTTTACCGTAAGTATTGAGGGTAAGGCAACCCTGAACATGGACTTCATGGGTATGACTACCAAATTCATTGATGAGCAATCAGGAGTTGCATGTTTCGATAAGAGTAATTTGGCACTAGTCCATGAAAATCTAACTATGACCTCTTCAACTGAAATGTCTGGTGGCGCCTTTGGGGCAATGAGCACTTCAGCTCGAAGTTGCACAACATCAGATGGCGAACCTGATGAGGATTGTGACGACGTTGAGGACTTTTTCGACGATTGTCCAGGTACAGCACTAGGCGCTGAAGTTGACTTCTGGGGCTGTTCAGAAGCACAAAATAACGGCGGCGACAATGATGGAAATAACGGTGGTGGAAGTGATGACACTGATGGAGACGGAATCCCTGACTCAAACGATGCTTGCCCTAATGAGCCATCAACCGCAGAAAATGATGCCGATAGTGATGGGTGCCCGGATGATGATGGAGGCGACGGTGATGGTAATGGTGACGGCAATGGTGACGGAAACGGTGGAAGCGATAATACCGATTCAGATGGAGATGGAGTTATTGATGACGATGATTACTGTCCTGATACTATGGCTGGAGATTCAGTAGATGCATTTGGCTGCTCAGACGCGCAGAATGGTGGCGGCGATAACGGCGGCGACAGCAATGGTGGTGGTGACAACAATGGTGGTGGCGGCGACAACGGCGGCGGCGACTTTGGTGGTATTGATCTAGGTTGTATCCCGACTGGTGCCGACATGAGCCAAGAAACGGTAATACGCTCTGATTTGATTTACGCTGCGGGAATGAATCAAATCAACTTCCCACTTGTTAAGGACAAAGTTTGGAGTGAAGCTGCTGAAGGTACTGGGACATTTTCCTTGTCAATTGAACTTGGTGGCTGTACAATATCGACAATGGATATCGAAGATTCAGGCGCAATCCCGCTAAATTATCGGCATTTGGGCGACCAATCATTTACTATTGGTCAATCGACAGTCACCGCTACTGGAATCCAAGTATTTGCTGGTCGTCAAGGAAATGATGATTGGGCAACTCCAGATTTCACACTGTTACCAAGTGTCCCTGATGATGTAGCAAAAATGGGCTTACCATTTGCTGCTTGGGTCAATGTGGTTGGTTTCAATGAATTTGCCTCCACAGTTAATCTAAGTGCCAGTATCAATGCTCAAAATGCACCAATAATGTACGATTCAATGCAACTTTCTGTTGATGATCTCGGTGCAGTAATTGTTGATACTATGAATCTATCAAGTGGTGAATATAGTTTGACAATTACTGGTGAATCTAGTGGAATGGAGCGCTTAATTTCTGTTCCGTTCACCGTTGATAATAATCCTGATTTTGATATCGTAACTCTTGACCCATGGATTGTAATTCCTCAAGGCGTAGAATGGATTGTTCCAACTCCAATTTTTATTGAACCAGTAAATGGGTTTTCAGGCGCTGATGTGACTATTGGAGTGACTGTGCCTGATGGAGTTGCCGCTCAACTAGATTTTGCCAGTGGTTCAGCTCCATTTTTATCAGTACTAACTTTGACAATTCCTAGTAACTTGTCTGCTGGTGATTATACGGTTATTGTGACTGGTACGGCTGGCTCGACAGTACACTCTGATGAAATCACCTTCACAGTGACATCGATTCCTGAATTCTCACTCGATATTGAAAACCGTGAACAAATCATCGCTGACGGCACTATGGCAATTAGTGGCGTAATCAATGCACATAATGGTCTAGACCTGTCTCTTGGTGGTGCATTGGACGTTTTGGTTGAACCCTATAATCAAGATTTGATTGATTCTGCAGTAATTACTTGGGGCGCGATTGACATGAATGGCGATTTACCGTTTACCGTGACCTTTGCTGTTGATGATTCAATTCCTCGTAATGAATACACCATCAATCTGAATGTGGTTTCACTTGATGGTGGACTTGCACACAGTGCATCTGTGGCCTTTGTTACAGAGTCATCTACCCTAGATGGAACTGCTGTTGCTGCAGATGCTTCTGCAGTGGTATCTGGCAACACCAGTCTGCATGATGGGACTGATTCTTCAGCGACCAATATTGCTAGTGGGCAGGACAAAGAAGATGATACAAGCGAGTCCGAATCAAAGTCATCCAATACTGGATTAATTGTTGGTGGCACAATTGGCGTACTCGGGGTCGTAATTGGGGTTGCAGTAGTTATCATGCGAGGCAGAAATGGCGACAATAACAAAGACTTCGCCCAACAAATGTGGACTCAGCAACCAAATATGACGTCTCAAGCACCAGTTGCTGGAATGCCGCAGATGGGTCAACAAATGGTTCAACAACCGGCATATCAACAGCCAGTGGTTCAACAACCAGTTCAACCAGTGGCTCAACAACCGGCATACCAACAACCAATACAGCCAGCTCAACCAATGACTGCTCCAGCACCACCGGTTGCTACCGCACCAGCACCACCTGCACAACCAACCACAGTTGCAGATTATACTGGCTTGCCACCTGGTGGTCAATACGATCAATCAACTGGACAAACCATCTATGTTCAAACAGATGGTGTGCGTTGGCAAATGATGACTGATGGTAGTTTTAACCGACTATGATTTTGGGGTAAATCAGTGATTCGATGACAAAATGCCATTAACTTGGTAATCAATCCCTTGATATGATTGGGATCGAAGACTTAGGCAGTGCAGCCGTTCAGGGACTGGTACTTGGGATAATTGCGGCTTTTGTATTCAATTTTGCCTCTAGAGTAATAAAAATCCTACTGGTCGTACAATTTTTAATCCTCAAATGGTTAGAATCAAGGCGGGTTGTAATTGTTGATTGGAGTAAGATTAGTTTTGGTCTAATTGATGAGACTGACCTTGTGCAACAAGCGGATTCACTGTTTGCTTCGCTAATCGAAACAGGGTCATTTGGCACGGCTGCAATCATTGGTTTTATCGTCACGAAATCGTTAATCAAATCATAGGTTTGTAGAATGCCAGCGGGTAGTATTTACCGCCTTTTACCTCGTCATTAAGGGGTATAGTCTAAATGAACACGCTATTTGGGATTGTCATGGTATCTGAGGGGAAAAGTGCTTCTGACGGTGGCTCACCATTCAAGAAATGGTTCATGCGACAGTACTGGCGAGTTCAACAAAGTCAGACAATTATCTCGATGGCATTTTGGGTAACCACCTTAACATTGCTTATTTGGCCTTATTTGAGCTGGCGCTTTGAAAATGATTCAACCATCGCTGGGGTTTCGACAACATATCTAGGCCTTTTTGCTATTGGGTCTAGTGTTATTGTGCTGGTATTACTAATTGGGGTAATTTATGATGTGACCTTTGGTTTATGGCGTGAACACATGACGATAATTGCTGAGAGGAACCCATTCTCAACCTACCAAATGACACCTAGTTTTTCGGTTCTTTTGATGCAGACTAACATCTTACTGCGCAAAATTGCCGCTGATGATGAAGAAGCGATGCGCCATTGTGACTTTATTGACCGCTGGCTAAAATGGAATATTGACACAGAAATTTTTGCTAGAACGATGTCGGGTTGGGAACAGATTGTTGAAGATGAAGATCCATATCTACCATATCTTAATGATGAGCAAAGAGCGAAATTGAAATCTAGAGTAGCAGAATTGAAGAATCTCTGAGCTGCTTATTAGATATTGCAATCTTAATGCTCAAGCATCTCGCTGTCCAACCGCACGTACCTGGAACCAGGTGCGACTAAACCGGCCATATATGCGACAAGCCAACTCAAACAACCATCGTCCCCCTATTTTGCGGTATAATTTGGCCCTGCCCGGCCATTTATGGATATAGGCTTTTGATTCTATCAATGAGTATCCAGCTTCAGTAAACAGGTTTCCAATAGCCATAGGACTCCAACTGTAAAGGTGATGATTGATATCATTTGGTTTGTAGCGCATTGAGATGTTTTCACACGGGACAACAAAGATTATTTTTCCGCCAACTTTCAGTTTTCCTTTCAGTCCTTTTAATTCATCCAATGGTCTAAGAGCATGTTCTAAGGCGTTATTTGAGATAATGACATCAATTGAATCATCTGGGATATCTTCAACCGCACCGTAAATCTCAACTCCATTCTTCTTTGCAGTAGCGGCTGCTGAAGGATTTATCTCAAGCCCTATTCGCTGTTTGCAATCTAGGTTTTTTAGTAAATATCCGCCACCGCAGCCAAAGTCTAGAACCACATCATCAGGTGAGATGTAATCAACAAACTTGCTTTGATTTGCCCAACCGCCAAACTCGCCAGCCTCAGATTGCCAATCAAAATAGTCATCATCATAATGCTCACTAACTTTTTTTGACATGCTAAAACCCCTCCCGTGCTCATATTGTCCTTTGGAATTCCATTCTTAAAGACATTGTAGAGTTTTGTTAAATGAGTTATTGATGCATTACATTGCGATTTCACTATTGCAGGATTATTTCATCAGTTTCACAAAACCTGTTCAAAAACTGCCAAAGTTTGTTCGACCATCATCTCCTTTGAGTAATGCTCAATCGTGGTCTTTCTTGCAGCAGTACCAATTTCACTAATGCGCTGTTGATCTTCTAACAGTGCTTGCAATCGATTGGTTAACTGTTCAACATTACCGGGTTTTATCAAGTATCCATTGACATCATCGGTAATGGCACTTGGTATTCCACCGATGTTAGAGGCAATTGTGGCCATACCGTATGCCATCCCCTCAAGAATAGTCAGCGGTAATCCTTCATGACTTGTAGTAGGCATTAGATGGATTTCACAGCGTTGGTAAATCGCAGCTAATTCATCACCAACAGTTCTGCCGTGAAAAGTCACCATGTCCTGCATGTCAAGTGTTGTAGTTAGTCTTTTGAGTGATTCGAGGTAATCACCCGAGCCAACAATGTTTAGATGAACTTTATTTTTGACTTGAGTTGTTAGGTTTGCAGTAGCATGTATTGCATGCTGTACACCCTTTTGTTTGACAATTCGACCAATTGAAATAATCTCGATTTTATCATTCTTTTTTGTCGCCTCAAATTGTTTTGGAACATGTACGCCATTGGGAATCACTTTGACTTTATCTTTAGCAAATAATTTCATGTGATGTTCTAGGGTTGGTGAAACTAGAGTTATGGCTTTGCTAGCCCTTCTAACAGGCAACTCCATGGTGAAATAACGCTTCAACCATGTAGTGGGGGTGATGAGTAGCCAGTGCCAGTATCTTGGATGGTAAGATGCTGAGCCAAAGAATGAGGTAAATTCTGTTAGGCTGGTTCCATGCCAAGTCGACACAACAGGTACAGCATTACGTTTGGCCCATTTTAGAATTCCATTGCCGCCCATTGACTGACTGTGAATCACGTCAATAGGTGTAGATTGGTGGATTTCACTAATTTTTTTCCTAGCAGCAGAATTCCATTTGCGACTGTAATATCCTGGTTTTGTGCCTTCAAGGTAGTGTGTTTCAATACCATCATTATCCTCATGGCGCACTTCGTCTTTTCGTCCAGTAGTAATTACGGTAACACGATGCCCTGCTTTCGCAAATCCTTGGCACAAGTCCATGGTTTGTTTTTGCATACCACCAAGTGAATGTCCCAAAACAATTCGGGTCATCACCAGTATGTGCATATACAGCCTGAACGGTCACTGTGACTTAATTGCTTCAATCATCTTCGGGCTTTTTGTCTTTGATGTACATAGTTACGGCCTTATCGCCGTGGTCAAGTTCTCCAACTGTGACAAATCCATGACGTAAATGGAATCGATCTGAGCCTTCATTAGACGGCTTTAGGCTTACTTCAGCAGTAACTGGGATATTGTGCTCTCTAGCATAGTTAAACACTTGCTGATACAACAATGTCCCAATACCAGAATTTCTAGAATCTTTAGCAACCGCAATTCTGTCGACATAGATGAACTGGTCGTAGCGTTGGTTAAACCAAGCATAGTTTAGGCTGCCATACTCGGTTTTTGGTAGTAAGCAAAGTACGAATCCGGTGAGTTTCCCGTCTTGGTAAGCGCCTAGGCTTACTTCACACAAGTCAAGCAAGGTGGCCATTTCCTCTTGTGTTACCTGCCCAGTACCAGGCAATCCTTGTTCATTAATTTCCCACATCATTGGCACATCATTATTGCTCAATGGTTTGGTAACAATATTGGGTGATTTATTTTTCCTTGGACGAGCTGGAATTAGGTACCATGAAAAAGGAATTATGAATAGAGATGGTAAGTTCTTACCATATTCAAGTTCCAATATTGATTCAAATTTAACATAAGAATCAGTTAACGAAGAGTTATTTTGTGGAACCTCAGCACGTAACTCTGCATATTCTTCAGGTTCAACTAATCCTAAGTCGTAACCGCTATATTCCAGATTGAATTTTATACCGCGTAAAATTAGTTCACTATCAAAGATATTGTTTTCGTGTACCATAGATCCAGTTTCTGTACTTTCGACAAAGTTCTTCTGAGAGAGTTCTTCATCAAATTGTGCATCTTCATCCCCATCCTCACCAGCTAAGTCCAACAGATAGGTGGATGGCAAAACAATGGTGAAACCAATCATCAAACATGTCCAAGCAAATACTCGAATAATGGTCGAGAATCGAATAGAAGAAATGACCATAATTTCACTAATTATTAGAAATACCATGGCAAAGAATATACTATTGCGGCCTAATTTTAACCACTCTTTAGGTGAGGTTTTATCCTCCTTAGATTCAAGGGAATCATCAGTAGGATTATTGTCTCCACCACCTTCATCATTGGTGCTACTATTTTCTTGACTAGAATTGTTAGACTCATTCTGTCCATAAGAGGAATCATAATCTCGATACAGCATGTAGAGGATAAATGATGTCGACCTTTCCATTTTGACATCAATCAAAGTTTCATCTTTGTCGACTACCACCAAGGCATTGATTTCTGTTGGTGCAGGTGAACCTTCAGTGTATGCTCCATCAAATTCAACAACTAACCAAGCAGAAATCAATACATGAATAATCAAGACTACTAGTATTGACAGCCTAAGATATTGGTAAATCGCATTAAATCTAGGTCTAATGTCAATTCACCACACAAATTAGTTGTGACTAGTCTTTACGCATGCCGAAAATGATTCCTGCCATTGCAATTACTCCAATTACGGAAATTGGTGAAACAAATGGTAGTAATCCATCAGATTCCGCTTTCTCTTCGGTTTCACTTGGCGTTTCTGTAGAATCTCCACCATTACCATTACCGTTGTTATCAATATCAACTTCAGGTGTTGTAATAACTATTTCACTGATGTCAATTCCGGCTTCTGCCAGGTCTTCAAGGATGGCATCTAAATTATGATCGTCAATGTTAACGATTTCTCCTAATTGTTCAGAACCTTCCATGGCTTCAGCGGCATTTTTCGCTTCATCGCCGGTTAGATACCGAAGGCTCATCTGAGTTGGTGGAGTAGGATTGTAACCTTGTGTTGTTGGACCAGCCATGACATAAGAGCCATTTTCATCTTCGACATATAATCCTACACCGACTACAGTGGCATGCTCATTACTCCACATTGGGGTAAACATTCCATCATTATATGGGAATTCATCAAGCATCTCAACATCATCGAGGCGATCTTGTAGATTACTTCCAAAAGAACTCATGATATTTTGTAAGTCCGAATCTATCATAGCATCAATTATGTTATTCAACTTCTCACTTAATTCAATGCCTAATAGGTCACCAATCTCTTCGCCTCCATTATCATCTTCATCATCTTGGTATTCTTGATATTCATAATAGGTACAAGTTTGTACTGTATCTTCTATTGCTCCTTCCCTGTCGTAAATTGTGCCAGTTAAGCAATAATCTCCGGGGCCATAATCTCTAACGTTAAGATACTCATCATGCCATTGTGGGAGGGATGAAATTTGTTCAGACCAAATTTCTTGTTGATTTGGGTCAGTGAGTGTAAAGTCAACCGAGTGCCCGTCAGCAAGATATCTACCAATAATTTGCGCCTCGATAAACAGACCAGTACTTCCTGACCATTCTTGATACAAATGAAGGTAATCGAATTGTACACCGGTAGTGATACATTCAGTTCCAGTTGATAGAGTCTCAAATTCGTCCTTTAGTTCCCAGGTTAAACATACTATCTCATCATGTTCACTTTCCCAATAACCGATGCTTTCAAACATATGTGGTCGGGATGCTGAATTACAATTTGTCTGTTCATCTCCAGGGTCCGAACAAACCTGAACCGAACGATGATTGAGTAATGTCCCATCCTCGTTATGGAGAGTCAAATTCAAATCGTAATAATAAGTAGTTTTTCCTTCATCCGAACCACCAGGGCAGTCATCAATGCCATCCATGACCTTGTCAATAGTGACTGAGCCACCGTCTTTACAGGTGAAATAGTTATCAACAAACCCATCATTATCGTAATCTTCAGGCTCGTCTGAGCCATCATAGCAGTTGATATAACCATCGTTAATCAGAAACAGCGACTCATAATTGACATAATTGTTGTCGCAAGAAATTCCGGAGTGATAAGGGGCTGCATTGTAAACAGTCATGCCTCCAGATATACCATTTGGATCATCATCCATAAAAATACCAGTTCTTATAATTAATTGATGCTCGTCTGAACGGTCTTGGCAATCGTAATATTCGTCGTTAACTCTCCATTCGTAAATCATGGTGCCGTCTGTACATTCAAACATAGGCTCATCCTCATCTTGACTATCCTCATAATTACAAGAACCATCATCATTGGTGGCACCTGCATCATAATTGATGGCTTCCATATCTGTGCAACCGCTTACTTCATCAGAATTGTCTAGGCCAAGTAATTCTTGCAATTCCTCATCTAAGTTATCGGTAAATTCATCAGCAATATCTTCAGCAAAAGACTCTGCTGTTCCAGTAATTACCTCCCCCATCATTAGAAACATCAACTGATTTCCGGGTGGGCAAGACTCACAGGCAATCACATTTGTTGTTGTGCCATCACCTGCGCCGATATCTATCATCATTGAATCACCGTTAGGAATTTCAATAGCAACATCATGTACTTCTCGAGTGTAATCGTTGTCAGTTGAACTAATAAAATCAGAAACTTCTAAATCGAGTTCACCTTCATCAAACCCAAGATCTTCAGTAGGGATGCCGCTTACACTGAAGCTATAATCAATAGAGGCGTCGTAATCTCCGTCAATAATTCCGCAGTGATCATTGATATTACACTCCCAAATGCCATTATCGGGGCTTGAAGAAAAACGAGTATAGATGGGAGAAGGTCCATCTAATCTCCATTCAGAATTAGAATTAATGATTGAGTATCCATAAGACATACCTAGTTCAAATTCAACTGGGATGTCGTCGCCATTACCTTCAATCATTGCATCAAATGAAAAACCAATTGCTGAGGAGGTTTCCAGCGAAAACGCCATATCTCCACCGACCAAGTAATTGGCATCATCAAAATATTCTGTATATGTCATGTCAACATTCAGTACATTTTGAACGCTTGCAGCCATATCAACCTCAAAACCAGTAGGTGATGAGCTAAATTGTGTTTCTGCCCATTCAGTCATGAAAATTCCATCAATTAGTCCGCCATGTCTGATAGTTACATCATTAGTCCGACTCCAAACTTCTACATCTTCTCCATCAAAATCAGTGATAGTTTGTGGAGTTATATCTTCACTATAATGTGTGTAAATGTTTGAAGAGCCAGACATTATTTGTCCGATTATTAACTCAAATCCAGCATCATCAGCAGCCCCCATAAACTCAGAAAAAATTTCAGGTAAATCTAGTCCCGTGAAATTCTCAATATCTGGATTAATACTGTTCCAATCATATTCTACGCCATAATAGAATTCAGTTGCTTCAGTAGGCGGGGATGCGTTGACACTGCTTAGAGGTCCTACGCTGACAAACAATATTGCCATTATCCCAACAATCATTTTACTATTCATACTCGTCTTTGACATGATTGCCCCTTATATCAGGCGGACTTAATACTATTGGACTTGGCTTTTCATATTGACTAGAAACGCTCAGGTTGGCTGGATTGATTGTTAATAGAGCTAATGTCGGTGAAAAATTAAAACCAAAAAACCTCATTTACATTACATGGGCGAAGGGAAAGAGGACGTCAGTTCTGGCCTTGACTTAGCAGAGGTAAGATTTGCCTATGATGGATATGTTGAGGTCAAAAAAAGTGATCAAACCCATCTCTCTAGTTATTTGGGAATCATTATCTTGTTATTTGGATTAATTATCGAAGCGCTATTATTGATTAATTATAATCCTAGTATCTGTGCTCCTGTGGAGGTTCCTTCCTTCTTTGATTGTGGGAGTAGTACTTTCAAAGATATTCTACTTTCTGTTTTTACCTTAAAAATGGTAGTTTTACTTTAGCCGTGACAGTTCTTATTGATTAGTTTATTTTACAAAACAGGCTCGCAGTACAGCTATTGGTGCTCGTGCCGGGATTCGAACCCGGGTCGACGGGATGAAAACCCGCAATGATGGACCTGGCTACACCACACGAGCGACAGCCCACCGACCAACCACCTGTTCATAATAATTCGCCTTAACAACGAGGTAAATTTACTGTGTAACTTGACTATTTGAGTCGCCGAGTTTGGACCACCATGACCACACTAAATAGCCAACCAGGCCCAAAGCAATCATCCCAACAGCAATGAGGATTTCATTATCAAGCAAGGCATTGATAATATCGAGTGCTTTTTGGCCGTAAATACCAATGAGTAAGGCTTCAAGGCCAAATCTGAGGCCCCTGCCAAATAGTCCGGCGATGAGAAATGATCGTTTATCCATCTCACCCATCCCGGCAACCCAACCAAATACTTTGTATGGAATTGGCGAAAATGCCGCAATGAATATTCCTACAGTGCCGTATTTCGTCGTCAAAGCCTCAAGTTTAGCAACATGCTTCTGCTTGGCAAAGCGGTCGAGTAATTGGCGGCCCCAGCGCTTGCCGATTAGATAACCGACGTAAGAGCCGGCTACTGAAGTTAGCGTGATCACTAGGAAATACCACATGACCAGTGGTTTGTTGTCCATCGCCTCATACAACATGGGTAAGTATACCAAATCTGGTGGCAATGGTTGGATGATTGCTTCGGTAAATGAGACTAGTCCAAGTACTGCCGAATTAGTCCGGTCGAGGATGAAATCAAGTATCCCACTATACCACGACACATACCCTGCTTGGCACTTGTTTTTTTGAATGTGTGCCTAATCGGTGGGTTGATGTGGTTGATTGGCGGGTATTGTTCTTGATGCGAGTTCTCGATACTGCCGCCTTGCTTTACTGGCCGGTGACTCAGATTGCCGGTGGGGTATGTGCAACAAGTCAGCAAGCAGAACTTGAGCGGGTAAGTCCTGAACGTTTTATGCTGGTTAACAGTATTGACGTTGATTGGCGAGATGTTGATCCACAGTGGCTAGGTGAAGCCCGCTTAGTCGCCGCACAGAGTGGTGATTTACCTCGTTTATCAGATGTTGATTTGGATGTTTTAGCTCTGGCATTAGGGTTGAATGTAGAATTATTCACTGATGATTACCGTTTACAAAACGTGATGAAAAATGCTGGCTTGTCAACCAAGCCAGTTGGAGTAAAACCGGCCAAGCAGGTTTGGCAGTGGCAGTTACGCTGTACTGGTTGTCGAACTACGCAAGCGGTGCCAAAAGATGTCAAAACTAGCAAGCAAGGACCGGTCAAAGATTGTGATGTTTGTGGCTCACCAATGATGCTCAAACGAGCTAAGTGAATCACTCTTCAGCAGCGAGTTTTTCTAGGGCAGTAACTTTCTTTTCTAGTTCAGTCGGGTCCATGTCTGTTGCATCGATACCAACTTCCTTAGCCCTTGCCGCCAATGCTTGAGATGGTGTGCGACCTCCAGCATCCATATCTTGGATTGTCTGTTCAAGTTTCATAGCCTTAGTTGACTCATCGAGTCCTTTTTGGAATTCCCCTTTACTACGGCCAAGAGCATTGGCCATCTTAGGCAGCCTATCAGCGCCAAATAATACGAAAAATATGACTAGTAATACAATGATTTCTAGAGGTCCAAGTCCACCAAACATGTTGCTTCCCCGTCTATTGCTATGGGTTGGTGCTGTTGAACTCTTCGGTTGTAAATTAGCGAAAACTAGCGGTTTAACCACCCGATACTGGTGGTAGCAAGGCAAGTTCATCACCATCATGAAGCACAGTATCTAGGGCTGACATTGCACCATTTACTGCGACCGTCAAACCCTTATCCAGCCATTCTTCAATACCGAGTTGAACAATCGCAGTCTGGCAAGTTGCCGGTGTTTCAAGGGTAATGGATTGATTTCGTTCAAGGATTTCCCCCAGCGGTCCAAAACACAGCACAGCGATAGTTAACTCGGTGTTTTGTGCGCCCATGGCGATGCTTTGAAGCGGTAGTTTATCAACGCAGTTCCTCTGTAGTAAATTTATGCGAGCCGTAATGGAAGCGAGTGAATTATGGAAACTGTATGCCTCTGGTGAATCAACAGTGCAAGCGGTTAGAGGCGTTGATGTCAGCATCGGTGAAGGTGAGATGATTGCCATCATGGGGCCTTCAGGTTGTGGCAAGACTACCTTGCTAAATGTGCTATCAGGCATTGATGAGCCAACTTCAGGTACAGTAATGATTGACAAGAAGTCGTTATTTGCGGTCAGCGATGATGAGCGTTCAAGAATTCGGGCTGAGTATCTCGGGTTTATTTTTCAGGATTTTAATTTACTGCCAGTATTATCAGCAGTAGAAAATGTCGAATTACCATTGCTATTACTCGGCAAATCAGCCACTGAGTCAAGAAGTACTGCACTAGAGGCGCTAAAGGCAGTAGGTTTAGCCGATCGTAGCGAACATCGCCCAAGTGAATTATCTGGTGGGCAGCAACAACGTGTGGCTATTGCCCGAGCAATTGTCCACAGTCCCTCAGTGATTTTGTGTGATGAGCCAACCGGTAACCTAGACTCTGCAACATCAGCCAGTGTGATGTCATTGTTGAAAAGTATCAACGAAAAAATGGGTACAACTTTCCTTCTAGTTACTCACGATAGTGATGTAGCCAAACAGTGTAGCAGAGTGCTGCGCATGGATGATGGGTTAATTGTCAAAGACGAACGAGGCTCAGAGGAGGAGTGAATCTGCTACTTGAGGCAATAATTCTACTATTGCTAGTTGGAATTCCAGCTGGCTTATCGACCGTCATGATTGGTCGCAGTAGGCAATTGTCTTTTGGAACTAAAGCACTACTTATCTTTGGACCAGTAGCAGATGGAATAATTGCTTACTATTTGTTTGAGTGGTTGGGGATTACCGGCATCACTCTGTGGGTTGGCTGCCTAAGTATTGCGCTGATAAGTCACGTTCTTCTCCAACCAGTACTGGTGCCACAAAGGCTGGTAGTCTGGCGCTTAGCCAAACAGAATATCATCCGTCGTAAGCGTCAAGCAGCATTATTGATGGCTGGATTGATAATTGCTTCAGCCATCATAACCTCGTCTTTGGTGGTTGGAGATTCTTTGGATGCAACTATCACCAAAGAGGTTGAAGGTAGTTGGGGCGAGACTGACATTACCTTATCTGGATTTGATTTGAGTACCGGTCAACGGGTGCTAATTGAGGAATCTGTAGCGGGTAAGGTATGGCAAGATGTCCTTCAAGACAATGATTTGTCAAAGATAATCGACGGTCAGCAACAGGGAATAATCACTGGAGTAAGCGTTGAGTCAACCAATGGTAAATCACTTCCAGTAGTGACATGGGCAGCGATGAATGCAACAATTGATAGCCAAGAAATATGGCCAAAGATTGGTGGTAATGATGGTCTTCGTTTTATTGAACTTGAAGAATTAAATCGTATTGCTACAATGCCAAATATTGCGATAAATGAGGTGCTCGCTGATGAATTGTCGGTGACGACGGGTGATGAAATAGAAATTGGCTGGTACGTGACTGAGGATAACTCACGCAAGCGTGTCGAGCAGAATTTCGCAGTTTATGAGGTAGTTGATAATGCTGGGATGGCTAACCTTGCAGGAACTAAATCACCTGCTCTGTTTACTGATTTACTAACTGCTCAAGACCTACAACTACTCGATAGCCAGGTAAATACCGTTTACTACGCTGTTGATTCAAGATATGATGGAGAGGGTGAAATTGAATCAGTAATAGAGGATTTAGGAGTTTTACTAAATGATAGTTTAACCGCAGAGGATGTAGGGTTTTCTTTGGATTACCAAGAGAGTGCTAACTCCTTATCGATCTCAACCGACCAAGGCCTAGGCAGAATAGCTGGTGAAGACGTTTTGGCTTTACGAGAAAATCTGTCAGTACTATCAAAAGACTCAACACTGCTAGAGGTTTTGCAAGTGCCAATTATCGAAATGGAATATCAAAATCAACAACTTCTCACTCTAGCATCCAGGCAAGTATCCAGTCTAGAGGAAGGCAACCGGTCATTGTGGCATTTTGCTGATTCTGGCTTTGGTCATCAAATTGCAGGTCAGGGTGAAGCATGGTTATGGCAAGCCGCTGATGATGAAAGAATCAATGGCTATGCTTTGTCACTAAGTGGTGATTACGGTGCAGTAGCCCACAGTAGTGGTATTGTTATTGCTAGTGAGCAGGACCTTGATGATGATGTTTGGGCCGAGATTGACTCGGCAGGTGAAATGGAGGCCATTGCCGCTGGTAATACTGGTTGGTGGGCTCTTGAGAGTAATGACAATGGTTTGGTACTGTATGATTATCAACTTGATTTATCTGATTCTGCTAATCAAACTCTAGGGATGGATTTACCATCAACCGTGCTTTCATTAGATCTGTTAGTTGACGATTTGCTGTATTTAGAAATCGAAGGATTGCTTTCAGTGCAACGTTATGTCAGTCAAAGTCTGGATGTTAATGCCTCATTTAACCTGTGGCAAGATGGAGATTATTGGCCACAATCGGTAATACAATTTGTTGGTACCCACTCTGCTTGTGATGGAATTGCCGGGCTATCTTCGGCAACTCTAGGAAATTGGTGTAGCTACGAGCAAGGCATCTTGCAGTATAGCGGGGCCGAAGTGGTAACCATTAGATTACCAATTCTTTCATCTGCCGGCGGTTTTGGTCAACTGCCACAATTATTCCTTGCCTTTGGTGGTGGACAGTCGCCTATCACTGTTGAGGATGATAATGTGGCTGTGTCAAATCGTTTGTCTAATTTGGCAATGACGCCAGGACTGAGCAATATTTGGGTCAAGGGTTTGATACCATACGCCTTTGGTAATGATAGTGCACTTAGATTGACCCATGACGGGGAGTATAGTGAACTTGAGGGTCTAGAGTCTCTAGCAGAATTAGATGATGTAGTGTTGGGATTTATTTCCCTTGATTATGGTGAGCAATTATCTGCTGCTGGAGTAGATGAACGGTCAATCTTAATCATTGGTGGG
Source organism: Methanobacteriota archaeon (assembly GCA_018659375.1). Taxonomy (GTDB): domain Archaea; phylum Thermoplasmatota; class Poseidoniia; order Poseidoniales; family Poseidoniaceae; genus MGIIa-L1. Next base: position 23,219 of record JABJMO010000012.1, on the reverse strand, counting down.
GGAGTGCTAAATTCCACTGACCAAGCAAGTACTTTGTCCGCTTTGAATAACATTACTCAGTGGTTTGATGAATTATCCGATAGTGAAGATATCAATTTGCGATTTACTGCCGTTAAAGTAGAGGCGGCTAAGGCTGCTGCTCAATCATCTGGCGTTATTTCAGGAATGTTCCTGGTCTTTGGCACATTTACTATCGCTGCTGGTGTCTTGCTGGTGCTTACTATCGTGTTGATGTTAGCCGAAGCAAGGCGTAGTGAACTTGGTGTGCTTCGAGCCATTGGTGTTACTCGCTCTGATGTTAGAGCATTAGCGGTCCTAGAAGGAGTGGTGATAGCGGCGATGGCAGGGGTTGTTGGTGCATTGCTTGGTTTACTGCTAGCGATGGGCATCAGTGCTGGATTTAGCAGCATATTTGCCTCAGCCGGCTCAGACTTATTCACCTTCTCATGGACCTTTTCGTCACTATTTGCCGGCTGGGCTTGGGGTTTCATGTTAGCGATGATTACCCTATGGGGCTCAGCAATGTGGACGGCGAACTTGAATATTGTTTCAGCACTCCGGGGCGGTCTAGTGAGAGTTCAAGCAGGACTGCCGTGGCCGTTATTAATCGTACAAATTTGTACTCTGGCAGGTGGGGCACTAAGCCTATTGATGCTAATTCTACTTGGTTTTGATTCAGCCTTTGCTTACTTACTGTGGACTATGGGTGGGGTATTTGTCATCTTTACATTCACGCCAATTTTCACTTGGGAATTGCCAATTGTGTTGCGCGCTAAAGGCGGTATGTGGGCTCGACTGGCTCGCCACGCCAGCCGTAATACCTTTGCTTGGCTTGGTGGACTATTGCTGATTTGGACGATTGGTTTAGCCGGAGTTGACCCGATTAGAAGTGATATGACTCCTGATGAATTTTCCTTTATTCTACTTGGCTTAGTTGAAGTCTTTGCTGGTGTCATGCTGCTTACTAGTGCAGCGCCAATGTTGGTTTCGCGTATTGGGCGGTCAAGTTTGTTAACCAAACGTATGGGGCCGACAGTTCCCGTAGCATTGGCTCATCCACTGGCCAGCCCAGTGCGCACTGCAGTAGTTATGGCGATGTTTTCAATCACGGTATTTTCTGTGGTAGTACTCAGTGGCTATACAGAACAATTTGATAATTATTCTAGTTCCTTTGTTGAAGAGACTGAAGGTGAATTTGAATTGATGTTGACATCGTCCCGGTCAAGACCAATTGAATTATCAAATGACCCAATGGAGTGGAATTTGTCTTCCGGTCTTGCCAGCGAAATTGATGCTGTTGGTTTGGTTTATCGCTCTGAGGTGTTTTTAGAAGATCGCCAGCAGGAGCGAATGCCGTATATCCTACGCGGGTTTGATGAAGGATTTGCTGACCATGGCGGTCTGCCACTTCATGAGTGGGATCGCGAACTTGGTAGTAGTGAAATAGAGGTTTGGCAAACAGTGGAAAGTCGGTCTGATTTAGTGTTATTAGATGCTTCTTTTGGACTGGAATTAAGCACTGATGGAACTGGTATTTCTATGCTTAGTTTTTCAATTGGGGATTCGATTTCGCTAATTGATTTATCTAATCCTGGAAACAAGCGAATTGTTACTGTCGCAGGGTATCTTGAACAGTCGTCATATTTATTCTCGCCAGGGGTATGGATGAGTGGTGACATTGTCGCGGATCAGTTCGATGGAAGGGTGACAAGAATGTATGTTAGTTTGAGTGATTCCGCAGCCCCTTCCAGTGACTTCGATGATTCGGGAATCAAAACTTTCTCAGCCACTGGCAAGCCGGAAAATGTTAGAATAGCTGCTGCGGAATTATCAGAGGATTTAGCAGGTAATTTAAGCGGTGAAGGCGTGACAATATCAATCATTTCAGATGATGTTATGCTGATACAATCTTTAGTAATCGCTATTCTTGGTATCTTTGAGGCATATCTAGCACTTGGCTTAATAGTGGGAATTGGTGGAATTGGGGTGGTAACTGTCCGTTCAGTATCTGAACGGCGTAAAACAATAGGCATTCTAAGAGCGCTAGGTTATCGCAAAAGCATGGTTATGTTGTCGTTCTTAATCGAAGTTTCTTGGGTGGCGCTGCTTGGTATTATCAACGGTGTCATGGTTGCAGTAGGCTTTCACCGAGCACTTTATGTGGCATTTTGGGAAGAGCAAGGCGCTCAGTTTACTTTGCCATGGTCAACTATTCTGACAGTGATACTAGGCGGTTGGTTACTAGTTTTGCTGGCTACAGCAATACCAATTCGTCGCGCCACTATGGTGCCACCTTCTGCCGCTTTACGAGAGGCTTGAGATGTTAGATTTTGCAAAATCATGTAAAAAAATCACGTATTTTAATAAAAAACTCTAAGTTTTCACGGCTTCATGTGGGTACGGCCTTACGTACAAAACTTTCACTCCACTCAACTGGTTAAACGCCCTACTAACTACTTGTTTCAGTCGAAAACGCATCACTGTGGGCATGCAAAATCCTTCCTATACTATAAATACGACCTTTTGCGTGGGTGAGGGTACCGAACCGTCGGAGGTATACCTATGAAGAAAATGACCCCAATGATTCTCGTAATACTAATGTTGACCAGTTTTTTGTCAGCAGTAGATATCTACGAGTTACAAGAAGAAAGCAATAATGAAGAGACAAGTGCACGTGCTGGAGCAGATCCTGAAGTGTCCTACGTAACTTCACCAAGAGAAACCACTTTTGTTGATGGACAAGCAACAAACGAAATTTTAGCAGGTGAACCAGTAAATTTCAAGGCTTATCTACGCAATAGTGGTGATGGAGATTTAACAAACATGCAGTACACTGTGACCGTTTTCACAACCCAAAACGGTGTACGATCAGATATCGCAACCGATACAAGCGGAGCAGATTTACAATGGGCAAACGACAAAGCAATTTGTGCCAATTCTTGCCAAAATTCAGTTTTGGTCGCTGGTGCTTACTTAGACGGAGGAGAGTCCACGCTTGTCACAACTGCAGGTGCAGAGATATTATGGACTCCTACCTCAGGTGTTTACATAGTCGAAGTGAAGGTTACTTCCCAGGTTCTCGGTGACCCAGGTAACAATGAAATTTCGTTCAAGGTAGGGGTAAAAGATTACCACGATATTCAAGTTGGAATCACTTGGCTTGATTCCAATGGAGTTGCGACTTCAGGAAATGTTGAGGGTGTAGATGATGTTGATTTCCAAGTCGATCTAAGCATGGTTGGGTCCATCCCAAACATGAATATTAGAAACACAAACATGTCTATACAAATTACCGGTGGACTGGTTGACAATTCAAATCTCATCGTCGAAACATACGGGGTCACAAAAACAGTAACCATTTCTGATGACGGTTCAGGAAACCAAATTACTGACTTTAGGTCGATTATTGGACATGATGAGGACTATTCAACTTTGAACACATTCTCAGATTCCAAGACTTACACCTTGACTCCTCCTGCCGATGGTACGTATTCAGTGAGTGTCTCTATCGAGACATATTACGTGTATGATTCGGAATCTTGTGCCACAAGTGAATCTACATGTGAGCGACTTATTGCTGGAGCTGACTCAGAAGATGAGTACAGTGGAAACAACTTTGATTCAATATTTGGTTCAGCAACTACTGTCCATGACATAACTCTTCAAGACTTTTATTTGCAGGTAGTTGAAGACAACCAAGGTGAAGGTGAAGAAGAAAATGAAGATGATATGAATGCAGGTGATTCTGACAGATACGGATTCCTTGGCGGATCGATCGACGAACCTCTTTCGACTGGAACTTTTGACTTAGTTGCAGAAGTTACCCATACCTCTACCTCATTATCTCCGATTTATGATTGGAATGTGACATTTACCATTACCGATACTGAAACAAGTCAGTCAGTGGATATCTTCGCAGATTCTTGTGTTGATATGTTTGATTACACTCACACATATTTGGGTGAGCAAACAGAAAGAACAGATGCAGAAATGTCTGGTTTTGCTTGCGTACAATACACCTTTGGTCAAGGAAGTTACATCGTAGAAGCAACACTCAACATGTTAGGTGAATATGATGAATCATTGATGATGCTTGATGAGAAAACTTCCGACATGGTGTCTGTAAACAATGATTATTCTTACGATGTTGATGTGGTTAACTTCAAACCACAAATCCTGACAATTAAATTTGGTGATGCCGATTTCATTGTTGGTAATCGTGTTTCTATCAGCGCAACAGCGTTTGACGTTGAAGGCGACAAAATCGTGTTCACTTGGGCAGATGGAAGCGGGCAAGAATTGAATTGCGACCAAGAAGATGCTGCACTAGCAGGTGAATGTTTCTTCACGCTTGATGTGTCGATGGTTCCTGCTCTAGAAGTTAGGGTGACTGCATCGGATGATTACGACAGTGATGTGAAATCTGAAATGGTTGATGTATTAACTAGAGACGTATTCACTGCTAGTGGACTAGCTGATGGATTTGCTGCGATTTACACTACTACGACAAAATCCTCTGGCTTGGGAGTAACATTTTCTGACGGACCATTGGATGCAGTTACAACTGCCGCATGCGCAAACAGCCCAGTCCCAGTAGGTGCGGTAACAGTTACTCCATCTACTACCTATGACTCGTCGATATTAGTTTCTCATTCAATTACAGTTCATTATCCTAATGACATGGGTGTCATGTACATGTGGATGGGAGTAGGAAATTCTGTAGTGCAACTTGCCGATGGTGATGGTACAGAGGTTGATTCAACCACTCAAGGTTACACATATGACTTCCCAGTTGGTTCAGATCTGATATCTCCAGGTACTAATTTCTACTTGATCGCTGAAGAATGTGATACACCAGAACCTCCTACCGGTACCATTACACAACTTACTGCCACAGCTGGTAAAGGTGGAGCCGTAACTATTGCTTACAATTATTCGGCAATGTTGAGCGGTGAAAATGTAAGAGTGACAGTTTGTTTAGATTCGGCCGATTGTGCAACGCCTGAGGTTGTCTACGACAGAGTTGATACAGATGCAAGATCAATAACTTATGCCTCTGGTACTCACGCCCAAGTTTATGATGTTTCAGCACAGTTGTGCAACCAGTATTCCTGTGGTGCTGCTGTAAGCGTATCTGTCACTTCAGACTCTGAAGTCGCAATGGTTACAGCAACTACAGTTACCATTGAAGAGTCTGGTGAAAACTGGGTAGTCCGATGGGCTGAATCATCAGAAGATGCAGATGTTGATGGCTGGTACGTTTGCTACAATCGTGGCGAGTTTAGTGCTTCTGAGATGCAAATTTTGATTGATGCTGATGCTTGTACAATGATTGATAGTGGGACTGAAGCAACAATCGCAAAGTACACTAGTGCCGAAACCACTCAGGTACACTTCGGAATAGTGCCTTATGACGTAGTAATGAACGTTGCTTACGGACCTTCAACCGATTCGATACTGTATGATCGAGCACAAGACACTACCAATCCTGATGATGGAAGTTCAACGACTGATAACGACGCATCCAGTGGAGTTCCAACTTGGACTTGGGGCGTAATTGGCGCGGTAGTTGTCGTAGCATTTGTTGTTGGAGCATTCATTTTGTCGAGAGGCGAAAGCGAAGACGATGATGACAAAGAATGGGATTACTGATTATAGCTAAATCACGAGTATTTTTAGCACGTTAAATCTGAGGATTTAGCATAATTGCCGGGGGAAGGGTTTCGGCCCTTTCTCCGGTTTTTTTTTATTTTTTTAACAATTTATTTTTAGTGTAATTGTGAGAGTTTGTATTGGAATCAAAATTTATGCACCCCAATGCTCATAAGGGGATTAAATCGTGGTTGGCATTACATGCGGTACCGCATGGGGGAATGACAAATGGAAGAATATAACAATAAGAAAAATAATGGCGTATTTGGCGGAATTGGAGTTGCTGCTCTGTTGTGCGTTTTGATGGTGCTAATGTCGTGGTCGGCAATGGTTACTAACTCAGACATCAACAGCGTAGTTACAGAAAATTCTGAAACTGAAGACGTTAAAACTGACAACACCGTAAAAACCGATGTTGAAAGTCCAATGACCAACTTTGAAGCCGAGCGATTTGGATTCGAAGAAGAAAATGAAATGCTCGGCATGAGGACCGAAAATAGTAAAACATATCTTGATGAGGATGGTAAACTAAATTCTGTAATCTCAAATAAAGCTATGCACTATGAAAATCATTTGGGACAACTTGTTGACCTAGATACTTCGATCAAGACTTGGGATAACGGCTTCTATGTAGAAGACATATACACTCCTGTCTACTTTGGGATTCATGCTTATGACGGTCTAACCATGCACATCGGTGATGCTGAATTATCAACCGGTATCAATCCAGTGCCTGTAATGGTAAAAACAGGCTTGCCATCAGAAGTTCAACTGCCAGGTATGAAAGGGCAAATGACTAATTTAGTGGAAGATATTTCCACTGAATACTTCACAGCCCCAACAGAGTTTGTTGAAATTGGTGGTTCAAGTATTTCATACCCAATGACTTCAAACATGGATTTGATTTATCATGTTTCAGAAAACCAAGTCAAACAAGAATTAGTTCTTGATAGTCTAACTCCTGACTTTGAGGTGCTCCTTGAAGAATCAACAATTAAGCCCGCAGACGCCGAGCATATGGAAAGTATGTTCGGATTGAAGGAGACCATGGTCCTTCCAGAAGGTACTCAGTTATGGGCAGGAGATCATCTAATTACTGCTGATGATGGCGTCTTTGAATATAATTCAGAGCTATTGATTAAAGATTCAGTTACGGGTCAAATAGTAGCTTTCATACAAGCACCTGTAGCAATTGACGGTTCCCCATCCGTTAAAGATTCTGAGATTGTCACACCTGAATCTAAATCAGACGCTACTTACTTCATTCAAATGAACCAAGATGGAATAAACCTCGATTTTATCACTGCCGTTAGCACTGATTGGCTACTGGATGATTCCACACTATTCCCTGTGGTAATCGACCCATCGGTAGGATCAAACACTGCAACAACACTGACAACTCCAGGAAATTACAATGTATGTGTGGTTGAAGATGTTGATTGTTTCACTCAAACAGACGGCCGTTACGAGCACGACTATGGTTCGGGAAAACATGAATTCTCTCCATGGTTCGACTTTTCCTTCACTCAAGGGACCGGACTTTCAGTTGCACAGGTAAATGCTTACATTTCGTGGAGTAGCCGAATTTGGTCTCAATCAGGCTCAGAATTCACTTCTATACAAATTATGGAAGATTGTGGCGGTACTTTACCTGATGGCTCAGAGGCCAATTTGAATAACTTTGCAAACCCAGCAGGCTGTACAGGCAATCCTCTTCAATCATATACTCCGCCACCGCCTGCTCCGGGTGCACCAACAACCTACACCTTCGCCGATTTCCACCCAACATGGGGTACAGGAAATTTCGAATACCACTACGAATGTTCCGTTAATAATTACATATATGATTTGACTTCAGACATGACTTCTTGTCAATACGGTAATTCATACGACTGGATTGGTGTAGGTTCATCTGGTTCAGCATCTGGTCCAGAAGAGAATGGTGGAATATTCTCTAGTGCTACATACAACTACCTGATTTCAGATTCAGCCGGCGATAGCCTAGACGGCGGGGCTGCAATTCATTTTGAAACCCGTACTATCGGTTCAACTACATGGACAACAGTTCAATCTGAGTCAGGGTTTGTTGGAAGCAACGGGATTGCTGGTAGCATAACTGTGGCAAGTGGAGACGAAATGAGATTAGCATACGACTGTCCAGGGACATCGAATTGTTGGTCAGGTGAAAATTCAATGACGCTTACACCTTACACTCCTCCGCCATCCATACCTGCAATTGCTGCTGGCGCTGGTGGTACCCCCATAGGTACAGAAGCAGCAACAACAACATTTAATCTAGCAACAGGGGAAGAAGCCTACATGGCCTTTACCACTGGTCAGGCCACTGGAGACGCAGAGGAAACAGTGATCTATTATCGTCTGGCTGGAACAACTGGCTGGAGCGATGTCTGGGATTTGTGTACAGGAACTACCTGTATTCCGGCAACTCTGTACAACTCTTATGAGCATCCTACAGCCCCAGTACTCTTCCAAACACCCGGAACCTATGAACTTCTAGTATGGGATACACTTGGCGATGGGTCAGGTGTCGGTTCTGGCGGATCAGTCATTATAGACGCTGCAGGTTCAGCCGGTTTGGGCGTCCAAAACTCGCCATCAGGCATGAGACTTGTATCTTTGGTGAGCAGCGAGCAAATTAGTACTTTCCAAATATCTTCATCTACTGCAACTAATCTTCCAGTCCAACTATGCACCTCAGTTACAGATTGTAATACCGGCGCTATGGGTATGTTTGTTGACGCTTACAAGAACACAGGATATCTTGAATTTGCCTTTGGGTTCCCTAACGGCGCAAACAATCCTAACGGACCAGTAAGCGGAAACTTAGATGGTGGAGCTTACTTCTCCGATTTCTACTTAGTAGTGGAATTAGAAGACACCACTCCAGACACTACTCCACCTACTGTTGAGTACGACGGACATTACACTGGTTTCACAACTTACATTGACGGACCCAAGACTCTTTTCTTATCGCTAATGGATACTAACAATCCAATCGACACAACAACAGCATCAGGTCCTACACTCCACTACAGCGTAGATGGCGGAAACTCATACACAACCGTATCCGCAACCTCTTCTGGAACCTGTAACGCTAAAAACCAAGTTTGCGGTTTTAGCGCTCTAACAGGAGATCTAACTGCAGGAGATACAGTCGATTACTACTGGACATATACCGATGCCGCAGCAAATGACAACACTAAGATTCCTGCACAAACACCAAACCCAGGAAGATTCCCAGTTGCTGGCTCAGCAGACTTAACATTCACAATTGCCGATAAATATTCAGCTCCAACTGATGGAAGTGATATGAAAATAGTCACTTACATGGATAACATAAGAAGCGCTGAACCTCACACTGGTGTCTCTAGTGCTGATTATGCTGCTGATGTAGACCGTCAAATGACCTACTACACTAACTCTGGTGAATTCCACTTTGAATTTGGCTTGGATAACTGTGGTACCAGTTTCCCCGGCGGTGGTGGATTCCCAGGTACTGATGGACAAGGAAGTTGTTTCTTTGATATTGATTACTACACCAGTTTTGGCGAACAAGCAGGACACTGGGACGTAAATTGGGAAGGGGTAGCAAATGATTGTTCGCCTGGTGTTACCGGATGTACTGGTGCGGCTGCTAACAATTTAGAGTTGGACTCATACTTTGGAGGTCCTTTGGGAATCTCTCGTGCAATCGGTGCAGGAAACCTAATTCTCGTTTATGATAATGTGAACAACGCATGGGCTATCGCAGGAAGTGGAACAGGATTATCAAATCCTTTGGATTCTGCTCTTCCTGATGTAAATTCAATGTCTAGTTTCACTTCTAACATTGTCACTCCAGTAGGTGCAACACCAGTAAGAAGCTTGATTTCTTCCGGTATGGGCGGTGCTGGTGGACTTGTCGGTCCAATCACTATCGCTGCGGGCGATGTAGGAAGGATCGGTTACTATGACGGTGGTTGCTGTAATACCGAACAAGGTGTTACTGTAGAAGATACTGCTACTGGTGCAATCTATAATCTAGGTAGAACATACTATTCCTTTTCGAGATCCGCTTATCAAGTCCCGAGCAATTATGTATCCTCTCAATGTACATCGTCTACTTGTTCATTTGGATACACCTCCAGTGGTAGTTATTCTTGGTCTAATAGCCTAGGTTCTAGCGTCAATAATAATTTGCCTAACAATGGCGTATTGGCTGCAGGAACTTACAACATTTATTTCTGGGATACTTATGGTGATTCCACTGATGGTAACGCGCTATATCTAGAAACTATTGCAGCTACTTCAGGATTTTCCTCAGCTCCTTCAGGACCATATGAGACTAACTTGTACAATGGCAGATCAACTAGTACCACTGCCTACCAAGCGCAATCATATGTTATTGACTTGAGCGCTACTTCAGCACCAACACTTGGCACTAATTCCGGCTTTGGCGGAGTGCCATTTGGGGCAGGATCAGGCGAATTTAGCATGATCTGTGTCACTACTGCAGGTCACATTATGTTCATGGATTCAGCACTTCAATGTGTTCCAGACGCTACCGAATCTAGCGCAGGTGGTCAATGGCAAGGGTTCGCTCTTGGTGCAGGGAAAACTAACTTCCAATACAATGGCAATGGAATGCTATGGCAGGTAAGAGATGTTGCTCCAGATCCAGACATAAACGCACCATCAATAATCGGTGGAGTTATTGGAGATTCACACTCGTTGGATAGAACAATCACCGCCATCATTTCTGACACAGCCACATACGACACAGGATTAGATGTTAGTCCAGTGCCAGGTGTAGGTCCTACTTTAGACCTAACAGTTACTAGTGACACAGGTGTTGTAACAAACTCACTTGTGGCTTTGCAACCAGTTGGGGATAGAAATACATGTGTTGAAACGGCATGTGAATGGACTGCAGACATAACTGGTTTAGCTAGAGGTGACTCTGTGAGTTATTTCATCACATCAAAGGATACATATCCACCAGGTGCTAACTCCGTTACCTCTGCTACTACCACATTCGATGTTGCTAACCCTACCAATACTTTGGTTGTTGAGTGGCACGAATATGCTTACAGTTCATCTGCATCTCAACCATGTAGCATGCAAGTTGTAATGTATGACGTGACTAACGAATTTGAATACCATTATGACAACAATTGTTATGTCGATGATATAGTGGGGCTGGTTGGTGTTAGGGAAGATGCAAGCAATGTTCTTCAGGTAAGGAATGACCCAACTTCAAGATACTCTACCTACACCAGCAACACAGAACCAGGAAATCCACACATGAGCAATATCAGATTTACTTTAGATGATTCTGGAGAATATGTGTATGAATATTTCGACCTAGGAATGGATTTCCTTCCTTTAGCATCATCATCCCAAACAATTCCAGTTAGATCTACAACATTCAGTAATGATAACAACTGTGACTCTAATGCTGACTTTGCAAGCAATGGCTTGTACTGTGCTGGTAACTTTGACATCCCAGATGACTTTGACTTTGAATTCTATGGCGACAGTTACTCTGGCGCTGATTCTAATAATAGAATACATGTCTTAGGAAGCGGTATGCTGTACTTTATTGACAATGGCGATACCGGTACCTACAGACATGAAACGAGTTGGGATTCCAATGGAGCTATGTATGACTTAGACTCTACATCTACTCTATTCCCAGACGAAATGATGTCACCTTGGTGGTCAAGGGAAACCATGGATTATTGTTATTCGTCAGGTTCAAGAACTTGTGAAGGTGTTTGGTACAGAACATTGCCATTCGATGGTCAAGGAAAGACAATAACAGCAGATATTGTTGATGATACTGTATGGTACTTGATTGACAGCCCGATTAAGGTCAACCCGACATCTACTGACGGATACTTGTCAATTAATGCAGACTTGACGATTCAACCAGGTGTTGAAGTAATAATTGGCGAAGACAAAGGTATCTCTTTTGATGGAGGATTGCAAGCTGACGGTTCATGTGCTCAATTTACCGCCCTTGGTTCTGGAAGCGACAGAATAACATTCGACGTAGATACAAGTCTGAACGCCAATGCTCTTTGGCATGGCTTAGCATTTACCAATGATTGTGGAGGGCAGGGTGAAACAGCTAGACACAATTTCGACATGGTCGATATCAGTAATACCAACCATGCTGCAATACAAGCTGGTAGCAGACCTGCTGATCCTAACGGACCAAGTTGCGGAACTGCACAACAAAACTGTGACATCGGTGAATTCGTTATGCAAGATGTCACATACTCTAACGTAGACTCTGCATTCTCTCATGGTAGCGGACAAGGAACTGTCGTGACAATGTCCAACTTCGCAGTTAACAACGCAAGAAGTGCATGTTTCAACTTTGCTGAAAACACATTTGCAACACTGACCGGTACTGCTGGTTCTCCGTCAACAATGAACGGCTGTAACACTGGTGGCTACAGTTGGGGTGGAGCTGTTGTTAACATGCCAGGAAGTACAAGTGGTGAATTAATTATGTCATATGTTGACATAGTTGATTCGGATGTATCTCTAATTAGAGTAGACTTGCAAAAAGTAACTATTAGTGATGTAACTGCCACTACAACCAATAACGTCAATTGGAATCCAGATACAAGCAGTACATGGAATACTGAAAACTCTGGTGTGAGTATAGCACTGAGCCATGGAGCTAATTCAGAAGTAATGATTACTAATTTCGATGCACAAAACTACCATCACGGATGGATTTGTGCAGTTGGCAAAATGCAACTAAACAATGTGAATTTGGGAACCGGTTTTGCTAATGATCACTACTTCAACATTAACCCTCACTGTGGTGCTATAACCAGTACTGTAGGTACTTACGGGGCAGATTCAGTATTGGATGGCTTCACTGTACCGGAGTTGACTATCTACAGAACCTTCCCGGGTACTGCTAACGATATTCAAGTTTCAGGCGAGTTAAAGATGTCCCAGTTCGCTGTTTCTGGCGCTCCAAGTGATGCAATAGCAATTACAGATTCTACCGTCGTAGGCAAATTCATCTCTGATGGTTGTGATGCAAATATCGAAGTTTTAGACTCCACATTTGGACAACTAGATTCTTTCTGCCCAAGCGCTGTAGGCACTAGCTCAATAAGTATGGTTAACTCTGAGATCGCACACACATCAACCAACTCTGCCTTATATCTGGAAAAAACCAACGGAATATTTGTCAACGTCACTGTAACAAGCAGTACAATTACTGCTTCGGGGCCATATCTAGCATATGCAGACTTTGCAACAGACCTGTTCCTAATCGGCGTCAAACACGTCGATGGTACTGGTGCTTCTTTCGACTGTGCAGATGCTGGTGGAAAGACCGCAGATTGTTTTACCGGTAAGACTACCCTCGGTTTCGGGGTTTCAGTCCCAGAGATATACTATGGTGCATTCGCTAACTCACTAGCCTTCAGACTTGGACAAGATATGTCAACAACACCACCAACCTCGGTACAAATTCCTGAATCAGGTGTAACTATCACAGCATCTACTCTTGACTCGAACGGCGCTGAAATTTTACCATCAAGAGTAATCTACAAGGCAGTAACTGGTGCAGATGGAAGAACTGACGAAGTCGCGGTAATTACAGGCGATGATGACGGTAACGTGTATGATTCTCACATAGTGAGAGCCAGTGGTGCTGCAGGAGCAGGTGAAGCAAACCCTGTCCTTGCTGACGGTACCCCTGCTACCGATGTTGAATTTATCGACGGAGTACTACAAACTACGATTCCTCTACCATCCTTTGAGACTTACACAATCGGCTCTTACGCAGATGTAAGACTCTTGTCACCACCAGTAACCTTCGACGATTCCGTCATGAATTGTGCATGGATGGCCAGTAATACCACATTCGCCAATGCTGTAGACGTAAATTCTGGAAATTATGTTTTCAAGGGTGCTACTATGGTTTTAGCAGGTGACATGGATATCGATGGATGTACTGTTGAATTACAGGGTTCAAAATTGATCTTCAGAGAAGATTCAACCGCTCCAATAAATAATCCAACATTGACCATATCTAACTTAGGAACATTACTAATGACACTTGATTCAGATACAGGTGATTTGCCTAAGATATACGGTGAAGGTAACCTTGACGTAGTAGATGTCGTAATTGGCGTAGGTGGAACTTTAGATATGCAGTCAGGTACAATGAAGAACTTCATTCTAGGCCAAGGAAAGGCAGGTCAATTGGAAGTTCCAACTGGTGCTACCTTAAATATGGCTGGTGGCGCATACCTTACTGCATCTGATTTGTCTACCAGTGGTACTAATGATTTCCCAATGCTAAATGTCAATGGTGGTATAGTTACAGTTTCCAACGCCTTCTTAGCAGGTTCTAGTAACCTCGGTGTAGGTGTTGCTCTAACCAATGCTGGTGAAATCTCTGGAGACACATTCACAGTTAGCAATATGCTAACTGGAATCGATTCAAATGGCGGTTCACTGAACCTTGATGGCTATACTTCTACCGCCAACTCCAATGGAGTTGTGGCTCAAGATGGACCTAAACTACCACAGGTATTCACTAGTGCAGTCCTTCAAGGAATCACAAGCAACTATCCGTTTGGAAACTACGGTAGTGTCTATGGAGAAATACCTGGAATGAATAACTGCTTCATCTATCACATGTATGGGTGTTATGATTGGGAAGAATACACAGTAGACTTATCAAGCTGGGTTGGACAAGAAGATTTCATTCAACCAAGTATGATGATTAATTATGGTGGCACAGGATTCCCAACTTGGTCTTACCACTCAACTGGTGGACAATATCCATATGTCGCTTTGGACAATTTGATGATAAAGGTTACAGACATTTCAGGCAATCAGTATGTCATTGATGGCGCTGATGACGTAGGATACTATCCGTACGGTACAGCAGATGCTGCGGTTGGTTCTACATTGGGAACAACCACTGTAGGATATCAAGGCGGATTGGGCGGAATTCCGTTCTGGGATTGCAATTATTTGGGTACCACACTAAACCCATGGAGATATGGAACAAACATGTATTATAATTATTACTCAAGTTCTGTGCCAAGCGTTGGTGGATTATTTGGAATGTCCAGTAACGGATATCCAGATGAATTTGGATTCAGAGTTGGAGTAGGCGACACGCCAGAACCTGTTTCTGTATCTAGCAGACCACTATTCACTTGGGGATACGATGATCCAATCGACGGAAGATTTGGACCAGGTTTGGGTAACATCAACAATGCAGGAACTTATCACGACACATCAACTGGTGCTACAAGACCTACTGGTACTAACTACGAAGCATGTTTGGCTCGCGCTTCATCTTCGAGTACAGTTGGCTCAAATATGCTGCTTGAATGGCCTACACTGGATTTAAGAGATCCTAGTATAGACAAAGTTGAACTTCAATTTGACATGTGGCACAGGTATACCGGCTCCTATGCAAATTGGAACAACAACAACAATCCAGACAATGTAGAGGTACTTGCCCGTTCAGGTTCAAACCCAGCGAACTTTGGAACCTATTCAGAAGCGGTTGCTGGAAAAGGGGTAACTCTTGTTAACTCAAATATTATTGATGCCACTGTAGGAGTAGATTTGAAAGGGGATACAATCACTGTGCTAAATAACGTTGAGATCGACAATCCAGTAGCTTACGGTGTTAGAACCTCCGGCGCTAACAACATATACATAGATGGTCTAGAAATTGATGATTCAAGTGCTGGAGCTAATCCTAACTATGGTTTCTATACAGAATCCACTAGTAGTGGTAAGCAGTCAATTACTAATTCTGACTTCAATGGACTTGGGACTGCGGTTTACCTGACAAATGATGTTGATACAACTATCTCGAATTCATTCATCTCTAATGGTGCCACAGGTCTGAAAGTAGGTTCTCAGAGTAGCGCTAACCATAACTTTGACACAGTGACATTCAACAACAACGATATTGGTATTCAGGCAGATGGAACCGGGTCGCTAACTATGGTTGACGTAGTTCTAACCTCTGTTACTAAAGATGTAAATATCACAGACGGTAACACCGTTACCTTCCTAGACGGAATTGTTGATAGCACCCTGGTTTCAGTCGACTCTTCTTCTACAGGTACATTTGACAGAGACCGAAGCTACACTGCTTTATTGTCTGCCGATGGAAATCCATTAGTCAACACTAATGTGGTTATGTCAAGCAGAGATGCTGCAACCTCTACTTCTGGAACTACAGACGGGTCAGGAATTACTGAAGGTCTAGCCTTCTCGGTTTACGACATAGATGGAACGGGAACTACAGACTACTCTGTCTTGTTTAACACCTACACACTATCTTCTGTTGCTATGGTCTCTTATTCATGGGCTGACATCACAACAAATGACGCTGACTTTAGATACATCCAAACTACACCTATCTTAAGTGATGGAGCAACTGACATTGGCAGCGGTGTTAACTATGAACAATTTGCATTGACTGACCCAATCGATGCCCGTATATGTGGCAGCGATTCAAATCACGTGGTAGTTGCTCCATGTTCTGGAACATTGTCGAGCGGCTCCAGTAGAACCTATACAAACGGAATGGTCGAGTATAGTGACATCGAGGGGTTCAATGATGGTACTTCAAGTCTAGACTTAACTGGTAAAGCAATCATGATTGATACAGGAAATTTGGTCTTGAGAGACGGAGTTAACTACATACTTGACAACGCAATCGTATTTGACACTGGATATACCACTGAATATGGTTCTATGGGGATTACAGAATGGACTACAGATGTACCATATGGAGTTACCATTACCATGAACGGCGGAGAAATCAATGGTCTATATCCTAAGACTGAAAACGGAGACGTAGTTGGTCTTATAATTGGTGGACTACAAGGTTCAGGCGAAGGCGCACTCAACTTAGATATTGATGGAGTTAACCTAAACAATGTAGTAGGATTTGCCACAGGAACAGGAGACAGAACCTTTTCATCAATTACAGGATCATATAATACGTATGTTCCATCGATTGTTGATATCGAAAACAGTTTCATCAATCACTATCGAGGATATTACTTCTATCCAACATTGTATTCTGACTTAGATTATTGCGTTAGACTGTCTGGTACTATATCTGCAACAATCGCTGGCAATACATTCTCAGATTGTACTATTGGTGTATCATTCTTTGATTCAAATTGGAATTCTGGTGGAACTACAGCCGTTGCTCATGAGCAAATTGGTTCTGACAATGTAGTAATTGATGGGAATACATTCGTAGGCTCATCTGGTTACAACGTAATGGCTTGGTCTGGTTCAGACACAGATTTGACTCAGATTACTAATAACGTCATGAGTTGTAACACCTGTATACACGTAAGATACATGGATGACACATCTGTAATGCCAACAATCTCTGACAACGTTTTCAACGGTGGCAGATTTGGTGTATACACAGATGATACAGAATTTGTAACTATTGATAACAACGTATTTAATAATCAAGAGAACATTGCTATCCGTGCTCAAAATGGTGATTTTGATGCATCAGGCAATACTATCAATAATCCTGGTACTACCGCCATATTAGCAGACAGCCTGGAGAAGCCTGGGGAGATTGTAGAATCCATCGTTGCAGGTGTTAACTCACCACAACCTGATGACGGAGTTTCCTACATATCCTGGACCAGCTCCTGTGGTGGCTGGGGTAATGGTGTTGGAACCGGTGGCCCACAATGTACTTCACCTGACGTTACTACAACACTAGGGTCCGGCGAAGAAATGATTATTCGTCTGCATGAAGGTGGTTCATACATTTCTGAACTTAGAGTTAATTACAAAGACCCATCTGGTACCTTAGGACAATGGAATCCAGGCAGTGAAGGAGATACCTCAAATGTCGATGGAATTCCATCTGGATTAATTTTCAACACTCCAGGTGTCTACTTCTTCAATCTAGAGGATATATGGGGCGACGGTGCTAACGGAGGAGGATTTGAAGTGATCAAATCCCAAACTGGAGCATGGTCTGCAACTGGAAATACCAATCCCCCGCAATTCTGGGATCCTGGGGTTGCTGGATTATTGACTACTCAACCTACAAGTTACAGTGTTGGATACGCTTGGAGCTCGAACTATGCAGACAATGGTTATTCCAATACAATGGACGGAGTAATTATCGAAAACAACGGTGCTGACCCAATTGATTACGAATTGATTGGTATTGACACCTATGGCGACGGATTTGACGGTGGTTGGATTAGAGCCCAAACAGCCCCAGTAGGTCTATGGTCTGTTACTACCACCGGTGCTCCACCACAATCAGGAAACACTGGCGGCGGAATTGGAACAACAGTAGGTCAGATTGGAGGATATACCACTAATACGGCCTATCCAGTCGTAGAATTTACAAGCGGTTCTTCCTCAACACCACTTTCAGTTACACTAAATGCTGGAGATGCTATGAGATTTGAAATAGACTGTTCATCATGGTGTGGTGAACTAGCTCTGCAAATCCAAGAAGCCCAAGCTGTAGATAATTCCTGGGACGGACCAACCATTTCCAACAACGACATTAATTTCGACTCAGTAAATAACAATCCGAATGCTATAGGACTTGATTTGACTAATTGTGACGTACAAGATTATGCCATAACAACAGAATCCAATACTATTGATATTGGGCAAAATGCTGTAGTCAACAACGGATGTTCATGGTCTGATGTAGGTTCCACAATCACTGGATTCGACTTGTCAGGTTCAATGGGATACAACGACGATAATACTTTCAATGTCGACTTGTCATTAGATGGAACTACTATCTCCGGGTTTGAAACTGGTGTTTACAAAGCCGGTGGAGGTGCCTTGACTATTACCAACGGTGCTACAATTACCGCTGGTGCTGGTGGAATGGGTGTTCACACAGATGGAATCGATGTTAGCGTAATAGACGCTACATTTGACGGTGGAGCAACTGGTACTGGAATCATGATTGAGAACAGCAACTATGCTTGGTTGTATCCAATGGATGTCAGCGGATTTGTTGGTGTTCATGCGATTGATTCAGAAATCCTTTGGGATGGTGGATTAACTGATGCAAGCACATCACTGCTTGCTGAAAACGTACGCGGTACAGTGCAATCAATAACCGATACAGGTGGTAATCAAATTGATGCTCAGACAAACTCTAGGCTAACTGTAATTGACTTCCCGCTTGATGAAACAAGAATGCTAGTTGATACTACATCCATTGTTGATGAAGCAAACTGGCTAGATATCGATGCGAACCATCTTGGCTTAGAACCTACTGCATCTGTAGGCCTGTCGATTATATCTGATGGCGATTACACAGCTTATAGCTCTCCTGTATTTGAAGGGACAATGGTTGCTGATGGAGTTTCAGATGACTGGTTTGGTAACAATGTATTAAATCCATCAGGATATGCTATGCCTGGTGCAATTGGTGGTCCAATGTACCTAACCAATGATGCTGGAAACCTGTTCTTTGGACTTGACAGTATCACTAGCGCTGCTAACGATGTTTACATCTATGTAGACAGCAACGATATGGCTGGGTCCACCACTGGTTTTAATGGAGTTCATACACTGCCTTATGCGGCAGATTACGCAGTTGTAGTAACAAGTACCTCAACAGATGTTTATTACTACAACAATCCTACATGGGTACTAGATCCTACTGCTAATGCAATTTCAGTTGAAGGCAGTTACCTAGAAATTTCAGTGCCTGTATCGTCAATTGGTGGTACTAGCGCAGATAGCATGACTATTGTTGCAACTGTACAAAATGTAGGTACTGATGATGTCACGTCAGTCGCTCCATTACAATCTACAGTTGGAACAGGTGCAGAGACACTAACAGAAGGTTATGAACTGGTAATGAATAAGTTAGATCTCGCAGATGGTACAATCGATAACGAAGTACTAATACATCGTTCATTCGAATTTAGTAATGTTCCAACTGCTGCAAACAATTACCAAGTTATGGTTAAGACTGCTGCTGAAGCAAGACACACTTGCCAATATGATTGGGCTACAGAATCTAGCTTGGTAATGTCAACTTCCCAGACTTTGACATTTGATATCTTGCGTGCATGTCCAGAAATAACTGACTTGGTCGTTGATGTAAGAGTTCTAGAAGACTCTGGAACACTTACTTATGATTTGTCTACCTTTGTTGATGACGAACAAGATGATGAAGCAACTATGCTATGGGATGTAACTGCTGATAATATGGATGCCTTTGCGAGTATATTGACAGACTTTACTGATTTGACTGGTGCATCAGGCACATTTACAGTTACTCCAATTAACGATCAATTCGGTACTGTTGAGTTAACCTATGAAGTTGTTGATAGCCATGGTCAAACTGCTACTAAGACTATTGTCTACACAGTCCTCAATGTTAACGATGCACCAGTTATCTGTGATGCAAGAATTGATGCTGACCCAGACTGCGATAATGGAAATGTCTACCTTTATGCTGACGCAGCTGGTAACCGTTTCAACTCTAGAGATGAAGGATTTACTAGTTACACCAAACCACTTGGTAAGGTTGCTAATGATACAATAAACTCGTTCATCAGAGATATGGCCAATGAGCAAGACCCAGTAGACCAAGTATATACTTGGGACGCTGCAGCGGATTGTGACCAAATTGGGATATCCCTTCAAACCAATGTAAATGGAGTCGATGAACTTGTAATCGTCGAGAACCAAGCATGGGAAGAAGGAGGTATTTGCGACATTACACTGACTCTAGAAGATGATGGTGCAGAAAACCAACAAGCTAACCCAGTTGTAATACCGTTCTCAGTTACTCCGGTAAATGATGAACCAGTAATTGCAGTATCTGGTCAAGTACCAAGTACTGATGCATCCAACAGTTTCACTGGTGAATTAAACGGTAATTACCGAGTGACTCTAGTAGAGGATACAACAGATTCTGATGCATTAACCTTTGATTTGTCGGCGATTAAGTCAGACATCGATCATGTTGATGCAGATTTGACATGGGTTCTTGAAGACACCAACACCTGTACATCTAGTAACTACTACAGCCACTCAATCGTTGGAGATACACTATCATTCAATTTGATTACCGATGCTACAACTAACGCTGAACCATGGGAAGTAGACATGCTAAACAACAATGGTATACACCAAACAAGAACTGCTAACGGATACTGTGAGATGACTCTTACATTATCTGATTCTGTTCTTGAACCATCTTACATGCCTAACTATACTGCATTGTCACCAAACAACTACGTGCAAGAATCAGTATCTGTTACACTGGCAATTAAGGTTGACAATGTTGTAGAAAATGTCCCAGACTACTACCTAGATGACGCTGAAGGATTTGACTTCAACGGGGTTAACAACATCATGCCTGGTACATGGGTTCCAGTCGACTTTAGCATTAACGCTGGAGGAGATGACGGTGCCTACACCTACGATCACCTGCTCAAGGTTACTCTACAAACCGACGGTCATACCGAAGTTCAATTACCACGTCTATACACACCGCCAGCATTTGGTACTTCACTTGACATTGATGATTGGGAAGTATACGTTACTGACCAGACAACAGAGGTTTGGGTTGAAGTGGATGTAGTCACCTGTAATCCAGGTCAAGTCTGCACTCCAGCCAGTAACAGCATACAGTCTGATTCACCAGAATCTCACAACGCTGTTCAAGGAAACCAAGTATTTGGCAAGTGGTCAGAACCTGGTAGAATTGGTGAGTCCGCAGACGGCACTCAATCTAATAGAAGACCGGCATTTGAAGACAAGAACTGGTGTAACAACTTGATGACCTCCAATGCTGCAGGAACTAGTGTAGCATGGAGTGAAGCAAGCCAATGTGGTCACACAGAGCAAGGATACGGTGGAGCAATTCTAGAAGACTGGCAAACTGGAGATGACAAATTACCTGTTACAGTTTCGACTATTGGTGCACTATCTGTGGCATCATTCGCCCCAAGTATCATAGCGGTTGCCTTAACTGGTTTGTTTGTTAGTGCTCTTGTCTTTGCCGGACGAAGAGACGACGATGAGGAAGAATTCATGGAAGAAACTATTTCAGATGACGAATCTGCTGTGAGCCCAGTTATCGCTACTATCCTAATGGTTGCTATTACTGTGGTACTTTCTGGTGTTGTTTATGTGTGGGCAGCACAACTTGCTGATACAGATACCAAGGGAGTCCCTGTAGTGACATTTAGCGCTGAAAACGTCGATACTGGTAGCATTGAAACAGCCCACTGGAAGATCACAATTGGGCAAGCACAAACAGTTCTTGCAACACAAGCTGTGGAAGTAACAGTAGCCTATATCAATGCAACAGGTGATCCGGAATCTCAGACAATCAACCTAGCTTCGCCACTTCAAGTATACGGTTTCTCACCATCTAACAGTGATTCACTAGTTACTTTCGGTGACGTAGTGACACTTGATGGTGAAGAAGTGATATCTACCTTTAGTACTGGTGATGACATATATGTCAAGACTCACTTGGCTGATGGAACTCCACTTGTTGATGCAACAATTAGAATTATCTACAATCCTCCAGGTGACGCTGAAGGTGCAACCTTGAAGACTTACCGAGGATTAAGTTGGAATCAAGCAGTTTGAAGTGACTAAAGAACACTAAGACAAGACGTCAGTGAAGGGGTTTCGGCCCTTTCACTGACGTGCTTCGCTCGACTATTGCATAGTGAGAACTAGGTGAGGTCAGTGACGAGTGTTTTTTTAGGAAAACAATAACTCAAGACTATGTCGGGAACAGTTGTTAGCCAGCCTAAGGTCGTCGTCTTTGATTGTGATGGAGTCTTGGTAGATTCAGTCAGCTCATGGAAAACCCTGCACGATTATTTCGGGACAGATAATTCCCAGAATCTGACGCGTTTTATCAATGGTGAATTCACCGATTTGGAGTTCATGCGCTCGGATATTCAAATGTGGAAAGCGGTACAAGATCCAATCTATCGCGATGAACTGTTTAGGTCATATTCAGGGGTTAAACTAATGCCTGGTGCTAAGGAACTCATCGCCCAACTAAAGGATGCAGGTATATTTGTCGCCATAGTAAGTGCAGGTGTTGACATCTTTGTATCATCAATTGCCGGTATGCTAAAAGTGGATGACTGGATTGCCAATGGATTTGAGTTCAATGATGATGATACTTTGTCGGATGAGGGGATATGTCGCCTGCATGCAACTAAGAAAGATGCAGTAATTGAAAGAATATTATCAATGCAAGGATTTGATGTCAAGGATTGTGTTTCAGTGGGAGACTCGGAGATGGATTTGTCAATGCAAGTAGAAGGTAGTAGATTTATCGGTTTTAATCCTAGTAGAGAATCTTCTCTTGCTGCATTCAAAGCTGCTGGTGTTCCAATAGTTTATGAAAAGAACCTGCTCAATCTAAAGCCATTGCTTGGCCTAGAGTAATCAAACAAATGGAATTGAAGTTGTCGCATGACTTTGCAGGTTGACAATTGTTAGAATACACGGCTTTGGTTGAAAACCGAGCATTC
>JABJMO010000014.1 GCA_018659375.1 Methanobacteriota archaeon | reverse complement strand
TGAATATGGGCTTTTGGATTTGATTGATTGGAATATTGATCTGGATACCATGCTCCTTCAATCTCTTTGCTCAGTCGCTCAGCGACCATGTAATAGGAACGAGGGTCTTCTTTTTCAACTGCAGTCGGACAAATCTCTACTCTTGCACCCATAGCACGTAAGAGATCAATTTTCTCCTTCGCCATCTTATCAGGCATTGTGAACACACATTTGTATCCCCTTTGTGCTGCAACCATCGCCAGTCCAATACCTGTATTGCCACTGGTGCCTTCAACAATGGTTCCACCGGGTTTAAGCCAACCATTCTCTTCTGCTTCCAAGATCATCGCAAGACCAATTCTGTCTTTGATTGAGCCTCCTGGACTACAGCGTTCGAGTTTAGCCCAAACTTCAGAGCCTGATAAGTTAGCAGTCACTTTGTTCAAACGAATGAGTGGAGTGTGACCAATCGCTGAAACTACATCTTCGTAAACGCCATGAGGAAGGGACATATTGATTGCCAACGAACTCAGGTTCATCAGGCTTTTCAAATTTAATAGGAAGGCATTAGCAGTCAATTGAGAATGGATCATTTACAAAAGTGAATCATGATTTGCTTCGGTTAACATCCCATATCGTCCTGCGGCGAACTTGCTGCAACACTGTGTACCCATTGAAACAAATCAGTAGGTTAGTTGAACATCTGAATTCGTTGCAAGTTTGATCACTCCAGGCGGGCCGCTCCAAGTGATTTTGTCATCTGCTATGTTTAACGCACCATCGCCTTCGCTGTGTCCAAGAGTTGCCTTTACTGAAGCAAATGAACAATAAACCACAGCATTGTCAAAGATTTTGCTTAACATATCTGAAACCATTGTAGAATCTGTCCCCATTTCCTTGTTTAATTCCCCAATATATTCCCCATCAAGCAATCTTGTTCCTGAACCGGCAAAGAATACGCTAACTTCATGTCCATCATTTATCGCTTGTGCAGCACAAGCAATTCCTATTATCGACTTCAATGAATCATTTTTTGGTTCGGACACGAACTTAACAAAAACACTCTTTCCCATGGTTTGGCCAATCATTGAGAGGCAATAATAATTTCATTCCGATGAAAACGATTAACTCATATTTAGCGATTTAATATAGGTGCTGAATTCACTTTTATCCATATCATTAATGATATGGTGAAACCTCAATAAGCACCACTACTTTCAAGATTGAGATACTAGAGAATTAACTCTAACTAGTTTTTATCTATCTATCTAACAACATCCATCACATGTGCAGCTAACGCCACATGGATTACAGTTACAACATTCACAAGCCATGATAATTTGAATACCTGTTAATAATTAAACATTCCGAAATTAATAACCTATATTTGTGTGTTTACACTACTATATTGTCTCGGTGGAAAGTAAGATTCAAACTATGAGTATAGTTAGAAAATCAAATTATGGTAATGTGACATTCAATGGTGCTGTTTGAATATAGAAAAATAGTGCCGGGGGCAGGATTCGAACCTGCGAAGCATTACGCAGAGGATCTTGAGTCCACCCCCTTTGACCGCTCGGGAACCCCGGCTTATGTTACAGGCGTGGGACATTTCATTCTTGATTATTCCTCTTCGGAGTTGGTTTGGTTTGGCGCTAGGTTTTCTCGATCTAATCGCTTCTGACTACGTATTTGATCAATGTGGATTTTAGTGTATTGCTCTAAATCTTTAGCTCTTTGCAGATACGCATAACCAAAGCCACCGACTATAACCACAATGAAAATAATCACCAGACCAAGAGTGCCCATCAAATCTCTTTGAGAGGACTGAAATTCTTCAACATCTTCAATCTCTAACAATACTGCTTGGGAATAATTAGGTAAACTAACAATTAATTGAATATCGCCTACCGTCCATGCTTCAATTTCCCAATCGATTAATTTGTAGGCACCACCATCAATAACCACTTCTTTTGATGCGAGTAATTTGCCATTAATATCAGATATATGCACCGTTACTTGGCCTTGCTCTAATCCAGTATTGACCAACCTCGTAGTAACCAATAGCGCCTCACCGTTGACGGGTTTATCTGTTCTTAGTTCAACAAGATTAATCACTGGTTCAAAATCAATCCATGTCAACTTAGGGATTAGCGGTTCTTCAATCGTAGCAAAACCCATCAAAGGTTTACCTGAATTATCTGGCAAAGTCAGCCAAATAACTAATCCGACACCTTCACTAATGTTAAATTCGCCAGTTTGGTTTAGGTTCACTATGTCGTCAAATTTGTACAATGAATCTGCAACACTTTGTAAGCTTAGAGGGGAAGTGAATGGTTCTTGGTTAAGTTGTTGACCATCTCGTACCAAATTCCAGTAAACGATTAATTCCGGATTAATCAGTTCAGTTGTTTCGTAGACTTCAGCACTAAACCTCACTCTATCTAACTTGTCAGAATCCAATCGGAGTAAATCACCTAATGCCAGATTTAGTATTGGACGCGCTTTGTCAACTTTGATTGTTCCATTTGAGGTTGAATTAAACTGTCCGTCATCAGACAACACCCACAGTTGTACATCAAAAACAGAGCTTGAACTACTGGATGGCACCGTAATATTACATTGTAAAAATCCGTTAGAAAATTCCGCAGTAATAGATTCTGTAGACACACCGTCGATAATGCAACCCAAGGAATTCATGTCGGATAAGTTAGTAATAATTTGCTGGCTACCATTGTGTAGCAGCATTGCAGATATTGTCAACTCATCACCTGGGCTGACCCACGCTGAAGAATTATCTGACTGGCCTGTGGGTAAGGTTTGGTCAGAAAAAGCCAATTGGTTAGTAATTATCTCGGTGTTGGATTGCCAAGAAAAACTGCGTAGTAAAGAAGTACCTAGTAACAAATCTTGTCCTTCATCAAACGCCTTTAGTGAAGGTATACCACCATCTTTGGCATAGGTTTGTGCGGCTTGCCAACCAATGGCAAATTTCACTTCAACGTACCATTTTTGAACGCTCTGGAATTTAGTTACTTGAGTAATTGGAGGTGAGATAAAACAATTCTCATCATAATTTGTGGAGGATGTTCTTGGATAATAATCAATATTGCATTGGTCTGGTGATTCTCTACCTAGTAGAGCTAGATTAATTGAATCTAAAGAATCAATACCGTTGAAATCTGTTAATGAGTAACTGAATGTGTGTTCATACGTTGGTAGTAATTTATTATCAAAGTGGTCCAACGATAGAGCTGAAGTGTCGAGTAATGTTTGTAATTGATCTTGAACTAATATCGTTGCTGCATCAGTAGTCTCTCCAAATGTTCCACCATTGGCTAATGCATTGCCAGCTAAGTCACTTATTTGCAGAACTATGCTAAGCTTACCACTTGACAGTGGACCTTTGACTTCTTGCCACGAAATAGCAGGAATGTCAACCATCGCTGAGGTTGAAGCGTAGTTAACCGAAACAGTTGTGATACGATATTCTTCCTCATCCATCAACCCATCACCATTTTGGTCATCAGTATATTCTGCCCAAGTATAAACAGTCAATTCTGTGTCTAAACCTTCTACATCTTCGATATTAACTTGAATTGGTATATCTTGATCTAAGGTCCATATGTGGCCATCTGCTGTAGTAAGACCTGATGGGTCATAGATATTGATGGCTTTAATTTGCGGACTGCCAGTATCGAAAATTAATTTTGTACCAATATTTGATGAGGTTTGGTCCAATGAATTAGCACTAATATCGTCTAGTGGGCCCAAGCGAGATAACTGTGCATGCAGTTTGAGATTTGTATTACTTGGCACTTGGTTATTGCTTGGAGTACTGATGTCAACTGTGAATTTACCATCTTGGCCTACTTCGACAAACCATGACTGTGACCAATTTACCGGTTCACCAATCCACTCATTCATACCGCCCGATACATTTGTCGGTGGCACCGCTGTGAGAATTATTGCAACCTCGCCGTCTCCTGAGTTTACCAATCCATCGGTAATACCTTGAAACCTAACCTGGCCATTTACTGATAATATTTCTTGGCTGTTAAATCGATACGGCCAGTTAGCACTTGTCCAATCGGTAATGACTCTTGAGTTTGAATCACTTGCCGATAATTCAAATATCTCCAAATCATTTTCAATTTCATTAAACTGTGTCTGTCGTTTAACACTTGTAGGACCAGTCACTAAACCCTCAAAATCAGTGGAAGAGATTAGCCAATTGACATCATCAATATCATCTAGTTGCCAGCTACTGGTAATAGTCCAATTTATCGAACAGTACCCTTCAAGACATGAAACATTCGATTTCAGATCATTGATTGAAACTTTCTCAGACCCACTATTTATGATGAATTTGTGGTCGGAGTACAAATCATTTACTTCAATAATAAATTCATTATTAGCTGCGCCTGAATCGACTGAAGCAGCGAGTGTTATTTTGTCAAACCCATAACCGGTTTCACTCATTGTGATAGGGTCAAAACGTATGTGTGAAGTTTGTAATGTTATGTCAGTATTAGGCAGCCATTGAGTTTTGTCAATGTTATCAATACGGTCGATTTGATGCAAATATGAGGTGTAATTAATCTTAGTCGAAACCTTGCCAAATTCACTCTTTACATGAATAGGCATCTCGAGAAGGGCGTGATTGCCACTATCTAAATGTTGATTTTTGGCTTGATTAAGCTGATTAATCGACAGGTTCGTGATTATTTGATCTAAGGGGGAAATCACTAACAAATTGTTTAGTTTAATTGTCGATTTAGTATTTGAGGTTAGGGATATCGTGCAATTAGCGATACCCATGCTAATGCCCAGCATTCCATTGTCAAAGGATTTAGATGGGCATTCACTGAATGATTTGAGGTTTGAACTGGTCAGCCCAATGCCATAAGTTAAATCAGCAAATTGTGGAACTGCTAACTGTCCCTCGACTAATGAATCAATAGTCAAGTCTAGATTAATCAATTGAGAGTCGATGTCTACCAAATTATTATGCAAAGTCATTATCTGATAATCCAGATTTACTGTTTGGTCTTTAAGCAAATCTAGCACGTAAGTACCGTTATTGTCTGGCAATATCACTGAACCGTTGAGTGATACACTAGTGAATGAATTTGTACTTGCAATACTTTGGCTAGAAACATAATTAGGTAGCGTAAATAACTCATCCATGTTATCTCCAAGGCCCACATCGATCAGTTTTGATGATACCACACAATTTGGCTGGTATACTACTTGCTGTATCGAACCAGTTGTATCAATAGATAATGTTAGATTATCACTTAGAGATGGAATATTGGATTCTTGATAATTTGTGAGATCAGAAGACAATTGTATGAATTGATCAAATATTTGTGAAGATTGAGTAATATTATGGCCATTCGTGATTACTGTGGCTGATGAGAACGGACAGATCGGGTTGATGTCAATATTGATTGAGGATTGAGAATTAGTTAAGATTGCATTGTCTTCTGATAAGTAAAATTCAGAATAATTCTCAGTTGAATAAACTCCATTCTTCACGTGATACCAATCGATGTAGGAATTTATTCCGAACTCAAGTCGTTCGATTGAAGGTGTCAGATATGGGTTAGTGCTGGAAAAAGTTACCCTTACCTTGATTGCATTAACCGCTAATGGGTTCAGGTTTATATCGATTGGAAGTGAGCGATTTGAGTATCCTGGAATTACTTGACCTGTGGAATTATCAATTATCTCAAACTTGACTGCGGTTCCCTCAGGTTGGTCAACAAAGCCGTCTAACTGTCCCCAACCAATTTCATCATCTGGATAAATTGTTGGTGAGAGCCAAGTACCAGACTCTTGGTACATATCAATTTCAATTCCTGCATCATCTATGTACCAACCATCCAATTCAATAAGTTGGTCGGAGAAAAAGGAATACTTGAATCGAATATCATTTCCAGACAAATTCGACACATCATACTGTTTCAAATCAAATGGTCTAGAAGAGTTACGACAGTTATTACTAATTGTCGAGCCGTCTAAAATACCTTCATTAAAAAACGGGGAATTGGAGTTTACCGTAGATATTTGATCGTGGAAACTACCAATATTTGCCGGCAGGTACCACCAATTAATCCCACCATCTGTAGAAGCAGATACGGTACCTCCATCCCAATTCGCTTCAGTACAAACCCAACTTCTGAATGTCAACCTTGAGGTAGAATTTTCTGGAAGGTTATACTCTGGAGAGTATAAGTGAGTTAGCATTTCATTAGAATACTTGCCATTTAAGGCAATACCAAAACCGTAGTCGCCTGAATTCCAAGCGTCAGGACCATATATTGCATTATTAGGGATTTCACCATATTCCCATTGGTTAGAATCTTGGGCAGATATTGACCAACCTGATGGTAAGGAAGCGAAATTATTGAAATTATAACTAATTGAGTCCTGAGCATTTAGACCCATCATATTAGTCCATTGCCATTGGTTTAGTGTTGCAGAACCATTTGATAACCAACCATCTGATGAATCAACAAAGACGTTCGGTGGATTATTGAAATCCTTGAAAACCGTGCTTTGGGCTAAATTAGTACCCCGCTGATGGTGGAAAACAATTTCATCAATTGCGATGCCTTCCCATCCTGACGAAACAGAACCCCCATGATTTTGTTGAAGGTTTGTGTGAACTGTGAATTTCAATAAAGTATGATTTAGACCGCCTGAAGTAGAAAAGTTGTGATTTAGACCAAGATAGATTGGTATCCAACCTCTTGATTCAGCATAGAAGAAATTACCATTGTAGGTAATGCCCAATCCTGGAATTCCATAAGTACCTGAAATTGAGGTCCAAGTCGTACCATTATCAATTGAATAATCTACCATTAGATAATCATAGAGATACCCTTGGATATCCCAATTAATATTTATTTCAATCTCATCAACGTAAGGGATATTGGAGAAATTAACCGGGAAAATAATACTTGATAATGCGTTTGGCAAATAATCTCCGGTAAAGTTACCATGAAACCATGAACCCTTTTTATCACCCTGATTGTAGATTAACAAGTCGTCAATAAACCAGCCTCCTCTAGGGGAAATCACCTCACTAGTTAGCAAGCAGAACTGAAAATAGGTACTTGATTGGTTCTGTGAAAGCAATCCATCAAGGCTAATATTGACTAAATCCCAACTATTTGTTTGCCCTGACCAATGATTAATGCCACCATTAAAGGGAATTGGTAAAGATATCCATTCGTTATGCTCACTCAAATATTCGACCCAAACAGAATCTGATGAATCTATAGCTGTCCAATGTTGAAACGTTATTGAGTAATTGGAAATTATTCTTGGAACATTAATGATTGGACTTCTGATACATGTTTGAGTATTGGATGAAATATCACCGTTACCAAAAGTCCCCAAAAAAGAGGTATTTTGATAACCACTATTTGGCAACTGCATATTAGACTGTGAATTTAGATTTGAGTTGTTTTGAATAATGGTCCAGATGCTACTATTGTTACCATTGGCCAACCAACCGTTGCTTGGAACCTTTGAAACCGTTTCAAAGTCATTAATTTGATCTGAAACATTATTTTTCAACAGCCTTAGATTGCCAGTATTTTCATCATATTCCGTTTGGTTATTGGTCCCATTCCATTGGTTTTGAGTACTGGTTCCAAAACTAGTATTCGAATAATTCACCTCATTCCAGTAACCTGATAATCCAAGGCTTGCTTGAGTAATGGTATGATTGCTAGGCACTTGGAAAACATCGTAAGAAGTGGTGTTGACATAACTCATGTTGTCTGTCAAATCATGGGTTATCTCCCTTGACCAATTATTCTCTGGGTCACTATCCCATGCAGAGGCAGAAAGGCTAGAAGTAAGCGGGGCTAATACCATCATCAAGGTTAGGATTATGACGCGTATATGTGGTATTGAAGAGTTTTTCAACACCAACACGCTTGTCATTTCATAGCACCTCGCTTAGCGAGGTGAGGTCTTTGATTATGAACCAGTTGATGAGTTGTTTCAATATTAATGTTCAAGTCCTTTCATATTCGAGGCTCGGTTATGGCGGGCGGCAGATATCTCGATGCGACTCAAGCGCGCGATATCGAAGAAGAGTTATTTGCCACTAGAAGGCAACAAGCGTCAAGGCATATGCCTGTACCATTACCGCGTCAAAACTTTTGGGAGATGGTTGGTAAACTACTGGCTGATATTGATTCAAATATTCGGGATATGAACATCAACGGCATTACTGGCCTTCGACTTCAAAATGAACAAAAGAGGCAGGCTAATATTCGCCGCATTGCATCTGAATTGTCGCGTAAAAGGCTGGTTACTATGATGCAATATTTGGCAACACAATCGCTTAGAATTGATGCGCAAATGGGAACAAGTCAAGATTTACCACCTATGGATTGGCAAAGGCATGACCCAGCTGAAAAGGCGTTTTACAACGGAATTGTAACTCAAATGGATCGTTTTAAAAAGACTCTTGATTGGGAATCAATGCAAAAAGGAATTTTGGGTGAAGGTCTTTCAGCAAAGCGAAAACATTCTCCGGGGACAACCCAATTAGATTCCTTTATTGAAAGTCCTGAAGGCCTAACGGGACAAATGCCACCGGAATTAGTTATCGAAGATAATGAGCCGGTAATAGAAGTAAAGGATTCTCAATATGATGAAGAAGATCGAATGTACAATGAAGAATGGCCCGATATCGACGAATATGTCAAATCGGACTTAGCTGATGATGTCAACAAACCCAGTATGATTACTAAGCCATCAACTACGAGCAAATCGGGCGACGAAAAACACATGGCTGCGATGGAATTAGCCCCATCCAAAACAAAACCTAACAAAATAACTGAATTTGTTGAAGATATGCCTGAAAAGAGTGAAGACAAACAGGAGTCTGAAAAAGAAGAAATGGTTAGAATTAAAATTATTCAATCATTACCAGATGCGGTAATGCTCAGTGATGGTGTTGAGTTGGTTCTTGAAGAAGATGATATCCACTTTATCGATAAAGACACTGCTGATTGGCTAATTGAATCAGGTGTGGCAGAGATTGAAAATCTCTAGTCTCAGTTAGCTACTCTCATCGAAAGTTCGATACTTACTGTATCTGGTATTTCGATTCTAGTTACTTGTCTA
>JABJMO010000047.1 GCA_018659375.1 Methanobacteriota archaeon | reverse complement strand
TGACTGTCATCATCAAAAGCGCCAGCAGGTGAGCACGCATGGTTGTGCCTGTTAGACTTCTTTTGAAAGCCTAACGCTTCTAAGTTTTTCAGATTCTAATCAAAGAAGACCTGTATCATTCAACTTTCCAGTTCCGGCAAGTACCACCGCAACAATGGACATCAACTTGATTAGGATATTGAGTGAAGGACCAGAGGTGTCTTTGAATGGATCGCCAATTGTATCACCGATAACTGCTGCATCGTGGGCACTGTCACCCTTCTTTGCACCTTCAATGTGGCCTTGTTCAATCGCTTTCTTGGCGTTGTCCCAAGCACCACCAGCATTAGCCATGAATAGCGCCATTAGAACACCAGTGACCAGAGAACCTGCCAGCATACCACCAAGGGCTTGAGTTCCAAGCACAAAACCAACAATCACTGGTGCAGCAATTGCTACTACACCGGGACCGACCATTTCTCTTAGAGCTGCTTGTGTTGAGATATCGACACATTTCTTGGAATCAGGCTTGACACCTTCTCTGCCTTCTAGTAGTCCGTCAATTTCTTTGAATTGTCGACGGATTTCAACAACCATATCGCCTGCAGCCTTACCAACTGAAGTCATAGTCATAGCCGCAACAACGAATGGTAGTCCACCACCAATTAGTAATCCGATGACTACTATTGGCTCTGTCAGGTCAAGGTTTACTCCACCTTCGATGGTTGCAGTATATGCGGCAAACAATGCTAGAGAAGTCAAAGCCGCTGAACCGATAGCGAATCCTTTGCCAACTGCTGCAGTAGTGTTACCGATAGAATCTAGTTCATCGGTGATTGCCCGGACATCATCTCCAAGTCCACTCATCTCAGCAATTCCACCAGCATTGTCTGCTACTGGACCGTAAGCATCGACAGTCATTGTCACACCAACTGTTGCTAGCATACCCATAGCAGCCATAGCAATACAGTACAATCCTAAATCCTTACCGCCAAATTCGTTAGCGCCAAGGATACCAAGAGCAATCAATAGAATTGGAATGAATGTTGACATCATGCCAACTGATAACCCAGCAATAGCATTGGTTGCCGGACCAGTCTTGGACATTTCCCCAATGTGTGGAATAGCCTTGGTCTTGATGCCAAATACTGGCTCAATACCTGTGTAATACTCGGTAACTAAACCGATTAGAATACCAACGACGCTACCCAGAACTACTGAGTGCATGACGCCATATTTGACATCGATGAAACCTTGTTGAATTGCTGCATAGCCACCTACTGCAAACAAAATTGCTGCGATGAAGGTGGTATTTCTAAGCGCTGCTGCCGGGTCTTTGCCATTCTTTAGGAAGGCCATTGAGAACACACCAATAATAGAAGCAGTGTAACCAATGAATCCAAGCAGGATTGGCAGAAGCACATAATCTGCTGCGTTTGGAGTAGTGAATTCGTTAGCGATGATCATTGCTGCAATAATAGAGCCGACAAATGATTCGAAGATATCAGCACCCATTCCTGCTACGTCACCAACGTTGTCGCCAACGTTGTCGGCGATAACACCAGGATTTCTTGGGTCGTCCTCTGGAATACCAGCTTCAACCTTACCAACTAGGTCAGCACCAACGTCAGCTGCCTTGGTGTAAATTCCACCACCAACACGAGCGAATAGAGCAATTGAAGAAGCCCCCATACCAAATCCTGCTGCTGCCTTAATGATGTTTAGACCACTAGCAGCCGCATCTTCGCCAGACCCAGCTACGTCACCAGCACCTAACCAGTAAGCAACTAGTGAGATACCGAGCAGACCAAGTCCACCGACTGACAGACCCATAACGGCGCCGCCGTTGTAAGATACTGCGAGGGCTGCAGATTGTCCGCCATTCTTAGCGGCCATTGCAGTTCTTCCATTAGCGGAGGTTGCTGCTTTCATCCCAGAGAAACCTGCTGCTACCGATGCCAGTGCACCAGCAAAGAAGGCCAAGGTGGTCTCGACATCGTTGAGCACGAACAATAGCGCCCCAACAACTACGACGAAGATTCCAAGAATTTTATACTCTGCCTGTAAAAAGGCCATAGCACCATCTTGTATTTCTTCAGTGATGTCGGCAACTGTTTTGTTGTCGATTTTCACACTATTTACTCTCAAGTACAGTCCAAAAGCAATTACCAGACCCAAAAGGCCGGTCACTGCTGCAATCAAAGGTATATTTGTAATATCCATAATAAGCACCTATTGAGCCGGCGACCCGAGAACTCCTCATAAGTGGTTCCCCTATTTTATCGACAAAAATAGTCCATTGTTACTGCTTTTTAGCAAAGCGGAGGCCAAAAAAACTAGCAAAATAGAGAAATGATTCAAAAAAGATGACCTCCACGGTCTACCATGTCAATCAGTGCGGAGGAAATCTTAGCCGAAATTGGACCTGTCCAGGAAGTATTAGATGCCCACGATGGCGTAGTCACCGTTATTGATACCGCAGAAGGCAATATTATGCTGTCTTTAGACGGTGGTTGTAATGGTTGTTCTTCTACCCCAATGACTGCCATGCAGATATTTTACTCGCTAATGAAACTCGATAATGTCAATGATGTAATATTTGTCAACGGTGAATTACCTGAGTACATGCGTGACTTCATTAAGAAAAAGATGGCCAAAGAAGCCACTGAAGCAGGTGAGAATTCTACTGCCGAAGGCGACCACGAACCTCGTGGGGAAATAGTTTGATTATTCTTCTTCACGCTTACCAATTGAATGTGGATTGGCTCCAAATGATACATTAGTACCACGAATGTTCATTCGTGCTGAGATAGCAATAATGATGCAAACTAGTGAAAGTGGTTTTGGCAGGTATTCCGAGCCCCACAGTGAGCCACCAGACAAAGCCAGCCACCACAACACGACAGCACACAGAATCAAGGACCCAGCGATGATATTTTGCACCATATATTCGGCTTTCTCTGAACGAGAAAACGTCGCTATGAAGGTGAATAGCACTGCTGATAAGCCGCATAGCGCTTCTGCGAGGTGTTCGATAAACACCACATCGACCCCTGCCATGGCAAGGGGTAATAGTGGATGTTCTTAAGCACCAATCTGTATTAATTATTCAATCAGCCCAAGGGTAAGGTTTGTCAACGACTTCGCATTGTTCTGCACATGGCTGGCAACGACTTCACCTTGGCGAAACCGCGGCCGACAGGTCCACCATTCTTTTCACGCAATCAAATCGCTCAAGCATTACATCAGGTTGCAGTGCTGCTGGAATTACAAGGCGCCAATGTGTTTAGGCTTAGATCGTACCAAAATGCTAGCCGAACACTAGGCGGTATCACTGAGGATTTAGGAGAACTAGTCGCAACAGGAGAATTGTTTGACATCAAGGGTATTGGTAAAGGACTTGGCTCAGCAATATCTCAAGCAGTTGGTGAAGGACGATGGCCAAGTGATTGGGTTGATTTACACAATAACACCCCTCCGGGACTAATTGAGATGCTTGGGATTCCTGGACTTGGCCCCAAGCGTATCAAAATAATGAATGAAGAACTAGGAGTTGACTCAATTGCCACACTACGTCAAGCAGCCGAGGAAGATGCCATCGCTGGATTGAAAGGTTTTGGCGCCAAATCACAACAAAAAATGCTAGACGGCATCGAATTATTAGCAAGATTCAGAGCCCGCAGAAGACTCGATATTGGGTTAATGTATGGTGAAGCATTTGAACAAAAAATCGCCTCCATCGATGGCGTCATCAAAGCCCAACTTGCTGGCAGTGCAAGACGACGGAAGGAAACTATTGGCGATCTAGATGTCGTTGTAGGAGTACTTGATGAAGACAAAGACCGAGTTAGTAAAGCCATTCTAGGATTACCCGGGATTGCGGACGTCAAAGGTGCTGGTGAATCTAAAATCAGTCTAATCCTTGATACAAGTATCTTCGAAGGCGGATTCTCTGTCGGCCATATTGACCCTAATGTAATGGATGCAATTGGTGGCGATGATTACGAGCAATTAGAGTCAGGCGGCACTATTGATGCTCAAGTAAGGTTAGTTACACCAGAGGTGTTTCCGTTTACTTTAGCATACTTTACCGGTAGTAAAGAACACAATATTGTCATGCGTCAACGAGCAATTGATCGTGGCCTCAGATTAAGTGAATTTGGTCTAGTTCCCGAAGCGGAAGCTGGGGAACTAAAGGGTATGGCGTCAGCACACCTTTCGTTGCCAGCATTAGATGAAGCGGATATTTACCGACACCTAGACCTTGACTGGGTCTCACCCGAACTACGTGAAGACACTGGTGAAATCGCTGCTGCCACTGACAAGTTACTGCCTCGATTAATCGTCCCTTCTGATATTCGAGGAGCGTTACACAACCATACCACTCTTTCTGACGGCGATGCGAGTCTAGAACAAATGGCTGATGCAGCACGTAAGATTGGCTGGAATTGGCTTGGTATCGCTGACCACTCACCAACTTTGAAAATCGCCAATGGCGCTAGTGCTGAGGACTTGCTTGCCCAAGGTGTGCTAATCAAACAATACAATTCTGACTGGGCCAAGGAAGGAGTAGATTTCCGCTTATTCCACGGCGTAGAATCAGATATTCTTGAGGACGGAAAATTAGACCATCCTGATGATGTACTGGCTGAATTGGATTATGTTGTCGCCTCTGTTCACGCCATGACCAAGTGGAAGAATCGAGATGAGGTAACCAATACTGAGGAATTACTCCGAGTAATTGACCACCCTGCCACGTCGATTCTTGGACATCCAACAGGTCGTATTTTACAAGGCAGAGACGGCTATGAAGTAGATATGTTTGCGGTAATTGAGCATATGGCTGAACATAATGCTGCGGGACGAATGAAGGCTGTTGAATTAAACGCCAGTCCGTACCGATTAGACTTAGACTGGCGCTTGTGTAAATATGCCAAAACCAACAATGTACCGGTGATTATCAACCCTGATGCCCACTCAGTCCGTGGTTTAGCTGACGTCGCTTATGGTGTAATGGCCGCTAGAAAGGGCTGGCTAGAATCAGATGATATCCTAAATTCCCTGTCTGGAGACAACATGACAAAGCGCTTGTCTTGAACATACATTGATGAAAGGCGAGGATGTGGAAAGTACATGCGAACATTGCGTACTGCTATCATGGGAGCCTCTATGGTGCTGCCGGGAATGTTTCTAGCGTTAATAATCTGGTACATCGCAGGAAAACCAACTACTGAACCATTGGAGACACTTATCTGCAATGTAATACCAATGATTTCCATCGCCTTAGGCCTAGTATTTGGCTGGTTGACTGGCGGAGAATATGAACAGTGAGTGATTAACATGACAGAGGAATTTGAGATTACCCAATGGGAAGATATTGTCAGCAAGTTCACTAAAACATTCAATGGCCTTGGTACAGTTTTACACAATGAAAAAATCGCTTCATTTACCTCAAAAGCACCAGATGTCGAAACCGGAATTGCCATTTATTCAGACGGTCAATTCTCAGCCTCAATGCCCCTTCATGGTATAGACTCAGTCGTAAAAAAAGTGATCTTTAATCATGAATCAATCACACTAAAAGGTGATTCAATGGATTATGTTTACCGGATTCCACCACAGATACTCAAACGCCGAGGCGAGTGAATGAAGCGCAGCGAGAAAGCTGAAAAAATCGCTGTCATGCTCGAAGAATTATACCCTGAAACCCCGGTCCCTCTTGACCATCAAAACGCTTTCCAATTACTAGTAGCAGTTCTAATGAGCGCTCAAACTACTGATTTGAAAGTCAACGAAGTAACTCCAGCGTTATTTGCCAAGGCGCCAAATGCCAAAGCAATGGCCCAATTACCGGTTGAAGTAATTTTAGGCGATATTCGTCAAGTCGGACTTGCACCTACCAAAGCCAAGAACATTAGACGGATGTCAGAAATGCTCATGGAAACTCACAGTGGAGAGGTTCCTGCTTCATTTGAAGCATTAGAGGCATTGCCTGGTGTCGGTCACAAAACGGCTGGTGTAGTCATGGCTCAGTCATTTGGCGTACCGGCTTTCCCCATAGACACTCACATACACCGATTAGCCGCGAGATGGGGTTTGTCGAATGGTAAGAATGTCGATAAAACTGAAAAAGATTTGAAAGCCATATTTCCCAAAGAATTGTGGAATAAATTACACTTACAAATTATCTTTTTTGGTCGTGAATACTGTCCGGCAAGAGGTCATGATCTAACTACATGTCCAATCTGTTCATGGACTGCTAGCAAGAAACGAATCGCTGAAGAGATGAAACGCTAATCAGAGAATTGACAGATTTGCTGCTGCCACATTACCAATCAGCAACACACCAGTGATTACTGCAGTGACTCTTACTGCTGTATGATGGGCGTCGCCTTGATTAGCCTCACGTAGTAACGCATAGGCAATCAGACCCATGCCCACAGATTGTAGCATGCTAGATAACGCACCCAGACTGGTGCCTAGCTTTTCATGGGAAAACTGGTCTTCTGCGTATTTACTAGCATCCTCATAGTCTGCTGGATTAGGCGCTCCAACTAAATCTGTAACCTGTGCAAACATGGCACCAATTACAATAATTACAATGGCAATCATTAGCCATTTACTGAATGAGTAAGAGCCATATTTATCTAAAAATTTCGGCTGAGGTTGGTATGCCGCCATTGGTTGCATAGGTTGCATTGGTTGCATTGGTTGCGGGTTTTGGGCTTGTACAGGGGGACCGGGGGCCGGTTGCATATTGCGTAATTGTGGAATCAATCTATAATACTTGACAATCATTAAACCGAAAATATCGATGACGCAGCGCCAAGTATCACCGCGGTTAGTAATGAAGTTAAACCGGCAATCCAAAGGAAGGAAATAGATTGGCCAAGAGCACTAGTAAACCCACCACCACGCAGCCTTGTAGCAATCAATGATACCGCCGCAACCTGAATCAGAATCAATATTGAAACAACGATTTTGAACATCCGGATATTTTCTCCAACCGAACTAGCATCTTCCATTACAGGTAAAGCCACACCACCGCCAAAATCCGCTAATGCTGAAACATCTGTATCAACTAGACCGTTAGCAACACCAGCAATTGCGTCGCCAAGTTGTAGAACAATTGAAATTGTCACATTTAGGCTGGTTACGCATGCGATAAGTAAACCAATGGCAACACCCCACATGGTGCTTGCAGACAATCCTCGGCGCCTTCTAAGTGACAACAAACTACCCACTGAGCGACTGACCATTTCAGCTGTTTCGGCTGGTTTGCCTGATGATTGCGAACCCTCAATATAGATTCTCATGTACCTTGAGATAACTGAAGAATTGGTATCGGCGTTGAAGTAATCCCAAGCACGGTCTGAATCAATCCTGGTTGACAATCGCTTTTCTAAACGGTCAATTGATGAATCTAGACGACCAAAATCAATTCCTCTTAGCGCCTTTATCGTCGCCGATGGTTCAGCCGATCTGGCTTGAGCAGTACCACCAAGGGCGCGAATAAAATCAGGATATGTTTCATCCCGACGCAGCACCATACCTTCTTCTCGTCTAATCATTATCGACGGGAATAACATTGGTGTTAGTGGAATGGCAAAAATAAGTAAACCAAACTTATCCCACTGATCACTAAGTACACTCCAATTAGTGATAACCACCAGCGACATGACAACTGACAATAGCGCAGTAAATGCACCTGAAATCAAAAAAGACCGCCTGAAATTGATTCTAAAGGGTGTATCCATCTCATCCCTAGCAAAGGTTTGGTCCTCTGGAATTGTTGACCTAAAGGCGAACACAGCCCCTATCTGGACTATGGTGAAAATAAAACCGGCAAGCAGTAAAAATCTAATGCGGCTAAACAGTTCAATCGGTTCTGCGTCAGGCGTACCCACTTCGAATAACACCAGATGAATACCGGCGATCACCAAGGCAAATAGAGCGGCAGATACTAGTGAGACATAGATTTCTTTCATGGTGTCTACTGATTCTAATCTAGTATCGTATAATGTAGTGTACTGTTCAGCAACAGTTTCTTGTTCAGCACGCATAAACTCATCAATTGGTTGTCCAGCTTCAATAGAGAAAGCCATCCGGTCCAAGAAATCAGTCCACAACGGGCTAGGACTTTGATGAGCCACGATTCTAGCCGCTTCAGGAAGCGATGTATGCCATTTGTCAACTAGAGTCTCAATGCGCTTTACTTCAGAGGCTAATTCTCCGTAGTCACTCATTTGTTTGAGGATATCAAATATTGATTTTGCACCAACCTCACCTAGTGATAATATACCCATACGGGTGATGAACATGTGCATTTCTTTCTCAATCAATGTTGCTGACCTTTGCACTTCAATCAAAGGAAAAGCAATTGCAGCTAAAGCACTTATTATTGGAAATACCAATATCATCAAGACGCCGGCAAAGCCCTGAAATAGTGCTCCTTCGCCAAGGCCGCCAGTAAGGAAAATAATCGATAGAGCAACTACTAAACCGGCAAACCCCGCACCACCGACAAAAATAATCAGGAAACGCGGAATCGGCATTTCGAGACGACGAATTGCTACTTGCCAAACAGGCATTCTTTCCATAATCAAATCTCCTAGCCGTGATTAATACCTGTCCAATTTTCAACCGCCCTGCTGAATGCTTCGAAGCCATTATTGTAGTATATTCCCAGTAAATCAAACACATCGTCGTAGTGAGTTAAATCCCTATCAGCCATTCTATCAAGGGCGGCTGCTCTTGCCAACATCTCATCATAGATGTCACGCTTGTTAGCAAATCCTGCCATTGCGGCAATTTTATTCTCTAGCAAATGACTTTGAAACATACCACGGAAATAGTGCTTATCCTTGACTGGGTCCCATTCGAACATACCTCTGGTCAATACACCATCACTGTGTTTGTTGTAACCTATGACCTCATCAATTCCAGTTACTCTTCTAGCAATACCGCCACCTGGCGCCTCGACAACTTCTTGGAAAATTGCAAAGTTCAAGTTGTCAAAGAACCGAATTGGTACATTGATTGGGTCACCGGTAAATCTCTGAATCATCTTCACGATTGACGATGCGTGGAAAGTAGCAATTACCGGGTGACCTGTTTGCATCGCCTGGAACGCAGTAGCCCCTTCTACACCACGTATCTCACCGATAATGATGTATCTTGGTCTGCTTCTAAGCGCTGCTTTGAGTAGGTCGAACATTTCAACACGTGACTCTTCATTCTTGGAATCTCTAGTTACTAGACGTTGCCAAATCTTGTGTCTTACCTTAACCTCAGGAGTATCTTCGGCCGAGTAAATTTTGACATTGTGGTCAATAAATGGTAAAATAGCATTCAGTGTAGTAGTCTTACCCGATGCTGTTTCTCCTGAAACCAGTACCGACATACCATACTCTAGGCAAATCCAAATGTAGGCTGCAACTTGTGAGGAAATCGTTCCCCACTTAATGAGTTGAATAATTGAAATCGTCTCTTCAGCGAATTTACGGATGGTGAATGACGGACCAAGCATCGATACGTCATCAGAGAATATGATGTTAATACGAGAGCCGTCCAGTAACGCTCCGTCAATAATTGGCTTGTTATCAGATACCGGGCGGCCAATACGCTCTGACATTGCTCGCAGGTAACGGGACAGTAGTTCTCTTTCACGGAACCTGATGTTTGAGGT
The DNA here is from genome assembly GCA_018659375.1 of Methanobacteriota archaeon. Taxonomy (GTDB): domain Archaea; phylum Thermoplasmatota; class Poseidoniia; order Poseidoniales; family Poseidoniaceae; genus MGIIa-L1. The sequence continues at coordinate 15,760 of JABJMO010000047.1, read as the reverse complement.
AACCATGCCGAAAACCTTGTGATCCATGTGAATATGCTTGAGACCAATAGAGTGGATATCTTCCAGCATCTCATCAGAAAGTAGTGGTTCTAGTGGTCCATTTTTAATTAGGTCGCGAATAATAATATATTCCAACCTGGCTCTTTGTTCTGTAGTGACAATGACACGTTTGTCATCCATCCCAATCATTTCCCAAAGTCGTCCTTGACGACGAGGGGCTGCGCTGACATCGCTTTCTAGTACGGTATATCGGTCTACCATTTGGGTAAGGATATTTTCAAATTCCCCATCTGTAGTGAAAGTTGGTGCTGTTGGTGCCTCTTGGAGAAGCGTCTCGACTAAGTCACGACGCATGTTTTCTTCTTCTTCAGTAAGCTGGGGCTCGAGGCCGAACCAGAGAATTTCTCCGCCGCTACCGTCATCATCTTCTGGCGGTTCGTAAATGTGAATAAAAATTGGCTCTTTCGCCGAGTAAATTAAATTAAGTGGCCGTTCTTTTTTGGCATCTCTATCAAGAGGACCATAGTAAATTGGTCGTGTTCCATATCTCGATTCAAAGTCTCGAACCCAATCAGCAACGTGTGGATAAGCAGCCATGACGCTGTTGAGGTCACCTTTTGCAAATCTATCTTCATCAGCCATGATAACACCCCTCAACTGACCGCCGTAATATCAACGATGAAGCCCATACTTGGCTCAACACGCCAGCCAACGCTAGTTTGAACTGGCCCTGCGGCTCTTAAGAATCTAGTAACGACAATGTTTCTCTTCAAGTCTCCACCGATAAGTGTAGTGGACAAATCTAGTACCACTTCTGCTGATGCGCGCATGCTGTGTAATAATTTATGATCCATTTCATCAGGATCGACACATAACATAATTGAGCGACCTTCTGCAGTAGTCTTACGTAATCTTTGCATTAAATCGAATCTTTGCTTATCGTCTAAGCCGTCATCCATCAGAGCACTAGCTGAATCTAGTATTATCACATCTGCTTCTTCTACTGCTTTACTCTGCAGCACTTCCTCAAGGCCAACATCATCTCTTGCTTCTGCAACAGTGCCAAATCTAGAGAATACCATCAAGCGGCCTTCTCTTAAGGCATCTGTTACTCCATAACCAATCGATTCCATCTGTTCAATCCAGCCTCTAGTAGTTAATTCAGTAGTGACGACAAGAACCTTGACGCCGTTATGTAACATGCCGTGGACCAGTCTTTGGGAAATCAATGATTTACCACCACCCACTAACCCTTGGAGGACATAGAGTGACCTGTTTGGTAATCTTAGGCCCATCGTGTCAGCAAGCGAATCTGTTTCTACATCAAATGCAAATCCATCTTCCACAGGCTTATGCGGAAAGTTGAGTGGATCGTCAGAGTTCATTTAATCTCGCCTCCGTGGACTGTGAATCTTGCCCTTCATATCCAGCAATAGTTACTGAAATAACAAGAATTGTTAGTTTAATGTCGGAATTATCGGCTAAAGCCCATGTACCAGTCATTTCAACTTCCAAAAGCTCCGTAGTGCCCCAATCTCCGCCTGCTGGCAATATCGTTGTACTAACATCTACATCTGGGATTACAACGCCATCTAATTGAATAAATAATGAAGTTTCATCTAATGCATATTCTCCGGTATTTTGTAGGTAAATTGTGATTGTTTCGGCAGCGGGGTCAGTCGTATCATATGCTACATTGGATAAATCTCCAGCATAGTCGAAAGAGGTTTTTGAATCTGCCTCGGCAGCGCGCCTTTCAACTTCCATTGCGGAAGTCATATCGCCGTATTGGGCAATTAACACCGCCGAAACAGCACCTGAAATCAACAGTGCCGTCGCCAAAAAGATGTAGGTAGATGCTCCTCCGTCTGCCATAATAATACCTCAAATTAATGCTCTTGTAACGCTATAGCCGTCAACTGTAATTGCTAAGTCATCAAAGCTACTGTTGCCTAAGCCTCGCCATTCGAGGGTAACAATATCGCCTGAATAGATAAAGTCTGAGTCAACAGATGGTGCAAGGACTGAAAGTTTGGTGGGAGTATCCCCATCTAAAAATAGCCAAACTTCGTCAACTGGGACAATTGTTGCACCTGTATTGCTAAAAGTCACATCGATTACTGTAGTTCTAGATACTACCGACAAAGCACCGTTACTAGCCCCTGGCGGGACGTTGTCAATTACAATAGTTGGGTCGGACGAGTAATCTCCATGGTTGGTGATTGACCATGAAATTATAGCCCCCGTACTATTTACTGTATACGTACCCGAAAAACCGCCGGGCTCTAGTGTACTGAGTGTTCCGTCAGCATAGCCTGTTCCTGCATTATCAATTTGTAGCGTAGTAACTGCCCCTAGCGCAATATCTGCATTGTCTATGGTGAAAGAAGATGATGGTTCACTGGCCGATTCAATGGTTTCTAATGATGTTTCCATTCGAAGATCAATCGCATTGACTGCTAAAGCCAATACTACCAACATCGAAGTGCCCACTATCAGACCACCTACGCCGACCGATGCACCCATTTCATTCTTCTCCTCTGAGTTGCTTTACCTGTCGCCAAGACGATACTAGTGCTGAAAAAGTCAACAATTCACGGTGCGGAAGATGGTCTTCCAAAGCAGCTTCTGCTTCACCTGGTGTTGCAAGTTGAACAATGGCCAATACTGAATTACCTTCATCTTGGGTCAACATTCCCGAATTAATGGCTTTTTGTGCAAAGTTAACGGCAGCCATACCTGACATGTGGTCAAGCAGTAATGCGGCAACTGTTGGTGCACCAACAGCATTAGATTTCGCAGTTGGACCAGATGAAGGAGCTACGAGGAATGGGTTTGCCGCTAATGCTTGTGCTTCATACAACTCAACTAACGGTGCTTCATCCTCAGCCATCAAACGATTAACGCCTGATGCAGGAATTACTTCACCACTTGCAGTGATAATCGTGTCTCCTGCGCCGATTTCAGTTTCAGCAGACTCATCATGAACCATTGGATTACCCTCTGAGTCGACCTTTTGTCCTGCTGGACTAAAGTTCATGCTTTCCTCAAGGCGTTTTTCAACCAATCCTAGTACATCCTCGACCATGTCGAGACGGCTACTAATCAATCGCTCTAATCCAGATGTGTCGACTTGAGCATTAACTTGTGCAGGTTGTGCAGGAGCCATGGTTTGTGTAACCGTTGGCACGCTACCAATACTGTTCAGTTTTGCCCTAGTTGGGCCTGGAGAGATCGTCCATGCATCTTCTTCACTAAGTTCTCCCTCTTCGGGTAGTGGGACTTGCTCAATTGCCACATTGGACAAAATCTTCAGTCTTTCTTCACTTAGTTCTGCGTCGGCATCTCTGATATTACCTGTGTTATTACTAAATGGCCATGCCATTAGCATACCTCCTTGCCGTCGAGAATAAATTCTCAACAGCAAGCAAAATCAGATAACTGAGGAACCGGCTTCGTCGCTTTCAATAACTAGTGTTTCAAAAGTTGTACCGCCACTTTCAACGTGGATATACAAAGCTGCTGAACTACCGGCTACGGCAGTCGCGTCACAAGTAGCTGCTGCAATCAAAATCTTGTATGCGAATTGAGTAGTCATTTCTGCTTCCCCACTAAATGCGGATTGTGATTGTAGACCAACTTGTGCAGCACCAAAGGCACCCGCACTGTCTTCGTAACCGATACCGGCATCACAGTATAGTTGCCATGAGATTGTTTCGGGAATTATGGTGTCGCTACCTGCTGCTAATCTGACATACAGAACGTAATCACCATTGTTATCAACGAAACCTTGCATGATTGCTAATTTACCAGATAATTCATCAGATGTATCGTCACCTGCAGTTTGAGCGTTTTGCTGTAACTTTTCTGCGGTTTGAATGATAACAGCTGATGCTACTGCGGCAACTAGAATCAGTGAGATAAATACAATCATAGCACCGATACCAATAGCACCCCAAGTATCTTCTTGTTGGTTGTTATTTGCAGTTCTCACACTACCACCGTCCCTGAGGCAGTAGAAGATCCATAGGATAACACTTCGTAAGTGAATCCAGCGTTTCCAGCAGCAAGTGTTAGCACGTGGTTTTCATTAGCAGCCGGAGCACAGTTAGCAACGTTTAGAGTAACTTGATAGATTTGTCCAGCAAGTGCATCTCCTCCACCACCATTTGTGCTTACAGCAGCTGCACCATTAAGTGTGCCAGCATCTGGAGAAGCAGCAGTACAGGTTACTGACCATGCTATTTCAGCCATGCCGACTGATTCCGAACCTGGAGCTAATTCCCATGTCATCCTCAATGTACCACCATTGTTAATCACAATCGACAAAGGCATTACTTTTGACGCCATTTGGTCTTGTGTTTGGTCACCAGTGGTCTGGGCATTCTGTTGCAATTTCTCAGCGGTCTGTATAATGACCGCAGACGCTACCGCAGCAACTAGAATCAATGCAATAAACACAATCATTGCACCAATACCCATTGCAGCGATAGTATCGCTGTTTTCGTTTTTCATTTCTTTATTCTTTATCATATTTTCACCTTTTTTTATTTTTTACTCGTCCTCCCGCATAGCGGGTGGAATTGGATGGGGCTCAGGATTTACCTCCTGTGCCCATATCGATGGTTAGTGGCATTCGTATCAGCGCCACCTCATCGGGGGATAGACGTTCCACAAAGGGAACTTTAGCTGTAGTATAACCAGGAGGTAACCACGGCGTGAGTATGATGTCTGCAAGCGGTTCCATCGAACGGTTTTGTGCCCTAATAGTAACCATAATTTCGCCGGAGCGCATTTCATAGCCAGTTGAAACCGCTAATTTACGGGATAGCGGCATCTCATCAGCACCATAACGGCCCATTGACTTGATGTCAAATCTAAGTGGCAGATTGCCACCTGGAGCAATAATAGGTAAATCGACTGAATGTGGCTCGGAAACCCAGCCATTTGGTACTGGAGGAGATAAGCGCATTGCTGGCATGGCGATTGGCCCGTCGTTGATTAACCTGACAAGCAGTACTCCGGTATCTCCGCCTGCAGGCCAGCGAGTATCAACACCAAGCCAGAAATGACGGAAAAAGAATGGGTTAAGAGTCGAGGTATTACCACCAATCAAGTCGTCTACTAGGAATTCAATTTCTGTTGCAGCCTGCCCAACGTCGCCTACTTCAGCATTCGAGGTAGCATTTCGAAGACGCAGTAGTATATTTTCAGCCTCGATAGTGTCGATTTTCTTTTCTTTTAGCAAGCGATGTAACATTGCGATGCTACGACGAAGGTACAAGACATCTTCTTCTAGAGTTACTAAAGCTTGTTCAGCCTTCTTGACACTCACCTTAGCACGCTTTAGTTTGTGCAGTGAAAGATATTTCTTGGCCTCCATTATGTCCACTTCGGTGGCCGCAAGGGAATTGGTGTCTGACTGGACAACGCTTTGCACCATAGAATCTAGGTCTCGTGAAGCAGACATGATTCGGCTTTCAACTTCATCGAGTGTAGTTTGAGAAACGGTTGCCAGTTCCGGTTCTTTTGAACCGATAAGTTCAGTTTCATCATCAATAATCTCATCTTTTGCTTCCAACATGACATCATGGTCAGTTTCTTCATCCTCAAGCTCGCCCATGTACTCTCTAACTTGATCTTGGAAAGTAGCCCCAGCGTCCTCGGTTGTATCCTCTGTTTCTATCACAACAAGTTCTTCGATTTCTTCCACTACTATTTCTGGGAGGTTTTCATCGGAAATTTCATCTTCCAAAATTTCATCAAGGTCGAATTCAATTGAATCCTCTGATTTTTCTTCAGACATCTTCTCTCACCTCCTCATCTATTGCTAATTCATTACCGTTGCTAATATCGTCAAATATTGCGTCGAGGTTAATGCCATCGTTTGCCAACTCATGTAGTAATCGCGCTGGGTCCGATAAATCTCTTTCGATTCTCGTAGCCTTTACTTCGATATCTGTCAAGCGACCGTAAATTGAGCCATACATTGAATCAGCACGGCGTACTAAAATCCACACGCCAACAGAAATAATAACCACATAAGCTGCCAATGTAAGCAAATTATTGCGGTCAGTGTCGAGTTGTGGCGGTATACCAAGAACTACCCCTAACAGACCGAAAACCGGTAGTGCAAGAATAATTCTAAGTTGCCTTCTACTGTCTGCCAGAGCTTGGAAATGGTCTGCATACAAGGTAGATACACCCTTGCGCGCCCTTTGATAATCCTCGTGGATTAGTCTGAATTCATCAGTGCTTAACCAGGTCTTACGCCATAGCCAAAGTGCTGAAACACCCAGCACAAGCGGGCCCCAGAAAATTATGTTGAATAGGTGGAAGGCAAATCCAAGGGCCAACAATCCGGCATACACCGAGAACAATCGGAACTTTTCGTTTTGCCCGTTCAAACGCCCGAGTACTAACGATAACAATCCAAAGATGATGAATAGGACAAATGTGGAAGATTGGCCAGGTGACCATGAATAAACTTCATCTTTGTAGACGTAGCGATCATTTCCTTCAACATTCTTTGACAACATATTTGCATCTATGGTGACGATACAAGTTCCGTCGATAGATTGCTTCCACCATTCGATGGTTTCAGAGGTTATTTCCCACTTAATTACTACTTCCTCATTTGGACCTAGCAAGGCAATTGCGTCTGCTTGGTTATTGATGGTTGAGCCTGAGCACTCCAAATCTACCAAGAAGAATAGTGCTAGTGCAGTTCCATCATTACGGATTCTGGCGCTGACTGTTGCATCTGTACCCTCTTCCATCGTCCCTTCACTAATCCATACTTCTGCCACACTTGGGTCAGCAAATACATCTAACTGGAAAGTAAAAGTTGCCTCGTCATAAACAGTATAACCGTTATTTTCGGTTGGATGAAATAGCCTGAATGTCATGTCCCAGCCATCTTCGGTGATGATATTAGGTCGGTTTGGTGCATCAACTATAATCTGCAACGGATCACTTACATCCCAAGCCTCTCTAAGCGGCAGTTGAATTCTAGAATCATTCCCAGCTGAACCTGAGCCACAATCTTCAGGAGATAGTGACAGCGGTACGGATGTGGTCTCATCTACTACCAATGTGAATGTCCATGGGTAGAGTGACTCGTCCAAGCCTGCGGAGTTAAAATTGAATAACCTTGTAGCATCACATAATTCTAATTCGTAAGCCACAGCATTAGAAGCGCCTCGTGGTATGTGAGAATAGACGATATTAACGGTCATAGGCCCGTCTGTTTCATCTGGTTTCAAATCAAAGTCACTTGCCTCAAAGAATCTGGACATCTTTAATGTTGAATTGAGATAACCTTCTCCGTCAACACCGGTGTCCTGTGGAGTTATGTGAATGGAAAGCAAGGCTGTAAGGTCAAGGTCTGGACTTAATTCCAAGCCACTGACGGTGAATTGGAACGAAACATTCTGCCCCACTGGCATATTCAGCGTGGTTGGTGCATCAGATTGCACTGCCCATTCGGTACTGGCAGCTACGCCACCTGGCTTGTTAATCTCGTACGCTAAGTCAGCGGTGACGTCACGATTACCCATGTTGACTATCGTTGCGGTAAATGTTCGGTCCCATTGTCGGTGATAGAGCATATCTTCTTGCCACTCAATTGTATCGAGGATAAACATTGGTGAAATCAGCATTCTTACGATACTAACTCCTGCGGTTAACTCAGTTACAGGGTCTACCAATCTAATAGTCAGATTGTGCACTGAGCCGTCATCTAAACTGATGCCATCGCCTAATTCTGGAACGCTAATAACTACACTGCCCTGAATTTCTTCATCTATTGGCAATATCATTGTTTGTGATGCTGGGACAACTACCCACCCACCATCTACAGCAACTTCAACATCGAAGGATTCCTCTAAGTTACCAGAGTTAGTAACCGTGAAATTGATGGTTTGGTCTTGCCCTGGCAAGACGCCGATCTGATTTGGCGCATCAATTGTCAGCGAACGTTGTTCACTTACGTTGGCAACAACATTAGCGCTCAAATTTACTCCAGTATCAGTGGACACCCACAACGTAGCCATGTAGAATGCATCGGAATCTGCATCGGCATTTGCTGCCAGCCTTATCTTCACTGAGTCAGTAAACCCTGGAGCTACTAAAATCTGATTTGGACTTTCTAAACTAAAGTCAACATCGCCGCCTTGAGATTCGTCAAGCCACAATGAGTAAGTTGTTGGGGTATTGCCGGTATTGGTAACATACACTCTGGTAAGAGGAGTTTCGGATAGCGTGGTGTTAAGTTCAACTGTTTGGTTGGTTGGACTTAATGAGGCATTGACATATGGACCGACTCTTATTGATAAGGGCAGGACATCAATTAGTAAACCTGTGGCACTATCTTCGACTTTGATACTGACCTCTTGGAAAGAGTAAGCTTCAGCCAATGGATCTGTGGTTACTTTCAACTGGAACGATCTCATGTGAGAATTACCTTGAGACGGGTAATCTGCGACATCTGCTGACAAGTCAAGAATCGTATCTGATGTTGATGTTGTAGTGTTAACCGAGGTGACCCAACCGTCTGGAAGGTTATCTAAGATAGACAAGCGATAGGACGTTAAATCATTTCCAGTGTTGGCCAGCAATAGGTCGATTGGGGTGATTTCACCAAGAGGTACATCAAACGGACCTTGGTCGATTATTGCCGCACCTTGGATAGTTGGCACCCCGATAGTGATGTTGCGCTCAACGGGTACAACTTTCACGTTGGGGATAGGTGGTCCAACCAATGTAGGAGTGGCAATAACTGGTATCGAAATAATTCCGGCCAGCGGATAGTCATCTGCGGGACCTTGGATTCCAAGAGCTGCTGATTGCACATCACCTAGCGACAGTCCAGAGAAAGTTGCTGGTGAAACATTAGCAGACCACCGATCAGATTCAGAGAAGCCACCGCTGTTGTCGGGTATGAAGGTGATATTACCAACCGACAGCACTGTGTTGACAGTGTTGGTTATACTGCCGTCTAAATTGTGCCTGACTTCGACTTCCATTGCTCTTGGCAAATCGACGCCTTGTCCATTCTTAGCGGCAATAACATCTTCCGCAGTTAGTTGGATATGCTCTTGTTCAAGACCGGGATCAACCACAATCACTGGCCTAACTTCTAGCGGACTAGTTTGAGTAACTGGCACACCGCCGCCTGATGGTGTTGCTTGAACCCAGACGCTTAGAACATCCCCTGCTCTGTTATGGTCACTAGGGTCTAACGGCATCTGTATTGGAGGGACAGTAATGTTAACTCCAAAAATTGCTGAGTCGGTGTTGTTGATCAATGAGGTTGTAGACTCTGTAAGAGTGACTTGCCAGTTTGAAGAAATCACTGACAGACCAGCAACGAGGTCAAAAGTACCGGGGACATTGCCAATGTTGGAAATTGTTGAATTAAATGAAATACTTTGCCCTGGAGTCACCATTGTGGTTGAAGTCGGCATGATAATTGTGGCCTGATACAATTCTCCTGCCATGACTCTAGCTGTCGATGACAGAGAGTACTTTGGCACTTGAGAGTCCCCTACTGAAGTCAATGTGAGAGTAATTGTATCTATCTCTGACCTCGAGGCCGAGGATGGTACGGAGACCGGGACAAGAATTGTTTCCGAGGAACCTGGTGAAAAGACCGCTGTTGAGTCTCCGTTTTGGCCTAGGTCTGCCCATCCCATGGTACTAGAAATTCCCATTTCAAAGGAGTCAGATTGAGCGCCCATATTGGTTACAATGAAGGTGAGGGTTGTCGTAAGTCCTGGCTCAGTGGTCCGGTCAGAGGGAGTAGACAAAGTCGCAATGAAATCAGAGAATTTTATGTTTGAGGTGCTGATTAAGTCTGTTTCAGTCCAACCACCAGTTCCGTTGAAAATTACCGAAGCAGTCAACTCCCATACACCAGTCATAAGCCCCGAGTTGTAATTGGCCGTTAGGTTATCAGTCACTGCAGGGACAAATAACGAGCCAGGGTTGATAATTAACTCCCCTGAATAAAACGCCATTGAATTGGATGGATTGGCTACTTCAACAAAGACTAGTTCAAGATTAGCTGTGATGTCCCTAACTCCTTCGTTAATTACAGTGGCGTTGATTTTTTGCATGCCATTTTGGACCATTGCATTAGTTTGTCCCGATGCGGGTTGAGGCACGGAATCGTCAAGCACGGTCCCAACCATGTACACTGGGCTCTTGACATCGAAATTTATTCGACGTTCATTGTTACCTGAATAAGAATCGGTTAGCGAGAATGCCTCAGCGAATATCGACTGTCCGTCCCCAGGGGTTGCCGTCCATTGGAAAAGAACCGGATTAGCAACAGTTCCTGGGTTGATGGGGCCGATTTCAAGTGAGGTCACCAAAGTCTTGCCAGCGTTTGAAGAGCCTTGATGGAATAATGACACCACTACAGTACCTGCCGCTGAACCCGTATTTGCTACGACAATCCTCGCTGAATGCGTGGCGTTTTCTACAAATATGTTCACACCCGATTGTACTGAGCCTGCCCCGTCTAAAGTGAAAGAATTGATACTAAAGTCCGGAGCACTTCTGGCACTAGTGGAGTTGTTGGCTGAGGTTAACGGCGCAACCATTGGAGCAACCAGCAACAACAGCATTACTGCTGCGATAGTTGACTTGCCACGATTAAGCAGATACTTCACCTCCACCGGGGGCTTCGAAACTATCAATATTGACTTTCTTGCCTTGCTTCTTCCACTGAGCAAGTAATTGCTCTAACAAGCGATTATGGTCTTGTTCAGTGATGCCAAGACGACGACGCTCTTCCCAGAGTAACAACTGTTCTGTTCTGGTGAGTAAGGCGTCCCTCAAGTATAATTCGAGAGTTCGGCGGTAAGCATCACGGTCTGATATGGCGTAGACAATTGTGTCATCCTCGACAAATTGATCCGCACGATGTTGGATGATGTTGCCAAGTGTCAATGCCTCATCGTAAGAGATGTTTCTTTTGTCGAGTTCTGATTGGATGTTTGAGGCTGCTTCTTGCAACTCGTATTTGCCAGGAGCACGTTGGATTTTCTTCAAAAATTTGCGGGCTCGACGAGAAAGACGTAGCCCTACCATAGACAGCCTTCAACTAGCCAGTTATTCAAAGAATCGGTCAACTATAACACCCCCACCCGGGGCGGATGATTTTGCATGCATATCGGGTAAAAGGTTAACAGGGAGAGATTTGGCCACAAATAATGAGTGAAATAATCGTTCTTTTACTAAAAACGTGAAGATTTGTGACTTGATGCAATAATTCATCAATAAAGTACTCTAGGTTGTCTGTCATGAGCGAAGCGATAAACCTCGAAACTGGCCAATCTGCACCAAGATTTTCCTGCCTTGATTCAGTGGGCAACAAGCATGATTTAGAACAATATATGGCTGACGGAAAAAATGTTATTTTGTATTTCTACCCCAAGGATTCAACACCTGGATGCACCACACAAGCATGTGATTTTAGAGACTCGATGGCTAGACTAAACAAAGGCGATTATGTTGTCCTTGGCGTGTCAAAAGATTCTGTGAAGTCTCACGACAAGTTTATTGGCAAGCAAGACCTAAACTTCCCATTGCTCATGGACGAAGACCTATCGCTACACCAATCATTTGGAGTATGGCGAGAAAAAAGCATGTATGGCAAGAAGTACATGGGCACATCCCGTTCTACGTTTGTCATAGGAAGTGACGGCAACCTGTCTTGGGTTGGCTATGGCGTCCGGTCCAAAGGGCATGTTGCAAAAGTAATGAGTGAACTGGGCATTGAGTAAGTGATACGATGCCAGATAACATTCCCCAAAATGTACGTATAGACCTTGGCAACCATAGCGTTGCTTGGAGCCCGTGCACCATTGGAGTAAATCTTGAAATTGGTAGTAATTGCTCCATTGGCTCTTTAGCCCACATTGGCCGAAATGTGGTGATGGGCGATGATTGCCGTATCCAAGGCGGAGCATACATCGCTGATGGATGTATACTTGGCAACCAAGTATTTGTTGGACCGAATGCTACCTTACTCAACGATCGTTACCCTCCTTCAGGAAATAAGGCATTATGGCAGCCAATCAATGTCCACGATGGTGCGGTAATTGGCGGAGGCGCCACAGTAGTTCCCGGTTGCGATATTGGCAAAAACTCGGTGCTTGCTGCTGGAGCTGTATTGACCAAACACTTGCCTGAAGAGGAAGTTTGGTCAGGCAACCCTGCTAAATTTATGATGCAGCGCAGTGAATATGAGTCCAAGCGATGATATGGTTGAACAATTAGGCGGGAACAACATGGATAGAAAAGGCGTAGTTGCAGAATTCCTTGTCAATTGCATAAAATACGCAAATGACTCTATCGAAAGAAAGCGTTCAAGAGGAGAACTTGAATTGATTTCCGCTTGGGAAACCTACATCCAATTTACTCAACATGCCTTAGACGAAGTACATACTGGCAAATTAGATTCATGGTTTGAAATGGAGGGCCGTAAAGATTTGACTAATGCAAAGCGCATCGACATAATGGACATGAGTCACCCCGAGCGGTCTGCATGGTTAGCCGGTATTGTCTCTCCACGCCCACTAATTCTCGCCTCAACAATCGATGAGAATGGCATCAAAAATCTAGCACCACTTACCTCTGTCATGGGTGTATCAAATACTCCGCCACTATTCATCGCCTCATTTAGTAAGAACAAGCAAAAAGAATACCGTGGTACTCTACTGAACATGCGCAAGACACGTACAGCAATACTACACGTCATGCCCAGCACCCTGCAAGCAGTTGATTGGATCGACTTAGCAGGTAGCCCAATACCCCCAGAGGAAAGTGAATGGGACTTAGTTGACCTTACGCCACACGACGGGAACGAGTTACTAATCCAGCAAGCAATTGCCGCAATAGAAGTAGAATTAGTTGAAGAAAAAGAGTTACCAGGTGCAATTGCAAGATTGGCTGTTATGCAAGTCAAGCACATCTGGACTTCAAGTGATAAAATCCCACAGCAAGGCCTTGATGTGCTGACTCAGCATGGCATGGACAACATAATGCCTGCTCCCAGTTTATGGTCAAAAAAAGTCGACAAACATTACGGCCCTAAGTAGTCAAAACATCCCACATCAATTGAAGGCCGTCATCAAGAGATACCTTTGATTGCCAATTTAACAACTCTACTGCTCGACTTATTTCCGGTAGCCGCCTGGTAGAGTCGCCAAAGTAACCTTCACCATAGACCACTTCAGCACCATTAAGAGAAAATTTGGCGATTTTACCGGCTAAATCTAGGATTGAAATTTCTTCTGTAGACCCGATATTAAACACCATGTTAGGTCCGATATTTGCTTCGCCTGCTCTAACAAATCCATCGACTACATCTTCTATCCAAGTGAAACTTCTAGATTGACTCCCATTACCGTGGACTGTTAAATCGACGCCGTCTAGGATGTTTTGGAAAAATATTCCAATCACTTGTCCATAATCATCCCCGCAAAGGCGCGGACCATATGCATTAAACGGCCTGACGATTCTGACATCAAGACCTTCTCTTGCTGCATGTTGACTAGCGACTTCACCAAGATATTTGCTGCCGCCATAGGAATGACGCTGATGTTGTGCTGGATTGGAAAATATCATTTTATCACCATCGGCTATTGGTTGAGATTCTGGCTCACCAAAGGCTTCTGGTGAAGATGCAAAAACATACCTAGCATCGTTAGCCATGGCCAATTCAAGAGTCCTTAATGTGCCATTGATGTTGACATCAATTACAGAATGTGCAGCTTCGTGAAACCATTTAGTGCCATTTATTGCTGCTAAATGGTAGATAATATCTAGGCCACCCATTGCCTCAACACATGCATCTAAGTCATCAACATCACGAACATCACCGGCATAGAGCGAAAAGTTTTCTTCACCAATTATCGCGGCAAGATTGGTTTCATCCCCTCTAAACATGGAGTCTAAAGCCACGACACTATGGCCTTGGTGAACTAATTTTTCACATAGTGATGAGCCAATGAAACCGGCACCACCAGTGACTAAGATACGTTGAGCAGACATAACCTTACTCAACTCTTTCCAGTACAGTAATGGTCACTTGATCGCCTATTTTGCGCAGTTCCACCAAATCACCAGTATTTATTTCCATACAAGGATCTGTGGCAAAACCGTGAGCATAAGGCAAATCGAGCAAGGAACAGGCTGGTATGGTTAATGAACAAACATCTCGGTTGACTATCGCTTTTGGACCTTTACCAGTGTAAATCAAACCCATCAATACATATGGAGCAACTGTGGAACCAGACCCTTTTGGATAAATTAGAATAGTATCTTCTATGGCTTGGCCGTCAAGTGGATGTCCCGTCTCTTCAATCACGCCCGAATCTCGATTAACATAGCCAAGATAAGTTATTGCTACATCGGTAGACATTGCTTTACCTGTCACCACAAAATCGCCCTGCGATGACAAACCGTTACCTGTTGCAGTATAATCGCCATGTTGTGTTATTTTCGAAGATTGATGTTGTGGTTGAGCTTTGGCTGACAAAGTTGGCCGTTGTCCAGCAGAAAGGGTTGGGTCAAATGCATGAGCCACGCAATCTTGTATTGACATCACACTGGTAGGAATACGATTTAGCCCACTAGTCAAATAATGTTCGGCTTTGAGAGAATTTGTTAGCAGATGGTTGTATTTATTGCGGTTGTAAGGCGTAACCTCTGGGCAGGTGTCTTTGAGAAGCACAACTCCTGCGTCTTCCAATAAGTCGACACTACCATCATCAACCGCAAGTTGATAATTTTCCCCGCTAGTAAATAGCCATAATCTATTGTCGGGTATTCTAGCGCCCATTTCAGCATATGAACGTACTGCTGATGCTGTGCGGCGGATTTCTTCAATACTGGCTTGAGGACAGCCAATGACTACTAAATCGACTTGCCCGCGTGGAGCCAATTCTGCATATCTAGCACACAAATCGGCTTCAGTGAATTTAAGCACCCCTTTCCAACCACCTTGTGGGGGCAACCAGTCTCCTTCAGCATCCTTGACTAACGGAGGTTCTGCACTGTGACCTTCTGCCCACAACATTGGACAGCCATAGTTAGCCGCAGCGGCGGTTAACGCTTTTTTAGCGGCGAATGAAAGATATTCTGGCATTCCACAAATAAGTGGCATTGGACCCCAAGATAAGTCCCAATCTGGCCTCACCTGCTTACCAATCCAGTCGCCAAAAATAGACCAATCTGACAGGTCATTCATCTCGCAATCTAGTGTAACAAAGATATTTGGCATTCGGTTTTCACTCAAATGCAAACCCCATTTTGGCGCAAAACCAGTTAGTCCTGTGGCTAGTGCTGAAAGTCCGGATTCTCGATTAGTGATTAGTGAAGTCCACGAATTAGAGAAACATACGGCATTAGATTCTGCCCAAGAAGCAATACCAGATTCCAGTTCAATACCCCGGTCATAAGGCGTACAGGATAGTGTTGCTTCTATCCCAAGGCGATCATATGCTGCAATGATTTCAAATTGCTGTTCTAGAAAATCAGGCCAATCAATATCCATTTCCGCCATTTTTTCTTTATCGCATCCAGCCGAATTCAAGGTAGTTGTAATGGCTACACGACCACCTTCATCTCCAGATAAATCAGATAAGAAACGACGAAGTCCATGCCCACCAGTAATTACTGAGACTCCAGATACGTGAGCATTGTCAACTTTGACAAAACCGTCTGCCTTAGCGATTTCAGCAAGGTC
>JABJMO010000015.1 GCA_018659375.1 Methanobacteriota archaeon | reverse complement strand
GCTGTTTGGCATTGGCGGTATAGATGGCACCATTAACAAATAATTTTTCTGTGTGCTCTAGATTCTCATGCTTACAAGACGTCATTATTAGACTTGATAGCAAGGTTAAAACGATTAGTTTTACATATGACATAAAAGAAACCAATTTGGAGTCTTGTAATCTTACTCCCGACATGGAGTGCCTGAATACCCTCTAAGGGTAGATATGGATGTACTGAACAAAAACTTGATATCGGATATTATGTTCTACTGTGATCTGAAATACTAAGAGAGAAGAAATTCATGCCACCAATTTCGCAACTTGATCAGTTTTTAGAAGATAACTCGGATATAGAAATGTTCGAGATACTTCTTCATGACCTTAATGGTACCCAGCGAGGAAAATGGTTGCCGAAGGATAAAATCCATAAGGTCTTTAATGGTGGCTTTAAAATGCCATTAAGCAGTTGCTCATTTGACTGCTGGGGCCGTGATCAGGAGGAGTTGATAAAGGCAACTGGGGATGCTGATGGAATCTGTGTACCACATGCTGAGACATTGGCAAGGGTACCCTGGGCTGAGAAAGCAACAGCACAGATGATCATTTCAATGGGTAATGAGTCTGGCGATGGGCCTTATGGAGGTGATTGTAGATCAGTGCTTAAGAGTGTAGTAGATCGTTTTGGTCAACTCGGGCTAACTCCTGTTATTGCAAGTGAAATGGAATTCCATTTGCTGACGCTAGAGCGAGATAAATTCGGCATTCCTCAGCACAGTCAAACTGCTATTGATGGCAGCCCGGCAATAGGCGGCCAGACCTGCGGTATCGATACTATGCGTAATGCCGCACCATTAATGGATGCAATCATTGAAGCCACCAAGCAACAGAACTTACCCGTGGATACGTTAGTCACTGAATTTGGGCCCTCTCAGTTTGAAATTAATCTTTATCATCAAGATTGTGCGTTGCGGGCCTGTGATCAGGGAAGCATGCTTAAAAGAGCGATACGCAGTGTCGCCCATCAGCACGACAAGATGGCGTCATTTATGGCAAAACCTTTTGCTGAACAAGTTGGCAATGGTATGCATATCCACTTTAGTTTGTTGGATGAGAAGGGCAATAATGTATTTGACAACGGGACCCCAGAGGGAAGTAAATTACTAAGCTATGCGGTGGCAGGGTGTCTGGAAACTATGGCAGATAGCATGGCTGTTTTTGCACCAAATATTAATTCTTTCCGACGAATGGTACCGGGTTGTTACGCTCCGCTGTCTTCTAATTGGGGCTATGAAAATCGAACGACCGCACTCCGTATTCCTGGGGGTGATAATCGTGCCATGCGAATTGAGCACAGAGTTGCTGGTGCCGATGCTAATCCTTATTTGACTGTAGCGGCAATTTTGGCCGGTGCTTTGCATGGTATTGAGAAAAAACTCAAAGCTCCTTCAGCAGTAGTGGGGGACGCAGGAGACGTTGAGCCAACGCTACCACATTTTTGGAATGATGCCATTCTTGCCTTCGAAAGATCTAAGTTTATAGAAGAATATTTAGGAAGTGAGCTGAAGACAAATTATGCTCGCTGCAAGAGACAGGAAAAGCAGGAATTTGATAGTCGAGTTACTCTCTTAGAATACGATGCCTTTCTGTAGCTAAGTGCCTTTAGTGGCGTATCCACCGCCCCACTAAGGTGGCAATACTTGCCCTAACGGACAGAGTTTGGCAGCAGGGGTGAGCTTCAAAGAGAGCGTTTCAATAGAAGACTATCTATCTCATTTTGCGCAAGCTTTGCTCTAGCAGAAGCCATTTTGGAGGTGTTAGCAAAGGGCCCAACCAACACTCTGTGCCAGACAACACCACTTTTACCTTTGACACTTTCACTTTCAGCGGAAAGATTCATCAACAACAATTGAACCTTGAGATTTTCTGCATCCTGAGCACTTTTAAAAGAACCTACCTGAAGCACGTATTGGGAGTTCTGTTCAATTTCAGAACTCTCAGGAGAAACCATTATCTCATCATCTTTAAGTAATTCGTAAAAATCGAATTTTAGCTCTTGAATATCAGCCTTACCCACGATGT
Source organism: Methanobacteriota archaeon (assembly GCA_018659375.1). GTDB lineage: Archaea > Thermoplasmatota > Poseidoniia > Poseidoniales > Poseidoniaceae > MGIIa-L1. The sequence goes on along the minus strand of JABJMO010000015.1, from coordinate 14 downwards.
CTGTCACAGCAGCG
>JABJMO010000016.1 GCA_018659375.1 Methanobacteriota archaeon | reverse complement strand
GTCATAGAAAGGCTCGGTAATTCTATTGTAACACCATTTCCATTCATCTTCAGATTCGTCGTATAGAATCGCATAAAATTTGTCTAATTTCAAATCGCCACCCGCATAGGGGTACCACGACATCGAGATGATATCGCCATTGGTGGCTTGGACGATACTGCCTTCACCAAGTCCCTCTTGACCAGGATTTGTCGGTACCGCAGTTACACATTGCCCGAGTGCAGGTAAGACGCCAGGGATGTATGTGTCCCAAGTATGACCACGGTCTAGGCTCCAAACAGGATATTCTCCACCAATATTGAGAATTTGGCCTTCGATAGTGGTGGCAAGATAATGTTCACAACAATTCCCACCTTTTGAGGCATCAAATACTGCCCAAGACATATTAGTTGATTGATTGGTGTTGAGATCGACAGTGGTGAACGGTCTTGGGTTCTCATGTTGTTGGCCATCAATCAATATGTATTCTGTCCAAATATTATCAATGGTTTCTTCTTCAACCAATGATTCACCGTTGCTAAAACATCCTGCAAGTATTGTTGACAATGCCAACAAAACCGACAAAGCCATTCTTCGCATATGTTGGTGGAATCAATCCTTATCTTTGAATCCGTCGTTGCTAGGATTTTAGTTGACAATAAAGTGGATTTTGGCTCCATCTACTTCAAATGACTCTGCGTTTTGAGAGGGGTTGTCATCACCTGGATGGAATACAGCAGCACTAGCTCGGGTTTCTGTAACAATCCATTGTCGGTCAATTTCAAACAACTCAGGTGCATTCTCAGTCCATACTTCAAGATCAATAGTTGCCTCAATATCCAAGTCAAGGTCTTTGCGCTTGGCTTGTATTCTACGGGTGATGTCTCTAGCAAGACCTTTAGACAACAATTCAGGTGTATCATTCATATCGAGTACTAAACTGACTTGATATGAGTCATCACCTTGACCAATTTGGATTGTTGAGGCGGCAAATCCAGATTTCTCTATTCGCTTTACCTCGACGTCAGATTCTTCGATTTTAATTCCCATTATTATCAGGTCACCTGATTTTATTTGTTGATACATTGCTACTGGGTCTGTCGCATTGCGGATTTCTCCAGCGATAGCATTGACATCGCCTCGTGCTCTTGGAGCAAGGGCGCGGAAATTAGGAGCCAGTTCGATTTGTTGGAAGCGATCTAAATCAGTTTCAACCGAGATATTTTCGACATTCAACTCTTCGGCTAGTATTTCATGGAATTGTGCAAGGTCTGGTCCGGAAACAATCCAACCATCGCCACAAGGAAGTCGTTGCCTGCGCCCAGCATCAATACGTATGCGGCGGCCGGTTTCAGCTAATTCTCTAACTAAGGCCATGGCTTCTTCTAAACTCAAATCTTGTGGCGGTAGAGTTGCAGTTGCTTCAGCAGCAGCCTGGTCCCAGTTGTCAGCAGTTGCGCCTTCTAGGCTACCTGGTACTCCAAGTGGCCATGCGGCTTGGTGAACCCCTGTTCCAGCAAGATTTCGATGAATTACATCCACCATGAATGGGCTGACCGGTGCAACTAATCTACAGACAGTTGTCAAAACCTCATGTAGTGTGTTTTGACAAGATAATTTATCCTCATTAGCGGCCTCATCCCACAATCTTCTCCTGCTTCTTCTGACATACCAATTTGATAAGTCGTTGACAATAAAGTCCTCTAAATCACGGCATGCTTTGTGGAAGTTCCAAGTGGTGAAATCATGATGATAACCCTTGGCAACTGTGGCTAGTCGTGATAAAATCCACTGGTCAAGAGGTGGTCGCGTTACGACATCGACGCCGTTGGTTTCTGGGTCAAAGCCGTCTAATGCAGCATAATCGGCATGGAATTTGTAAATATTCCATAGCGTTAAGAACATTTTAGCATATGTTTCTCGAACTCCATTAGGGTCAAACTTGAGCGGACTCCAAGGTGCCCCTGCGGTAACCATGTACCACCGAGTTGCATCTGCTCCCTCTCGATTAAAGTGGTCCCAAGGGTCAACGATATTGCCACGAGACTTAGACATCTTCTTACCTTCAGCATCAAGAATTAGTCCTAGTGATAGACAGCGCTTGTATGCTGGAGAGTCAAAGACAGTAGTTGACACTGCTAGCAAGGTGTAGAACCAACCTCTTGTCTGATCAACACCCTCACAGATATAATCAACTGGGAATGAGGCATTAAATGTCTCTCCACCATCAAATGGATGGTGCCATTGAGCAAAAGGTGCACATCCTGAATCAAACCAACAATCCATGACAAATGGTTCACGATGCATTGGTTTACCGTCATCACTGACCAGCGTAAATCCATCAACAATCGGTCTGTGTAAGTCAACATCGCTTGGGCATTCAGGATTTTCAAAGCCAGCCGCATTGGCTTTAGCAACTTCTGCCTGCAATTCTTCAATTGAGCCAATACATTTCATTTGTCCGTCTTCGCTGCGCCATACAGGTAGTGGTGTGCCCCAATAACGCTCACGAGAAATGGCCCAATCCTTGACATTTCTAAGCCATTCACCAAACCGTCCTTCGCCGACCCAATCAGGTGCCCATTCTACTTGGTCATTAAATTTCAATAATTGTTCTTTAACC
>JABJMO010000040.1 GCA_018659375.1 Methanobacteriota archaeon | reverse complement strand
TCGATTAGTCAAGAACAAACTAGCAATAAATGAAGCCACTTTGGATTCTTCTTGATAGCCTTGTTCAATATGGCCATTTTCAGCCAACAAGATATCATTTAATTCAGCTATTACTTGAGATACTTTCACTTTTGAGGAACCCGATTTTTGGCAAGCATTCCTAAGCGCAGACCAGCATCTGTAGATATCACCTTCCAAATCTTCGTTATGCATCCTACTACCAATGTTGTTTAGATAATCACCTAATTCTGCTTGATGGGCAATTCTGTTTTCTTCACGGATTTTTAATTCTTCAGCGTCCTCAGCAGCATCTTTGAAGGCAGATAGAAGTTCACCCAAAGTCACTGGTCGTCCTTCATCTCTACGTATTCTTTCATCAAATAATGATGGAAGTAATTGTTGTACATCACCCTCTAGAATTGAAGTAGTAAAAAGATAATCTTGGTCATCATAATCCGACTCCCAGCCGAAATCAACATCATCTTCCCAGTCATCTTCTTGGTCCATATTTTGTACCCTGTCAAATAATACGATTGCTTGTTGATTCAATACTTCCCAAGCCATCCTAATCAAACGTCCACATGCTGGTAAATTCAGTTTATCTGATTCCGACCTAACACGCTTGGTAAATACTTTCAAAAAGGTGGACAGGTCTATGTCCCATGGATTGAGTTGTTGATCTTTAACTAAAGATAAAACTAGAGCAACTGACCTGTCAAATGGGTCATCTAGTGATTGATATTCAGACTCTTCTGCCTCAACTACTGGCATAATTCGCTCAGCAAACTTTAGTGCATCTTCTGATTCTTCCCCTGATTCGAGCAACTGATTAATGATGTCTTGCCTTAAGAACCATTTATCCAGTACTGATTGTTTTGTTGACAAGTCCTCACCTCACAATTATTCACTTATTTCCAAGTCGTCTTCTTTTTGTAACTCTTGATTAATTGCTTCTATAGATTCAACTAATTCTTGTCGCTCTTCGATGTCCTCAGTCATCTCACTAGCCCTATCCGCAAGACTTGTTATCGATGAATCTTCACTTGCGTCATCCTCAGTATAGTTCAGCAACCCACCAAGGCTGCTGGGTGGAGGCAAAGGTTCTGGAACTGTTGGCATGTCAGAATCTGCTTCAAGCTGTTTTTCAAGTTTAATGGCATTGATTCTTTCATCAAGCGGATTATCCTTTGCAGATTCAATCTCGCTCAATTCAATGGCTCTTTCCCGATCAAAGTCTACAATTCTTCTACTGCAGCCATCTCCGCCGTGAGTAATACCGATATGGTGGTCTGCAAGCCTCAAAGATACCTTTCTTAGAGTGACCATGATGAATTGTGCTTTCTTACTCCTCTGACGACACATCTTTGCAATTAATTCTGCATTTACCGCATCTAGGTTTTGGTCAACTTCATCAAAGTAGTAAAATGGACTAGGATCATAATCTTGAATGGCAAATATCAATGCCAATGCAGCCATTGATTGTTCTCCACCAGATAGTTGTAAACGATTGACCTTAGATGATTTACCCTTTGGCTTAGCCCACAACTCTAGACCTGCTTTGAATGGTTCATCTGGGTTTTCTAGATACAATTCACCTTTTCCACCATCGCTCAAAACTTTGTATGATTTCTTGAAGTTTTCATTGACTTTATCGAGTACTTTTACTAGTTTTGACTTCCTCTGACTTTCTAGTTGCTCGGTAATATCAACAAGATTTGCTTTTCTGGCTTGTAATTGCTTGAATTCATCCTTCATGGAATTGAGACGTTCTTCGCACTCAGCATACTGTTCTATAGCAAGCATATTTACCGGTCCGTGACGCTCCATTGCTCTTTCAAGTGTCCTAACCTTCTTGTCTGCATCCCCAACTGAGGGTAAAGTAACATCTGATTGGGCTGGTTCTACACCATTAGTTTGCATTTCAAGATATAAGTCATTAATTGCCATTTCTTTGTTAATGACAGATCTTGAAAGTTCATCACTGAGCCTCCGGCGAGATTGCGAATCAGTAGATTTTTGCTGTAACTCAGTTCTTAAGCTTGCTCTTTCGTCGACAAGTTCGAGTCTTTCGTCCTCAAGACCTTTGTTCTCTTCTAGTAGTTGAGTTCTTTCTTCTTCCTTATCTTTTAGTTCAATTGAATCTGTGGCAATTGCAGCTTGTAAATTATCAATCATTTCGCTTCTCTCAATAATTGAATGTTTGATACTGCTGATTCTTGACTCTAAGTCTTGCACTCTTTGGTTTAGCAAATCTTTGTGCTCAGAACCACTCTCTAATGCTGTTAGAGCCTTCGACATGGTGCCTTCAGCGTCAAGACGCTTCATTTGCGCTGCATGCATCCGGTCTTTGAGATGCTCAGGACTTGCAGATTCAAGTTGTGCTCTAGCCTCTACAATTGCAGAATCAAAATCTGCAACGACAGACTGAGCTTCATCTAATTCATCGATATGACTTGCTGCTAATCCTTCAAGATCTAATAACTTCTTTTCAATTGTAGCAATCTCGCCTAATGATTTATTGTAGACTGATTTAGCTTGCTTAAGTTCAGCCCGCCATTCTTGTAATTTTATTGCGTGGTCACTATCAGTCAATTCATTGATTTTTGTACGTAGCCGTTGTTGTTCTCTTCTAGCCTCTAATAATGCTGCGTTGACAGTTTCGGACATAAGTTGTAATTTACTGATTTCTGAAGATAGTTTTTCAACTTCGCTAGCACCTTTTATGCCACCACCAAAAGATACCGACATTTTGCGTTTTGAACCTCCAACCATGGCGCCGCCTGCTTCAGTCACATCACCACGCAGAGTAACTAGTCTTACGCCTCCCATATTACTTCTAGCCGTAGATAATGAGTCAACGATCAAGGTATTCCTGAGAACAAATTTGATTGCTATATCGATTTTAGGATCGTAATCTAATAGTTCATGAGCAAAACCGATTACTCCTGGCTTCTTAGAAACCATTAATGCTTTTCCTGCGGTTCTGTTACTGTTTAATTTATTCAGCGGCAAGAAAGTTGCCCTTCCTGCCCTTCTTTCAGCAAGCCATTTTATTGCCCGTGCTGCAACTTCATCGCTTTGGACAACAATCGAAGTCATTCCACCACCTATTGCTGTGGCTAAGGCACTATCGTGAGACGAATCAACGGGCGCACATAATTCTGCGATGCTACCGATAATACCGGTCAGTTCACCGTTATCTCTAGCGGCAATAATTGCTGCAGCCCCTCCTGCCATCCCTTTAGCCCCTGAAGAGGTTTCCATCTCAGCCCGTAGTCGTTCACGCTTTCTCTCCGATTCTCGGAGTTTATTTTCTATCAATTGAGATTCTTCAACCAGTTTACTTTCACTCCTTTGAGCATTTATCAAATCTTTTGACAACTTATTGCGGTCGACAGTTGAATTAGGGCCGGTGAATTCTTCCCCTTGCAATTCTAATTCTCCAAGTAGCAATCGATTTTCTTCTGACTCTCCTTGCGCATTAGACAATTGTTCAGAGATTATTTCTGCCTGTGCAGCAGTACGATTAACCTCAGTTTGTGCTGCATTTAATTTTTCATTGGCCAAACCTAATTCAGCCAATAGTTTAGTTAGTTGTTGGGAAAACTTTGCGCTCTCATCTCCTGAAGATTCCATTATTTCTTGTACTTTTAATTCTTCAGATTTTGCCTCTTTTAGGGATAATTTAGATGTTTCAAGGTCGGATTGTGCTGAATCTAAGGTTTGAATGAACTCTTCTAATGCAGATGCAGCAATTCCTAATTGTTCATTTAGCCCTGTAAGATCATTCCTATCCTCAAAGTCTTTGCTTTCAGCATCAGAAATACGATCTTTACTGGTATCAATTTTCAAGTGCAGGTCAAAAATTAATTTATTGAGTCCTTTGTTTTCTCCGCCGGTTAATTCTTCTATTTGCCTCTGTAATTCGCCAACTTGGTCGTCTAAAGCAAGCAACTTTTTCGAGCCTTCTTTTACCAGCAAATCCAAGTCATTGGCTTCTTGCAAATACCTGGCTTGTTCATTGACTTGGTATTGCTTTTCCGCTAACTGGCTAGCGTAGTTTGCTTGATAAGCAATAATTCTTGATTGGTTTAATTCCTCAACTAAGTCCTTTACTTTCATTGCGAGGTCTTTTTGCTTTTTGAGATCTTTTAATCTTGACTTTTGACCGTCTTCTAGTAGTTTGATTCTTTCGATGTAATCTTCTACGCTTTGTTTTTGTCGGTCTGCTTTTCTTATCTCATCATCATATAGAGTGACTCCAGCAACACTATCCAGTACTTTCCGGCGCTCCTTAGCAGTCATTTTTGCTAAACTTGTAACATCGCCTTGCAAGACAATGTTATACCCGTCAGGCCTTGCATTTGCTGCCCCAAGAATACGGTGAAACGATTTCTGTGAACTCTCTTCGTCATTGAGGTGATAGTTAGTCACCACATTGCCGCTTTTAGTGAGTCTGATTGAACGAGACATTCTAACTTCATCTAGATTCACTGGTAGTCTTCGACGGCCATTATCCAGTGTCGGATTAGCAAACACTAATGTGACATTACAGGACCTTGCTGGCTTGTTTTTATTGCCGCCATTGAAAATCAGGTCTTTCGAATTTTGGGCTCGGATGGTTTTATTTGACCTAGGCCCTAGTACGAATTGGATTGCATCTCCACAATTCGATTTACCTGAACCATTTGGCCCGGTAATTGCCGTAAATCCCCTCTCTAGAGGAATTGTCACCTCGCCTTTGAATGATTTGAAATTTGAAACTTCGAGTGCTTTTAGATACATACCCAATCCCTCAAGCGGAAATAACTCCCGACCTTGTTCCTTAGAGCGGATTTCTAAAGGTCTTAAACTATACTAGTGTTGAGTACTCAATACTGCGTTTTTGCAGGTTGCTAAATTTATCCGAATAAGTCTAAATTGTGCCAGAAAAATTACAACTTTTACATCCTGCACCTTCGCAATAGGGACAGGTTGCTCTAACCTTGACAGAACTTTTCGAGCGTTGCATTGATAGCTGTGAGTCCCTATGCATTAGTGGTGAACGGGCAACTCGTTGTTGCTTACCATGCAATTCAGGCAACGGCTTGGCAATAGTTCCATACTTAGAACGGAATTTGTCTGCAACTGCACGGCGACTTTCTAGTCTCTTATTGGTCAAATCAACAGCTTCTGCCTCCCAATACTTAGGACCACGCATCATGAATGCACCAATAATCGCCATAGCTATTTGAACAAATAATGGCGAAACTTCTAATGGTATTAAATCAGCAATACCCTCTGAGCCTACTGATCTTGGTAAAATCTCTAATCGATCTAAAATGGCAAGACAAAATAACGAACAACCCCCAATAAATGCCAACCTTCTAAGTCGTTTTGCCCACTTACCTTGCTGGGGAAATTTGAATTTACCAACAAAAACCATGAATACCCCTTCAGCGATCAATAACAAATCAGCTCCATTCCATTCACCGGCATCTGATAAACAGAAACTGTCATTTCCTTCTGCCAATTCTGACTCGATTTCAGAAATAGCACAATGCGGTTCAAGCATTTTTAGCACATCGACCTTTGAAGTATCTGCCCCATCAATGATTTGTGGGGCAACCATGCCAAACTGGACATTCGCAATAACAAAGGCGACCATAGAGAAGCCAACGATGGTCGCGAGATTGCGTCTTATGCTGCCCATGTCAATCCACATTGAATTGATTTGATAGGTCTATCGCTCAAACAATTGAAAAGGAAGCATCATTTCGGTAAGTTTGGTTACCATGTCAGACATTGCGATTATCGGCAGTGGGATTGCTGGATTATTTTCAGCACTCAAATTAGCCAACGCTGGACATGAAGTCACAGTTATTACAAAACAGCGACTGAAGGACTCGTCCACCAATTGGGCACAAGGCGGAATTGCTGGAATCCTAGATAAAACGGATATCGGAGCCAAAGAATCCCATATTGAAGATACCTTGACATCAGGTGATGGATTATGCAATGAAAGCATGGTCAGAGAAGTTATAGAAGGGGCTGCTGAGTGTATATTTGAACTTGTGAATATAGGAGTTCAGTTTGAAAAGAATCAGCAAGGTGATTTTAAATTGGCTAAAGAAGGAGGCCATACTGAACGTCGAATTTTGCATGCCAAAGATGCTACTGGACGGGAAATAGAACGAGCGCTAAGTGAAGCTGCGAAGAACCATAACAACATTACCTTGATGCGAAATACCCTAGCAATAGATTTGATTCAAAGAGATTATGGCAATCCTGAAGAAGGGGTATGTGGAGTTTGGTGCCTAGATCAAAAATCAACAGAAGTGATTACAATCAAGGCAGATAGCGTCATAATAGCAACGGGAGGAGTTGGGCAATTATGGTCTAAAACAACTAATCCTGGAGTCGCCACTGGGGATGGCGTTGCGATGGCTTACCGGTGCGGAGCGGCAGTAAAAGATATGGCTTTTATTCAATTTCACCCTACTGCCTTAACAGTCAAAAATGATCGCCCGTATCTAATAACTGAAGCGCTGCGAGGTGAAGGAGGAGTCATATTAGACAAGCAAGGATTAGCAAAGTGGGAAGACGATTGTCAAACAGCAATTAAGCAAGGAAAAGAACCACCATCACCTAGCGATTATTCATTTACCCTAGAGTTCTCTGAGTTAGGCTCTATGGCAACTCGAGACATCGTTGCTAGAGCAATTGATAATAATCTCAAAAAAACCGGAGGAAAGAATGTGTATTTAGTAACCTCACATTTAGACAAATCAATGCTAAAAGAATCATTTCCGAACATGCAAAATCACTTAGATAAATACAACCTTACACTTGGATATGACCATTTGCCAATATCCCCTGCTGCCCATTACATAGTGGGAGGACTAGATGTTGACCGCTTCGGAAGGCCTAGATTAAGGAATAAAAAATCCCCTATGCCATACCTTTACGCGATTGGTGAAGTTGCATGCACAGGTATGCATGGTGCTAATCGGCTAGCCTCCAATAGCCTCCTAGAAGCCGTTGTTTTTGCCAAAAATACCGCAAATCACATAATCGACAATAGTCCAAAAGGAACTGAAAAAGAATTGCCTGATTGGCGTGCAGATGGATTAAATGAACTTAAGGAACATGCACCAATTATCAATGATTTGACAATGCTAAGAGATACAATGTCAACAGAAGTTGGAATTGTTAGGAACTTCAAGCGTTTGAATCGTGCATCAAGAAGATTACACTTGCTAAACAAAGAAATCGATATGACTTGGAAATCAGCCCTGCCATCTAGGGGAATTATTGAACTACGTAATTTAATCCAAGTGGCAATATTAGTGACTGATGATGCAATTGATAGAAAAGAAAACCGGGGCCTTCATTATAACACAGAATTAGTATGAAGTTATCGACTCCACCAACTTACTCAATAATTGGTTTAGAGGAGTAGAGACGCCATATTTTTCTGCCCTATCAACCACCTGCCGATTAAGATATTGTATCTCAGTACACCTTCCTTCTCTTACATCTTGCAACATACTACATTGATTATTTGATGTCGCTTGTAATACAATTCTAAGGTTATCAATTAGTGTTGCATCATCAAGAGTTGTGATTCCTTCCAATCTAGAGATTTTGGCACCTTCTAACATAACCTCAACGCATGTTTCAAACATCCCATCATCAAGTAATGCCCCATTCCGAAGGCCCGTAATTGCAGCTATTGGATTAATTGCAATATTCAGCAATATCTTTGACCATATCATCCCCATCCCATCATTGTGTAAATTTGGATTCAGACCAGACTTTTCTAACAAGTCGACAAAATCATGAATCTGGGATAACTTTGCCCCATATGGCAACTCTCCCAAATTAATGGCTCCAATACCTGCCCAATTTACGACTCCAGCACTAGGACGCCAAGCACCATGAGTAGTAGTAGCGGCTATGGTACGGTGTGCTCCAAAAGCTTCCTTACATTTCTCGACATGTCCAAGACCATTGCTCATAACCATGACTCTGGTATCTAAATGACACATTCGTTTTGCAATGTCAAATAAATCCTCAACTTGGTTCGCCTTACTACAGATTAATACGTAGTCTGCTGCTCCATCAAAAACAGCATTTGGCATCACGCCCGCAATTGATATTTCATAATCATCCACCGATATTTCTAGCTCTTGATGCCCAGTTATAGAAATCCCATCCAATGCTAATTTAGCAGCATGTTCGCCTCGAGCATGCACCAATACATCAGCAAGTTTTGAGTTTACCAGTTTTGCTGCTATCAGAGTGCCGATAGATCCCGCACCTAGAACTGCTATTTTCACATTACCACCTACGAATAACTACCCAGATAGATGTAAACTTCTCCGTCTTCAAAGTCGACCCACAATGTTGAGACAATGCTGTTTGGTGGAGTGAATTTAAACTTGTTTTCACCCGGAAGAAGTAGATTTGTCGAATTATCTATTATCCAATCTGTTGATTCATTACCCGAGGTCGTTTGTACAATATTCACTCCAATTGTATCGTTAGTTGGATTATGGAACACAAACTCAGAAAGATTACTGCTAGATAACTGACCATTTACTGATGATGCCCAAATAGAAGTCCATAATCGATGGAAATTACCGTTTCTTTCTAAAATTAGTTCTGGACCGGATTCAACTGATATTTTTAGCGAGGGATCTGGATGCATCTGTTCTGAACAAATCGTTATGTCATCACCCTCTTCAAGTACTACTAGAATTGAATCGTTGTCTTGGATTGCTGGAATAAGCGCAGTATTACGATAATTAGTATTCCAAATCCATTGAGACGAATCGCCAGGCTTTGTTGGAGTGCTGACCTTACTAACTAATTTACAACTAGAATCAGCAACTGAGAGGATGTTGCCTGGTGATATTTCAGAGCCCCAGCCTCTGACCTCTGTTGAATCAATTAATGTACCATTTTCAGGAGATATTAGTTGTAGATTTAACTCTGGCTGATTTGGATAAAATAGATTACCGTCAATCAATATAGCGTCTAATACATATGACCTTAACAATACAACTGGGTCTTGACCTTTTATGCAAATATCAGTAACAGTGTGGGATATTTCAGCAGTTAACCCAGGATTACCTTCCACCCAATACATCCGAGTTTGGAAATCAAAATCGTTGGCAGAATTAGGGAAGGAGACGTTATAATAACCATCTAAGTTAGTAAATACTTGTATACACCTCTTGAGTTCATCTGAACGGTAATCCATGTACCAATAACCATTGGGGTAAACTGGCAAATCAGGAGTCAATTCTATGGCTGAAAAATGCGCATCTCCGTTAATGTAGGTGATTAAATAGACCTCATCTAAATACGGAGTATAGGTATCTGACTTCCATGTCACATTGAGTACAACGGAAGATTTCATACCTGGTTTTATGATATCTCCACAACCCAATTTGGACACGGATGGTCTCTCATCATCACTGCATTGCCAAGTTAAATTCCAGTCGGATGAAACAACACCATCTATTCTAGCCAAGTCAAGTTCCCATTCATGCGAAATTGATGATGGGTTAACAATATCAATTGTCAAACTACCATACCATGATTGATTACCCTCAAAGATGGTGATGAAATCATCATATCGGTACTCAATGTCTTCATCCCAATCTTGATCCATGGCAAATGGTATTTGACTTGGCAGACCAAGTAAAAATATTACAAATAGATACATCCCCATTTTTTTTACGCTGTCTTGTTCAATCCCTTTAGGTTCGTTGAGTATTACCGGAATCCTACGATCAGAACCCAAGAATAATAACAACGGAAATATGACTCCAAGTACAGGTAACCAGATATTGAAACTTCCAAAAGCATTGAACATCCAAGCAAATGCGAGAATTACTGCAAACAAAAATAATTGATTAGTCGAGTTTCTTGCTTCGCTCATACTACTTCTAGCTATTAGCAAACGTCCTCCTGGGAATGTTGGAACTGGTAATAATGAAACCCAACCAAAGAAACTCAGCATTGCTCCTGCCTTAGATAATGGGTGGGCCCAAACTAACTTTGTAGCGATACCATCATCGATAAGTGGGCTCAATATGTTAACCAGAAAAGGCATCTCTGCAACGTATTGCATCGAGGTAACGTCAACTAGATCGGGAGTAAATAACAAACCTAAGATCCACAAAGCCATTCCAGATACAATCAAAATACTCGGCACAATAAGAGCACTCCAGCCTAAAACATCTCGATCTTTCCATGGTCTAGCATCCATCCTTGGAAGTGTGGGTATTATGAGAATACCAAATGGCCAAATAAGCATTGACTTTGACATGAGCCCTATCGAAAATAAACTGATAGATGGCTCTGGTATTGGTGTTAAATGGCCTATTCTTAGACCATGCTTTTGTGCATGATATTTTTGAGCGAAAGAAGCCAGTAAAATTATGGCAAAAACGGGCAACGTGTAGCCGATAAAGGCATCGAGAAATAATGATTCAAAAAACCAACCATCTTGCGGTCTAGAACCATCTATCCAAAACATTCCGGCTAAGGTTGCGGTGAGAATTGAAACTGACCAAAAACCAAGAGTTGTTTTGGAAGCGGGGAATTGTCTTTCTGGAGATGGTATTATCTGCACTAGCCATGGGTCTCCTGCTTCTAATTTAGCTAGCCATCCAAGATCTACTAGATGTGAATTTAGTTGTTCTAAACTTTCGTTAACTTCACCTTCTTCTAACAGTTGTACCTTCCAAACTGGCCACCTTGTACCACCAAGTTCACCGAGCAATTGGAAGTGACGAGAAATTATCCGTTCGAAAAGTTGCTTTTGACTCCACACATCTTTGTGTGCGGGCAATCTCATCAATTTGTCATCAGAAGACGTGGTTTCTTCAGCAACTTCGTCGGCCATAACTGAATCTCACCATCTAAGCGTGTGGTTCTTTCCTACTTTAACCATCGTTGGCTAGTAAGCATCATTTATTCTTGAAACGTTTGAGCCTGAAAGTTTCTTCTCTTTCCATCTCTTCGAGTCTAAGTTGAATAAACACTCTTGCTTCTTCGAGTTCTGGTATGACTTTGAATTCTAAGGCGTTTACTCTTCTTTTGGTTGCTTCTATCTCTTCAAGTAGACGTTTTAGAGTTGCTTCCATTTCACTTGCAGTAACTATTTTTTCGATCAGTTCACTGAATGATTCGCTTGCTTCATCGATGTATGGAGAAGAGCCGATATAACCTACTCCTCGCTCTTTAAATGTTGATTTCAGGTTAGTTCCACTAACACTGGGCACAACTACACCCATGATGTTGCGTCTTTCGACTTCTACTTCGGGGTGAGCACTATTTGCGATAGCTGCTGCTCTGACGGCTAATCCACCATCAATCGCATTGGCCAAATCAATTCTTTGCTTTGCTAATCTGTATGAATCAGTCAGCTCACGCTTGGCTTTTATCATTTCAGATAGGAGTTGCCTAAATTCATGGAAAAGTCCATCTCGCTTCATTTTCAGCAGCTTGTAACCATTTTTGGTTTGCTTAATTCTAGACTTGAGTTTGATCAATTCACTGCGGGTTGGTTTAATGTCCAATGCCATGAATATCTCTCCTGATTCACTCTTTGTTTTCTGGGTGATACTTTTCAATCCACTTTTGGTCTAATCTAACTAGATACTTGGTATCAATAGAGGACATTAGATTCCAACACAGATCAAGTGTTTCTTCAATGGAACGGTCTTCGTCTCTTGTTTGGCGCAGGAATTTATCTTCAAAAACCCCTGAAAAGTCTAATAATTGCTTGTCTCTTTCATTAAGTGCATCTTCGCCAACAATTGCCACTAAACCTCTAAGTTCTCGGCCTTGAGCATACGCAGCATACATTTGGTCGGAAACAGATTTGTGATCCTCTCTAGTGGTCTTTTCACCAATACAGGAACCCATCAATCTGGATAGAGATGGCAAAACGTTGATTGGCGGATAGATACCTTGCTGATGTAATTCCCTTGAGATAACAATTTGTCCTTCAGTGATATATCCCGAAAGATCCGGAATTGGGTGCGTGATATCATCACCAGGCATGGTTAGAATTGGGAATTGAGTAATAGATCCCTTCTTGCCCTTAACAATTCCAGCACGCTCGTATAGCATGGCCAAATCGGTGTACATGTAACCAGGGTAACCACGTCGTCCAGGAACTTCTTCTCGAGCAGCACCAATTTGTCTTAGTGCATCACAATAATTTGTCATGTCAGTATAGATAACAAGTACGTGATAATCTTTCTCGAATGCGAGGTATTCCGCAGCAGTTAGTGCCAACCTAGGCGTAATAATTCGCTCGACTGCAGGGTCGTCTGCAAGGTTAACGAACAGAACCGCATTTTCTAGCGCTCCAGTTCTCTCCAAGTCAGACCTGAAGAAATTGTATTCTTCGGCGGTGATTCCCATAGCACAGAACACAACAATAAATTCTTCATCTGAACCCTTCAACTTTGCTTGACGAGCAATTTGCAGAGCAATGTCATTGTGTGGCAAACCAGACGCTGAGAAAATTGGCAACTTCTGTCCTCTTACCAGAGTTGTACAACAATCAATAGCAGAAATACCGGTTTGGATAAAGTCGTGAGGACTTTGTCGGCTGTATGGATTAATCGCCGCACCAATAATATCTGCATTTTCATCTGCGACAATAGACGGTCCGCCATCTCTTGGCCTACCTGCACCGTCAAGAATTCTACCAATCAGTTCAGTACTGACTGGTAGTTTGAAAACGTCGCCCATGAATGTGACACCAGATTCTCGGTTGATTTTAGCGGTTCCTTCAAACACTTGAACGATAACTAAATCGTCAGAAGTGTCGAGTACTTGTCCGTTCTTCGTCGAACCATCAGCAAGCCTGATAGTTACAATTTCTCCGAATGCCACTGGCTCGGTTTTGTTCAAAAAGACCAGTGGCCCTTTAACATCGGTAATTGTTCTATATTCTTTTCCACTCATGATAATTCCTCCTAGTTACCCTCCACGGTATTAGCAATTTCGTCAGTCATTGCAGTAACCATGCTATCGATTTCATTAATGTAGCCTTTTTCAAACCGACCTCTCATCAAATCGGTTCTAGCTGGAATATTAACTACGTCATTCAGTTGTGCACCTGATGCCATTGCTGACTTAGCTGCTTCTTGGAATGAAAGAATTGCTTTAGCCATCTTATATTGCAAATTTATATCACAATATGCATCGACTTCGTGGAATCCGTTTTGCTGTAAGAAAAATTCTCTGATCATTCTAGCGACTTCAAGAGTAAGTTGCTGATCTACTGGTAGTGCGTCAGAACCGACTAATTGAACAATTTCTTGCAATTCTGATTCAATTTGTAGTAGACCACTGATCTGAGTTCTAATCTCGGGGAAGTCTTGTGAAATATTATCTCTAAACCATTGGTCTAGACTTTGTGGGTAAAGTGAATATGAATTCAGCCAGTTGATAGCCGGGAAGTGACGTTGTCTTGCCAAACCAGCATCAAGACCCCAGAAAACCTTAACAATTCTTAGGGTACCTTGAGATACTGGTTCTGAAATATCTCCACCGGGTGGAGAAACCGCACCAATTACGGTAACTGAACCATCGTCGCCATTGAGCGTCTCAACACGTCCTGCACGTTCATAGAACTCTGCAATACGTGATGAAAGATATGCTGGATATCCTTCTTCACCAGGCATCTCTTCTAGACGGGATGAAATTTCACGCATTGCTTCAGCCCAACGAGATGTTGAGTCAGCCATCAATGCAACATCGTAACCCATATCTCTGAAATACTCAGCAATGGTAATTCCTGTGTAAACTGACGCTTCACGGGCAGCTACAGGCATGTTTGAAGTGTTGGCAATCATAACGGTTCTGTTCATCAATGGCTTACCGGTGTTTGGATCAATTAGATGCGGAAATTCATCAAGAACTTCAGTCATCTCGTTTCCTCTTTCACCACATCCAATATAGACAACAAGTTGAGCGTCTGAATACTTAGCAAGCGATTGTTGAGTAACTGTCTTTCCAGAGCCAAATGGACCAGGAATACCGGCAGCTCCACCTTTTGCTAGGGGGAATAAGAAATCTAGAATTCTCATACCTGTAACTAGAGGAGTGTCTGGTGCATACTTTTGGCGGAATGGTCTAGGAGACCTAACCGGCCACTTTTGCATCATTTGAAGGTCTGAGCCATCATCAAGAGTACAGACAGTTTCAGTGACATTGAAGTCACCTGATTTAATTGACTTTACTTTACCACTTTTACCCGGAGGCACCATGATTTTGTGAACAATTGTTTCAGTCTCTTGTACGTGCCCAATTACTTGACCACTAGCAACGTCGTCACCTTTGGCAACAACTGCTTCAAAAGTCCATTTCTTTTCCAAATCAAAAGCATCAGCATCAACACCTCTGGTGATGAATACGCCCATTACTTCCTCAAGTGTCGCCAAAGGCCTTTGAATCCCATCATAAATTTGGGTCAAAAGACCGGGGCCCAGTGATACTGAGAGTGTTTCCTCGGTATTCAAAACTGGCTCGCCAGGACGTATTCCAGACGTATCTTCGTAAACTTGGATTACAGCCTTATCGCCGTGAAGTTCGATAACTTCACCCATCAGACCTTCATCTCCAACTCTGACCACGTCGTACATAGCTGCATTCATTCCAGTAGCGGTCACCACAGGACCGGATATTCGGTATATTACTCCTTCATTACTCATATTTGTTCCTCCTTGTTGGAATTTATTTCCATAAATCGACTCCTATTGCTTTACGAATTGTGTCTCGCAAAGTAGTATCCTCTTCTGTTCCAATTCCTAGAACAGTAGGGGTTACTGATGTAGAGAGTTGATTTCTCAATCTCTCAGGCAGGGTTGGTATTATCGCGGAGTCGACCACGATAATCCCTACATCTTTTGAATTTAATAGAGATTTTAGCTGAGATATCATCTCATCTTCTGTCTCTGGGTTGAAAGTGTTTGAAATTCCTGCAAGTTGGAACCCCAAAGTGAATTCTTGTGAACCTACTACTGAAAATTCCATAATTACACCTCACAGTATGTGCGCCTCGAGCACTTCCGGTGGCAGACCGGCAAATCTTCCTCTTACAATAATTCTCAAATCTGCTACTTCTTGCACTTTCATAGCAACATAGTAAACGATTGGTAATGCAGAAATGGGGTGGAGATAACTCATCTTTTTCATGAACTTATATTCCCTTTCTTTAAACCAGGTAACTACTGAATCTAAACTTCTTGATTTAGAAACTTCTTCAAGAAGTGTTTCAAAGTGCGTGATATCAAATTTTGAGGAGGCCCTTAGCACATCCATTAGAGCTGAGCGACCTCCAGCTGCTATTGTTGAAAATGACCTAGTTGGCAGTATTTTACCACCAGGGATTAGCATACTAGCTGTTTCTTCCGGCGTTATACCGATTGAGTCTGCTTCAAGTACATTCAGCATATTCCTGTGATCAATTTCCATTGCTAGGTAATCTCTCAAGTATCTAGTAGGTGGGTTATTTGTCTTCATTGACATAATCGCAGATTTGTAGTAATGACGGTCTAACGCATCCTCGTAATCTGATAATCTAGAATCTTCTGATAATGACTTAAGATCAGAGCCAAACGATTTTCTGCGCATTTGTAATACCGCAGAACGTAAGTCATCAGAATTTTCAATGATTTTCAACCAAGGGGTATTGATCTCATTCAAATCAGGTAAGATTGAATTTGAAACCTTATCCAATGAGACTTTGTTGACTACTGACCTTAGTACTACCTTTGCGTTTTGGTATTCGAATCTTGATGAGTAAATTTCTACTACGTCACGAATCTTTCCATTGCACATGGATAGTATATTATTTAGTTCAGATTCTAAATTATGTGTCAAGGCAGCTTCGACTAAATCTGCGCCAGTCAATTTACCGGCATATAGATTCACCTCATCTGAATAACCCATATTGCTTACTGATGATGTAAGTTGGTCTGTTGATTGGTTGATTAATTGACGCATACGCGACAAATCTGCAAGTTTCTTTCTTCGAGATTTAGCTCTCGAAGCAACATATGCAGTATTACCAGCCAACTTTTTCACCTCATCCAAACAATATTTTGTTAACTTCAGACAAAGAATTTGCCCAGGTTGAGTCTAGCAGTGTATCAAACCTCATGTCATATGACACAGAACTATCTGCGGCTTCGAGAATGAAACCACCAAGTCCTTCAACTGATTCACCAACCTTTCTTTTACCTTTCAAATCACTAAGTGCTTTTTTATCTACTTCAACAGGCCTGATTACAAAGTCTGCAGATGCTAATTTATTTGCTTTTGACATCAATGATTTCAGCATACTTGCTCGTCCTTTAAAACCAGGGTCTGCAAGTTTTTCTTTGATTTCTGCGTAGGTACTATCCATTGCTTCTCTTTTAGCAATTAATATTGCTTTTTGATTTGCTTGTCTAGCACTAGCAACAACTTCTCTAGAAATCTGTGATGCTTCTCTTTCTGCACGTGAATTAGCTTCATCTGTTATCCCAGAGGCTTTGGTCTCTGCGTCATTGATAATCTGCTTTGCTTCAGCTTTGGCCTCTTTCAGTATTGCATCAACATCTGCTTTAGCAGATGCTGCAATGTCTTTAGCCAATGTTTCGAGCGTCATACTTATTCCTCCATTTTCTCCAACAGTAATCTAAACTGTCAAAGTTAAATGTTCACTGTAGGAACAATGGCAATGCGCCCAAGATAACGATAGATTCCGGTAGAGCAGTAAAGATAAGTGCTACACCGAATTTGCTTCCGTCTTCTGCTAGCATGCCAACAGCGGCACTACCGATTGCTGCTTGCGAGTAACCGGCACCGATGGCCGCAAGACCAAGTGCTAGACCGACACCTATCATGCCGATATCTCCGTTTATGTCGTTATCATCTTCAGCTGCTGCATCTTGTGCTGCAACACCTTGGGCAACCAGGGTTACTACCAACAATACGATCAGTGTTCTTAGGCTCATTTTCAGGGTATTTTTATTCATTTATTGCTACCTCCATTTTGTCCGATGGACTATGATTCACTCTCCACGTGAAGAGTGCGACCGCCAAGTGGGGAGAATGCCTTCCCACTTCCGTCGTAAAATTTGCCCATCCATTCTACAAAGTGTAGACGAACGGCGTGAATTGTAGGTGATAATATACCCAAGGCAATGGCAAAGAGTTGGATTAGTATGAACAAAACTAATCCCAACACTATAGTTAAAATGTCACCAGAGTCGATGGCAGGTCCGATTTTCTCCCAACCCATGGTGATTGATACTTCAGCGATTTTGACTCCTGCCACACCGACTCCCATTATTCTAAGGTAAGAAAGAGTGTTGGCTAGCAAACCAAATGTTTCAATTGGTCCCATGATGATGCCTCCGACCCAGCCGAACTTCTCAAATATAGCCAGACCGATAATCAGACTAATCAGTCCAATAATTATCAAGAATGACCACACTTGAATTTCGAACAAATCGTTGTAACCCATAACCATATTCCTAGCTTGCATAGTACCTCCAGTTAGAATTAGAATCCACGAACCCTTCTCAAAGTATGCAGCCGCTGCTCCATGTGCTTTGTAAACAGTGAATAGGCCAATTACTAATCCGAGGAATATGTGTGCGACTCCAACATAAACAGATAGTACCACGTATTCTTGCAGGCCACCACCTACTGTTGCTCTGTGGAACGGGACATGAAGACCGCCCATGCCAAGTAAATCTGCTAAAGCACCAGGAACGTGGATGTTGCTGTAAGTCCAAGCATATATTCCGGCAAATGGTGAGGAGGAGCCCAGTTGACCTGTGTCATCCCATACGAAGCCAAACCCTTCAGCAAAAATCAATCCCCAAATAATACACCAAATCCCCATCCATCTAAGGATAGTCAATCCGTTTTTAGCAAGTGGGTCTGCTGCGAAGGGCTTACTGCCGAGATAAGCTGCTAAAGCGCACAACACTAGTCCATATCCCCAATCACCCAATATCATTCCATAGAATAGTGGGAATGTTATCGTCATCAGTAGAGTTGGGTCAAATGTGCCATATTTTGGCCTGCCGACTAAATCCACTAATAATTCAAATGGCTCAGATATATCTCCGTTTTCAAATTTAATCGGAGGCTGTGCATCATCATGATGTTCGTCTAAATGGTGTTTTCCAGCTCTGATTGTGCCAATTGCTAAATCTAATTCTGGTAGGTTAATCTTCCCGTCTCTATTAAGATCGATTGCAGCAAGGAATTTTGCCATATTTAGAGGTGGCATATCTGGGATGTCGGCCTTTTTCATAGCAGATTCAATTTCTCTGAATTCCAGTTCACCTGAGTCATCTAAATCCATGCTCCTGAAAAACTGGAATACCGAAATATTCTTTTCGGCAAGATAATCTGAAAGCATAACCAGTTCTTTGGGTACATCTTTGGATTCATGTGCGTCATCACTACCATGCCCATGGCCGTGGTGAGGTGCTTCATATTTTTCTATAGAAACGTGGGATGCTTGCCCCTCAAGGGCCTTCATCACCGTGTTTTTGTCGCTAGTGGGAACCCACCCGTCTAGGACAAAGGCTTGGTTACTAACCGCAAGTAGTGTTGGAGCAGTGTAGATTGATTCTTCTCTTTCCAGATGTTCGAGCAAGATGACTAAATCACTACCGTTGGAATTACTCCATGCAGTCAAATTTTCCTCGCAAGTTGTTATGGTTGATTCTAATTCCGAGATTTTTGCTTCCGCACTGGCAATCATTTCGCTTGGAGAACCTTCTCCGGCGGGTATTTGGATTGGTTTCGCACCCAACTCACCTAGACCGATTTGCACAGCTGCGCCATCTGATTTTTTGCATGCGACGGCTATGATTCCCGACGATGTTTGCAATTCTATATCAGAACTCATGTCAGCGAACACAGCATGTGCTTTGGAAGACTTCGCCGACTCAGCAATATAAATCTCCAATTCTTCAAACCCGCTCATTAACTCAAGTGGTATCCCAAGTGGTTCGACTCTACTCAAGGCTCTTATTCTCTCATCTAGATTGGAAATTTCAGATTGTGCATCTCGAATTTGATCGACCATTGAGAGTGCTGATTCTACTTTTTCTGGCATTGATTCGGTCAATTTATTTGCTTCAATGGCAGATTTGGCCCCGCCTGTATTGTTAGCGTTTAATTCTGATTGAAGCGCTCTTGCCTTGGTAAGCAACTGGCTAATACGTCCTGAATTATCGGTATTGATTGATTTACCGACTCCAATTCCATCCTCAAAGTTGCCATATTCCTCAATATGGACGCATCCAAGACCTGCACATGTTCGAAGAACGTGTTCGAGTTTACCAACTGGTGCCGCAACGGTAAGTCGGGACATCTCAGCAGTTTCAAACATTTAAAAAACCTACAACGAAGACATTGATTTCAACAAATGATCTACTGCTTTGGATTGATTCTTTCCGGCTGCTGACGTAATAGAGTCAACTGCTGTTGAACCGTCTTGTATGACCTTTTCAGCCGCTTTTGAAGCTTTACTTCTTGCTTCATCAAGAGTAGATTGGGTGTTTGTTACTGAATCGTCAGCAGATTTATTGACTATTTCAGTAGATTTTTTTCTCGCATCAGACACTATTTTGTTAGCGTCGTCCTTCGCTGAAGACAGTTGTCTTGCAGCCTCTCTCTCGGTTTGCTTGATTTTGCGTAGAACCTCAGCCATACTCAACTTCATCACCTGTAGAAAAGGCCAATTAGAGGGGGTTTATGAGTGTAATGATTTAGTTAGTGGTCAAAATTTATGCAAAAAGGCCCACTGAACTATTTTTCTGCCTTCCATCCGCGAAATCTACTAGCCATGCCAAAGGGCAGTAACAGTCTGCCCTGAACTTTCTGAAAGCCAACTTTTTTCATTACATTGCGATAATAACGGTTAGTGCCGTAATGAGAGTAAGTTTTAGCTAACCCTTTCCAAGGATGATCCTTCTTCTTAGTGACATAACGCGCCATTAATTGAACGACGGTTGACATCCAAATTCTTCCAGCAAAACCATGCAACCAATTGGCTTTCCCTGCATCACAAATGACTAATTGTCCGCCAGGCTTTAAAACTCTTAAAATTTCTTCAAGACCTTTTTCCTTGTCTTGAAAATCACGGAATGAAAATAAACAAAAAACTCTGTCGTAGGTATTATCTGGCAAAGGTATTGCCTCTGCGATCGCCTGTACGTAATCAGCAGGGGATTCTCCTCGGGAATTTCTTGCTGAATCAACTCTTCTTTTTGCCACCTTAAGCATCTCTGGAGAAGGATCAAGACAAGTTAAATCAACACCAGTTATGTCCTCAGCAAAAGAACCAGGGCCACAGCCAACTTCCAATACCTTCATTCCCGGTTCTGCATGTTCTCTAACATTTTTTCGCCAAACTTTGTCTTGCCCAAAAGTCATCAGACGGTTGACACGGTCGTAGTTTGGAATTGATTCCTCAAGTTGAGATTCCAAAATCTCCCACTCATCAAGGTCAATACCAGACGGGTCATAGCCACCTGTAGCATTTCTGCTTGCCATGTCATGCCCTCAAGCCCGTCCTCTTTGGACATATCGTTGGAATCTCAAGCGATACGCTCGACAGTTTCTGGGGTAATTCCTTCTTCTGGAGTCACTCTGAAAACTAAAATTTTCAAGTTTTCTGGTGCGTTTCTAAACTTTGATACAATCATTGAGGTCTCAAAATCAGTACCAACAGTCCTTACTTGAAATGATAATACCATGTCTGCTATTGAGGACAATTCTTGCTTTACTTTTGGTGAAAGTCCGTCAGTGGATACAGAGATAAACAACAAGCCACGATACAATTGGGCGTGTGCTTGAAGCATTCTAACCATGGCGATGACTCTTGCTGGGTCATCTCTTTGCAAGAAAAAGTCCAAACTGTCTAGAACTGCTCTAAAGTAAGGCCCCAGCGCCATCACTTCATTGGTAACTTCAGTGAGATAATCTTGATTACTTTCCTCAACAAATCTTGTTTGTGCAAGTCTCTGAACATCTTCTAACCTAAAACCTTCGAGACGGTATCTGCTTGCTAAGAGCTCTTTTTCTAAAACATTAGAATTATATTCTTCTCCTATCGTTCTAACATTGATATCCAATGGCCAATCGTATTTTTTGAAAACACGGACTATTTCCGCTTGACCTTCATTGGTTGAAATGTATATAGTATTCTCTGCTTCCTCTGCTGGTGAAACAAATTGCTTGGCGAATAACTCACTTCCAGAGCCAATATCAGTAAAGGCAATCATGGTAAAACCCCTGGGTACGCCACCACGCATTTCGTTATCGAATTTTGGCACACCAAAGGAACCAACGCTGCTAAAGAATTCCTCATCTTCGGAGGTAAATTGTACGTCTTTAGCCATATTTCCACACTCAATGAATTACTACTTGGCCTCTATCTACTAAATCTGTGCAATATAGATCTAGATTTGACAATACCAGCGGAGGTGTCTGATCGGGTACATTCAATATTACTGAAAGAACATCTTGTTGCCTAAAAGTGTTAATGAAGGTGTGGAGGTACTCCGCTAGCATTCTATCTTCGTTGTAGATAGCAAGGGCATTAACGCTATCAATAAAAACAAAATTTCGTTCGGACTGATTGGTCTTGAGAATATATAGAGTCCTAAGCAGGATTGATTCAAGCATTATCGGGCTATCAACAAAATGGACATTGTTGTAAGGGATGTTAGTGCCACCCAAGATTCCAGAAGAGACCAAGTCAATGAATTGAATTTGAGAAACGTCAATACCAACTGACTCAAAGCCTTGGATTACTTCGGCTGCACCTCGGCTTGCCGAGATGTAAACGCCTTTCATCTCAAACATTTGTAACAGAGGAATTAGAGTACTAGCAGTGACCATGAAAGAATTTGAGTTGCCGCACCTAACTTGAACTGAACTGTTCAGCGATACTTCAGTTAACTGATCGGCGATTCCTTGATCTAATTCGAACATCTCACGAACCCCATCTATTCAAATTGTCACTTATTGCGCCCCACTTGAGCATCGGAGTTAGCATAACACCCAAAGGTGTTAGTTCAATTGCATGTTTTGCCCTACTGTGAGATGTACCTCGCATTTTAACTACCTGTAGGAATCTTAGCAGGTGACCCATGCGCTCGACGTCTCCAAGAACAATAATTCCATCACAGATCGCTTCCTCAACGCCAAATGATGACCAGTGAGCATTTTCTGTGGCAGAAGTGATTTCCGCGATAAGTATTGTTGTGCAACCAAGTGTTGCGAGTTTCTTACCAAGAGTAAACAAGAAATCTCGAATTAGTTGTTCAGATTTGATTTTGTAACACAGTGTAGTAACCGAGTCGATTACCAGCCTTGTCACTCCAATAGTATTGACAATGTCCACGATCGACTTGATCAGCGAGTGAACGTCATCCAAGTCAAATGATGCTTTTTCCAATCCAAGCCATGAATACAGTACGTCCATGTCAAATACATTGATTAGGCCTGTATCAACCATTTTCATGTCGAAAAAGCCGAATTGTCGTATATTTTCCAATAATTTTACTGATGGCTCTGTTGCGGTGAAATGGGCACATGCTTCTCCAGCATTGGCGCCACGAACAAGGAATTCCATCCCCAACGTTGTTTTTCCCGAACCGCATGTTCCGGCGGCAAGAACGGTAGACCCATAGGGAATTCCACCACGTAAAATCTCATCTAACCCGTGGACCCCTGTTACACATCGGTCACGAGAGTACATACCAACTGGTTGCATGGGAACGACACTCCTAACGCGCTGAGGTTCATGAAGCATCCGATTATCTAGACGGCATCACCATCTAAAATCAAAGTATATTGACAATCCCTGGGGTCGGCGAAGATGATATCTGCCAGTCTACTTGTGCGGGGGGGAAGTTTGGTGGAACATATTCTAATGACTGGCTTGGAGTTAAGAAAAACCCAGTATCTCCACCCCATTCTACCCTCATCACCTCAAACGGTTGGAATTCGCTTAATTGAGTATAACTTAGGATGACAACACCTCCCCCATCATCAAGTAAATTCAATTGACCGACTCCCAAGAAACCCTCGCCACCTAAATCAATCACATGGTCGGCCAAACCGACGTCTTGTGAATTAGGGTCACCGGTCATAATTGTTGTAGATAGTCCTGACACCACACCTTCTGTTAGCAACAGATTACTGTTAAGGTTTGGAGATATGTGAGACATACTCCATCCCTTGAGATCTATTGCAAAGTCATTTGGATTATATAATTCAATCCATTCAGGGCTACCAGATACTGAACGAGGACTAATCTCGGTGAGCATCAAATCATTAGCACTCCTACCACCATTGTGGACCTCTAAGATGATCAAAACCTTTTCTGAGCCGGTTTGTAATTCTTTGAACGCTGTAGAAGATGCCGAGGCAGTACCTCTTTCGGTACCACCAGAAAATAATAATAATCCATTTCTTAGAACATCGGCACTTTCAGTTATTTTTATACTCAAGTGTAGACTAAATGATTCATCTAAACCCAAACCCGCCAACAGGCTACTTTCGGTAACATTGTGCAAAGCAGACACTCTAAGAAAATCTATAGAATATCCATCTATTAGCCCTGCCATTACAATTCCGGAGTTTAGCTCCTCAAGTGATTTCAAGTGCCATTGTGATGTTGAATTTTGATAATCGTAATCTCCGTCCTCAAAGACAGGAACATACCAACCACCGTCGGAGGTAAGTCGGTCCATACCTTGTGCAGCAGAACGATCTAATCGATCTATTGAAGTATCATTGGAACCCATTTCTAATTGAGCAAGTGATAAAAAAGCGGTCAATATCATCAAAAATAAGGTGAATGCAGATAGAAATTCAATGACTGCAGTCATGCCGTCTTCATCTTTTCTAATTGATGAAGCTGGACGTGAGACCATGTATACGCCAGCAACAACAGACTCAAGAGTTTGCCGGATGGGATTTCCACAAATC
Source organism: Methanobacteriota archaeon (assembly GCA_018659375.1). Classification (GTDB taxonomy): domain Archaea; phylum Thermoplasmatota; class Poseidoniia; order Poseidoniales; family Poseidoniaceae; genus MGIIa-L1. The sequence continues at coordinate 24,272 of JABJMO010000040.1, read as the reverse complement.
CTTAATTTTCGACATTTTTAGGGTTCTTGGAGCGATGAGTCTTTGAATAACAAATGCAAGGGAGAGATATGACAGTGTTGGTTACTGGTGGAAATAGTAAGAAAATTTCCAGCATATTCATTGTCGCAATAATATTCTTTTCAACACTAGCATCTGTCAAATTAGTAGACGAAGTCGAGGCATCCACTACGGGAAACCTATCTATTACCAATTCATCTCCATCGCAAAATGAATTCATTCCTGCATATGTAGCAACATACTTTGAAGCAACTATTGAAAACAATCACAACCTAATGTCGCCCGTGAGAAACATTGATTGGTTTGTTTGCCTTGGAGAGCGAGTAGCAAATAACTGTATTAGTAACAGCTTCGACTCTGGAGAGATTCTGATCCCTAATATGTTGCCTGGAGTGAATGAAACCTTTGTCTCGCAAGATCCTTTCTATCCGAACGGATTGAATGAAACACTAACCATAGTCTATCAATTTGATGAACTAGATTCTAACCCTTCAGATGATTTGTTTACATTTCAAATCAATGCAAGTTTATTATTTAGCGATATAAAATTAGATTATGATGAAGACATTATTGATAATATTCCAACCCTTGTTGAAAGGGACAATAAAAGAATATTCAACAACAACACAATCTATACCATTCCTTTTTCTGCATCTGCAAATTTATGTAGCACATGCGTAGTAAATGCTACAGTTGGATGGCAGTTATGGAATCATGACGAAAGCGAGATGCTGAAAGAATCATACCGATATTCAACGAGCTTCCCCGCATATTCTTTCTACAAGACATTTACCATGAACCTACCTGACTTTTCCTTCGAAGAAGACGGAGAATTCACATTATTGTATGGCATCTTCAATTCAACAGGAGACCCGTATGGGGATATGTTTGAGAGCAACAACCTGCATAGTACTCAGATATCCATCAATTCAGATATGAATATCGAGATTGATTCTTTATCCCCAAGCCATAACCCTTCTTCAACCACATACTACTACGGCATGGACATGGTAACTGTCACACTCACAAACAGTGGTAATAACACTGCTTTGAATTTCACCCTTGAACTCATAATTGACAACGATATAGGCAACATACAATCATGCTTCATAACGACATTATCACCTGACCAGCAACGTTCTTGCAGTTTCAACATGCCAGTTGAAGGTGAGGCTGTAGAAATTGAAGCTCGTTTACCTTTCCAATTTATTGGAATTAATGACTTTGCGCCCAGTGATAATATTTTACACGAAACTGCTAATGTTATTGTACCCCAAATTAGTAGTTCGATTGACATTGTGAATCAGAAAGAATGGTACACTGATAATGAGTTGGTTTCAATAGACGCCATAACAAATCCGTTCGCTGCCGCACCAGTGATTATTAGCTGGTGGTATAGCGGCATTATCAATATTGGTCAAGGCGACAATATTGTAATTAATACTTCAGATTATGGGCTGGGCAGTCACAATTTCAAGATGATTGCTTCTGATTCTTTTGGCAATAGCGAAAGTATCTACTTTAACCTCTTTGTATATAGAGCGATAGAAATAGATAACCTACCATATTATGATGCTAGTGCAATATCTTCCAGCAATACTGTTACCATTTCTCATCAGAGTGCATATCCTGAACCTTATGAAACCTACAGCATTGGAAACGGAAAAAGCCCACTATTGTTGGTTGGTTTTGATTTGTTAGATTTGACAAATGATGAATCCGCATTTGATGGACAAAATTGGGTAGACATAAATCTGTATCTGAATGATTTATTACCATCAAATGTAGACCTAGAATCGATTGAAGTAAGGAAATTAAATTCTTTTGGGGACAAAAATTGGGAATTATTTAATTCCGAGGACTACTCTTACAGCACTAATTCAGACTTAAGTGTAAGAATATTTGAATCTTCAGTTATCCTGTTGATTGGCACATTAGGCGAACCAAATATAGAAGCTAGAAACTTTACGACCTCGCTAGTCGCAAATGGGAATTTCTTATTGACTTGGGATTCTGTAGGTGAAACAGATAGTGTATACAATCTTGGGTACAATATTTACCAAAGACTAGTTCCTGATTTTGGTGGTACTATTTTCCCCTCACCAAACGAAGAATTTGATGAATTACTATGGAACGATTTGACTGATAATACCTTTAGAACATTTGTCACCATTGAAGAAAATTCTTGGGCTGATTTACAAACCATACCAGACGGCTTTTGCGCTTCCTATGCAATAGTCCCCGTCGACAGAAAGGGGGATTCATACAACAGATTGGCCAATGTAACAATGGATGATACTGGAAACAGCACCTTCATTTGTGGAGACTCAAGTCCGCCTTCAACATCACTAATAGATCTAAATCACAATTGGGAATTCACTAATGATTCGGATTGCTTCAACACATTAAAAGACTGGAATATTTGTTATGAAATAACTCTATCATGGATATGGCCAGATGGTGAAAATAACGAGACTTGGAACCTGTATCGGATAGAACAAAACCCTAACGGAATTGACTTAACACTAATCAGTCCTGTTTTACAAAACATAGAATATGTCGCAGGCGAAAGTTATTCATACACCCAGAAAGGCATTGATGATGAACAGATAAGACCAATGAAAACATTTTATTATATTCTGACTCCGACCGATGAATTCGGCAATGAAAGAACCGTTGCTATTTACCCATCAGAAAATGTCGAAAGAGTGCACATCCAAGACGACTGGTGGTCATACAATCAACACATAATCCCAGAACCTGAACCTGAGGCTGAACCGCCTCTTGGCAACGATTGGTTAGGAGATTTTTCGGATAATATGGAGCAACAAGAATTCAAAGTAGCAGGTTCAGTAACCCTAGTCATAGTGTGCTTGGGAATTATTATGCTTGCATTGATCGCTAAACGCCTCAGAAGACTTCGAAAGGTAGTTGGCGCTCGTAAGAGAAGACAGGCTGCTGATTCAATGGCTAATGAATTTGACGAATTCTTCGAATGATGGCGCGGCAGGGGAGATTCGAACTCCCGAGGTGAGACACCACTGGATTAGCAATCCAGCGCAATGGCCAGGCTATGCGACTGCCGCAATTGGTCTTCCCAATTTAGAACTAGTCATGAATATGACGGTTGAGTAACAAGGTCTAATTTTGTGACAATGGACCAAGATATCCCAAAGATTCAGGAGGAATTGCACATATTAAGACTAATAACAAAAACATCCAGCCCAAATAATAGAGCGACCTAAAAAATGACTTTGCTGCTTTAGGCATTCTCCCATTTGCATCAAATGGCTCATCAGGGTCAATTGCCCAAACGGAAACAGAATACCAGAGAGTTAACCCCCCAGCAACAAAGGCCCATAGCAAAGGTAATCCGGAATCAGGCCAAAAGCAAGGCACTGAGCCAAGCATAAGTAACAGGATACAATAAATTTTAGATTGTTTGATGGTGTATTTTGCACCTTTGACTTCATTCATCATTGGAACTTTAGCCTTAGCATATTCACCTGAACGATAAAGCGCTAAAGCCCAAAAATGGGGAGGAGTCCAAAGGAAAATCAAGGCAAAAAGCATCCAAGGAATGGGCGAGCCTAAGTCTAACGGATTCAAGTTGTTAGTATAATCTGCCGCCGCTACTGCCCAACCAATTAGTGGTGGAGTTGAGCCAGCAATACCACCTATCACAATATTTTGTGGTGTTCTTCTCTTTAGCCACATAGTGTAAACTAAGACATAGAAAGCCACAGAAAAAAAGGACCAAAAAGCTGCTTTCCAACTAATAAGGAAAAATATTGATGAACCAGTGATTGCTATTATCAGACCGAATATTAGTGCCCCCTTAGGTGTAATGTGCCCCTGTGGCACTGGGCGTTGTTGAGTCCTGCGCATGTGTTGATCTATATCAGAATCAAACCACATGTTAATCGAGTTTGATCCGCCTGCGGAAAGTGTGCCTCCAACGACCGTAATTATGCAAGCATAGAGTGTGTCGTACCAAGTGCGATCTACATCAATTAATCCGTGTCTCGCTAACATATCATGCACTAATACCGCACAGATTGCTGTAATTTGTAACAATACTATAACTCTTAATTTCATCAATTGAATAAAAACCGTAAACCATCCTGGATGAGAGTTGAGAGAATCTTTGTCATCTCCCATTTAATCACTCATCACACTCTGCTTCCTTGTATTGTGTGAGCCTAAACATCATTGGCCCACTTGCAGCTACGAGGAATGTTGTGACGCCACCAAGCAAGTGTAATAGAGATATCCATTCAGGGAATTCACCAATTTCTGCCTTTATCAAGTAAGAGGCCCCGATTAGTAAGTTACTGAACCAAAAAATAGTCGTAAACAGCATTGCTTTGTAATATGGCTCACTATTATCATAATTATCTTTCTGTTGATTTAGTTTGAGCAATGACATTAACAAAATAATGCCGACTAATAGAGCCCCTATTCTGTGAATCATTTGAACTAATATTCCTGAATTGTCCAAAGACGGGAGAACTTCACCATTACATTGAGGCCATGCATCTGGAAACCCAACCGAGCATGACTGATTGTATTGGCCACCTGCAGTTGATGATACCCAAGCGCCTAAGACTAACAAAATTAAGACTGATATTGCTATGAGATCAAACTTTTTCTTGTAATTATCGACAAATTTTGTTGAGGCTTGGATGAAGGACCAATTTGCTCCTTCAACAACTCTTGTCAACTTGTATTGCCATAATATTGCTGCAGTAAATATTGAAGCAAGTGAAAGGTGTAATGCTACTGACCAGTCAGCGTTGTCATAAAACACAGTAACAGCTCCAGCAATTGCTTGTATCAGTAACATCACAGAGATAAACACAGAGGAATAAAAATTGTTCTTCCCGTATTTGTCAATACCTTTTTTTGAGACGTATAAATTGAGTAATACAGGAACAGCGATAACTCCAACTAAAAATCTATGAAACCATTCGAGGAATATCTCGAAGACGGTATATCTATGTTCTACACCTCTAGAATCTATTTCATCTGGATTCTCTTCCCAATACGTCTCCTGTTCCGCTTCTGAAATATCAAAACCGTAGGTTCCAAAACACTTGGGCCAATCTGGGCAAGATTCTCCTGCATCATGGATTCTTATGGCTCCACCAAACGAAATAATCAAGATAGCAAAAACCAACATCATCAACGGCAAGGTTGAAGGGCGTCGCCACCAAGCGGGTTCCATGATTCATTGGAGTAGAGTGCCCCTTTTGAACACATGCCTTGCACTCTCTAAGCCAATAAGACATGATAAATCTGCGTCAATTGCAGTACTCCTCATTATGATGCTATGCTGTTTTAATAGCATGGTAACAGTCCAAGGTCAAGAACAAGTAACTACCCAACAGGAAACTATTTTTGGCCACACAATGGACGTCATGGTAATTGACTCAGAGTGCTTAGGTGAACAGTTATGCCATGCTTGGCGGCCATTACACCTAATCGAGTACTACGGTGCTGATTGGTGTGAACCTTGTTTAGATGTCGAATTATCTTTGGAAAATATTGACACAACTAAATATGCTGTTATCCAACATCACCCATCAGTCCTTGATTCTAGTTATTTGAATTTGTCAAATCAGCGCTATGAAACAGATTTTAGATTAATCTTCATACCATCCATAGTGATTGACGGAGAAGGTTTGCTAACGGGTACCAAACAAGCTAATGAATTGAATCAAAGTTTGCCAAACAATCAAACTGAGTTTTTTGGAATAAATGAATTAAATATAACTAACTCGATACTCAGTTGGAATACCTCTACCAATCACACCCTGAAGATTTGGAAAATCAAATCAACCGCTCATGAGTTTGACAATCGAAATCTATCCCATTTAGCTGTTGACTACATCCAATTAAACCACGACCAAAGTAAACTAGACCTTACTAATTGGCTGGATAATTGGACCGGGAGACTAATTTTTACATTGGAGTCAAATGGAATAAGAATGCTGAATTCACTCTCACAAAGCCCCACTGGGGATATGGATTTTACTAACGAACAAGCAACAGTTCCAATCTTTTCAAAAACCGATGATTCGCCTATGCTGGCAATTATGGTTTTTATTGCCTTATTTGTTGCTTTACTACCGGCATTAATCATGTGGAAAAGACTACAAAGAATCGATAACGATGAGAGTGAATAGAGATTATTTTTAACTAAACCCTAGGGTTATATTGAAAAACACTCGCTCTCACGGTTAACCACGACTGCGAGTCGTAGTGATTATTATGGTTAAACCAATTCGACTTCATACTAGATTTGAAAGAGCAAGAATTATTGGAGCAAGAGCCCTTCAAATTGGGATGGGTGCGCCGCTATATGCAGACGAAGTCGCCCTAAGAGAAGCTTTCAAAGAAGAACTGATATCCTTGTACGGTTTTGAAGAAGCTTCGGTTAGATTCGTTTTAGATCCTTTGAAAATTGCATTGTACGAATACGATCATGAGTTGATTCCGATTGACATTGACCCTCACGAATAATAATTATTACTGTGAGTTGAACTCATAATAAGACGGATTTGCCACTTCAGGTAGTAAATCTCTTCTTACTAGAATAGTTCTGACAGTCCACAAATCTACAAATATTCGATACTTCAAAGTGGCATCCAGATAATCTACTCCGCTGGAACCACCTGTACCCATACGACGTCCAATCATGCGTTCTACCATCCTAGCGTGAGAATTTCTGAACAACAATAACGCCTGTTCTAATTCCACAAATGAATCAATTAAGGTCCTTGGCCAAGACAATAGTGGCAAATCTCTGTATGATTCAATGAATAGTAGACCTGCCCTAGAACGGTTTACCTTACTATCCTGAATTAAAAAACTTCTAGCCCCCGAAATTGATTTCTCCATTCGTGGTCTAATTGATGCTTCGTCACCATGCCCGATTGATAAGATGTGCTCAATTACAGACTCGCTATGATTTGACATAGCTTGGAGGTGATGTTCTACATATTGATCAATTACCTTTTCATCGCCTAAGTCTGTAGATAATGAACCGTTTATCGGTGTTCTTGACAGCCAATTGTCAAGTAAATCACAAAGCGATGGTGAATTAATTCTTGCTTCAAAGTCAACCAATACCTCTTTGGAGATTTTACCTTCTTTAGCCAACCTTTCCATATGCTTTAGAGGATCCATTCCCGCTTCTCTTTGCTGCTGTTCCAAACCAAGAATTGTTTCAATTTGCCGTAATTGCCACGACTCAAAACCAGAGGAAGTTCCCAATCGGTCACGGAAAGAGAGGAAATCTTGAGGAGTTAAAGTCTCCATTACCTTCCATTGTTGTGACATTAGATTAAACACCGATGATACACGCTTCAAGTGATGAACTATTTTTGGCATTGACCCCTCTTCTATGTGTTCCTTATTCATCAATTCATGAACTTCTTTTAATTCAGATAGTACCAGTTTAAACCATAATTCAAACGCTTGGTGGACAATTATGAAGTGTAGTTCATCATTACATGGCTTTGGAGAATAACCAAGTGGTCCTTCTTGAAGAGATAAGACATCATCAAGCCTTAGATAATTACCATAAGTCATTCTATTGCTGTCTTCTTGGCCACTCATGTTATACGCATCTTGACTAAAGACTTGAACTTTGACCGTAGAATTACATAATTATAACGATATCAGGAAATGTGTAAATATACAAATTTTCTCTAAAACCGAATAATAAATCCATAATACTCATAGAGGTAATACTTGACCCCTTGACATGGGCGTAGACAGTGACACACTCGCAAGTTGGCTTGCGGATTACGACCTAGAAAATCTCACAATTGGAGTCGTAGCATCTCATTCTTCTTTACAAATACTTCACGGAGCGAGAAAAGAGGGCTTTAGGACACTTGGAATCGCGGTAGGAGAGAACCGAAGAAAGTTTTACCAAGCATTCCCTGGAGCAAATCCTGATGAATGGCTGATGCTAGAAGACTACCGAGAAATGTTAGATTATGCAGAATGGTTTCGAAAGCGAAATGTCATAATCATCCCACACGGATCTTTGGTAGAATACCTAGGTTCAACTAACTTTAGAAATCTTCAAGTTCCAACATTTGGCAATCGAGGAATATTACACTGGGAAAGCAGTAGAGAAAGGCAACGACAATGGCTCGAGGCTGGTGGGTGTGAAATGCCCCAAGTTCTAGAAGACCCTCACGATATTGATGGGCCGGTAATTGTCAAATATGCCGGAGCAAAAGGTGGTAGAGGATATTTTATTGCTAGAGATTACCGTGATTTTAGAAGAAATGTCGATATTGAAGAAGAGTTTACCATCCAAGAATACGTCTTAGGGTGTAGATATTACTTACACTTTTTCTTTGACCCGATTGCTACTGATGGATATCAAGTCCAAGGAAAAGGCAGCATGGCAGGTAAAAATTTAGGTCGACTAGAATTACTATCAATGGATAGGAGAGATGAATCAAATGTTGATGAATTTTACAAACTTGGATCTCTGAGAGATTTGCGAGAAATGTCTCTTGAACCTTCGTTTGTCGTGACTGGAAACCAGCCCGTGGTAATTAGGGAATCTTTACTGCCTAAGGCCTTTGAAATGGCTGAGGGAACTGTTGCAGAATCATTTGAACTTGAAGAAAAGAGTAGAGGCATGATTGGACCATTCTGCCTAGAAACAATTGTGACTGATAAGTTAGAATTCAAGGTATTTGAGATAAGTGCTAGAATAGTTGCGGGATCAAATCCGTTTGTTGGGGGTTCACCTTATTCCGATATCAATGAAGAGCGTATGTCGACTGGAAGAAGAATAGCCCGTTCGATCAATAAGGCAAAACTTGAAGGGCGTCTTGAAGACATTTTGTCTTAATCAAACATTTTCATCTTGTGAATCTATCGCAACTTCTTCGGAGTCATTTTCCACATTAGAGTTTTTTGAACCAAAATTCTCTAATTCCCTTCTAATGCCTTCGATTTTAGCATCTCGTTCTTCTTGGGAAGGTACTTTGAACTGAGCGACTAATTTAATCGGATCACCATGCGACAGAGCGCCATCAAATTCTAACATATCTCCCACGTTGTTGACAATTACTTTGAATTTTGTAGGGTCTTTTGTTCGTCGCTTTTTGTGCTTTTTGTAATGGTGAACATAAACTTGGTATTCTCCTGGTTGAGCTGTGTTATCATCCCAGACTACATTCTCTACCGGCTTTTTAGTCTCAGGTCTTACGTTGGCATCGACGTCCAATTCACCACCACATTCAGACTTCTTATTGCCACCATGAATCCTTTCCCCTGACGGACACAATACGTGCAAATCTAAATCGTTGTAGTTGTCCCACATCAATGATATCTGTACATCCCCTGACCGAGCACCTTCCCTGTCTAATCGGTCTTGTAATTCTGACATAGCGTCATCAGCGGCTTGCTTAGATGCAAGTTCTTCTTCTTGCTTTGCTGCTTCAAGTTCTGTAAGTCTCTGCTGTTCTGCTGCTGCCAACTCTGCTTGTCTAGTAGCCTCTTCATCGTCTTTTTCAGCTTCTTGTCTAGCTGACTCCTCGGATTCAAGACGCATTTGGTCTTCCAGACTACGTTGTGCATGTTCAGTTTGTTCATTTCTTTCAGGAACATCAAACTGACAGACCAGTGTTATAGGGTCACCATGTGTCAAATCGCCGTGGTATTCACGATAATCTCCCACATTGTTAACAATTATTTGGAAAGATGTTGGATCTTTTGCTCGTCGCTTTTTGTGTTTCTTGTAGTGGTGGACATAAACTTGGTATGTTCCTGGTGGGGCAGAAACTCCAGGCCAAACAACATTTTCTACTGGTTTTTTAGTTTCAGGCCTTACATTAGCATCAACATCTAATTCACCGTTACATTCGGAGAGTTTGTTACCACCGTGAATTCTTTCCCCTGATGGGCAGACCACGTGTAAATCTAAATCGTTGAAATTTTCCCACATCAATGAAATTTGAACGTCACCAGTCATGGCACCTTCTCTGTTCAACCGTTGCTGCAACTCTGACATTGCTGCTTCGGCTGCAGCACGTGAGTCCATCTCCTCTTGCAATTTTGCCGCTTCAAGTTCTGCCAACCGTTGCTCTTCAGAGGCAGCCATTTCTGCTTGTCGCAGCTCTTCTTTTTGTTGTTGCAAGCGAGTTTCTTCTTCTGCCCTTTGGTTGGCCATTCGAGATTCTTCTTCTAGTCGAAGACGTTCTTGCTGCTGTTGTTCTTTCATGCGGTTTTCTTCACTCGCTATGCGTAATCGTTCCTCTTCTTCCATTCGAAGACGGTCTTGTTCACGGCGATTACGCTCGTTGTTAGCTTCTTCTTCTAACTTTCTAATACGTTGTGCAGCGATTAATTCTGCTTCTTGTACTGCAAGTCTTGATTCGATGATTTCACTACGCCTACGACGTGTTTCTACGATTGCTAATTTTCGATCTATTTCCTGTTTTGTTCTACCAAAACTGGGCGCACCAGTGCTTTGTCTGAGACCTTCTGCAGACATGCCGGGCCGCATGTTGAGTTTAGCGTCACTTCTTACCAATATGTACCAGACGCCAACCATGAAACCGCCGCCTAACGCCGACATGGTGACTATGCTTACCGGCTCCATGTTGCTGGCCATGTCGAACTAGTCTTTTGAAGCATCGGTTGTTAGTAAATAAAAATCATAGCAAAATAATTTCACTTTCTCATGGGTTCATGCAAAGTATTGACAATTAGAAGCGCTACGCAGGTACATGGGGAAACAGGATGTTCTAGACAAAATCCTCCCAAATGGCAAGGGTGTGTGGGTTCCAATTGACCATGGAGTAACTGATTTTCCTTGTGAAGGATTGGGCGATATTGAACAAATTGTTCAAGACCTGATTGAGGGGGGTGTTGATGTTATTGTCGCACACAAAGGGGTTGTAGATCGTTACAGTGACCTCTGTAAAGGAACCAATACAAGTATGATTGCACATCTTTCTGCCTCGACTAGACATGGTGGAAAAAATACCTCAAACAAAGTACTGGTAGGAGATGTTGATGAAGCGTTATTGCGAGGCGCAGTAGGGGTTTCCTGTCAATTGAACATTGGAAGCAAAAATGAACCCAAAATGCTTGAAAGAATGGGCCATATAACAAGGGAAGCCTATCTCAATAATGTCCCAGCCCTTGGCATGATTTATGTTCGTGGAGATAATGTTGATTTAATTGAAGGAGACTCAACAAATGGGTATGCCCATGCGGCTAGAATAGCCTTTGAATTAGGCTGTGATGCTGCAAAAACAGTATGGCCTGGTGACAAGGAAAGTTTTACCAAAATCTGTCAAGCAGCTCCAATACCACTCTTAGTTGCAGGGGGCCCTTCATCAGGCAATAGTAGGGAAATTCTAACCATGGTTAAGCAATCCTTGGAATCTGGCGGTTCAGGAGTTTGCATGGGTCGTCAAATTTTTGCCCATCCTCAAGTTACTTCAATCGCTAGGGCATTGGTAATGATTGTTCATCAAGGCTTGACGGTTGACCAGGCCATCAAAAAATGCTCACTGTGAGGGATATATTTTGCAAGTTTGGTGTGATTCCAGGAATATTGAGCAACCACAGCATTCTGCAAAGGTATTTGATAAATTTTTGACAAATGACATCACTAAATCGCTTTATCAGCAAGGGGATTTGATTTTTGAGAATCGGATAAATATCGGTGTTTATGGTACAATCACTGATATTAACTCACAAAATATGGTGAGAGAAAAAATCGGATTGATTGAATGGCTGGTGCTAGAATTCACCGATTGGAAGATGATACCGATTGAAAATCTCATCTCAGAATGCGAGGGTACTGGCACTAAATTGGCGGTAAAAGTAAATCAAGTCGATGATATTCAAGGGATTGCATTTGCGTTAGAGAAAGGCGTTGATGCGATAATTATCAGCCAAGAACCTTCGATGATTGAAGCAGCTGAAATTGCTAAGTCACAGAGGCTAGAATCAAAGAAAAATGAACCAGCAACAATGGAAGGGTTTAGTGATAACTTAAAGTTAGAACACTGTATAATTTCAGAGATTAACAATGGCGGGATTGGTGAGAGGTTCTGTATCGACCTTACAACTATGCTTGGGTATGGTGAAGGATTGTTAATTGGTTCTTCTGCATCCTCTTTAGCGCTGGTTCATGGTGAAGTTTTGGCGTCTGAGTTCGTCCCATCAAGACCGTTTAGAGTAAATGCTGGACCTCCACACTCTTACATCATGATGGCTGATGGCAAAACTAAGTATATCGCCGAACTAGAATCCGGTCAAGAAATCCTAATTGTAACCGCAAATGGCGATAAGCGAATTGGTAATATTGGCCGATTGAAAATAGAGAAAAGGCCATTTTTAGCAATTTATTGGGAAAATAACTATGATAGAGTATGCTCTATCTTTCTACAACAGGCGGAGACCGTTCGCGTGGTTTGTGCAAACGGCGAGGTGAAATCAGTGACAGAATTATCTAAAGGAGATTCTATTCTTTGCCATGAATCAATTCATACCAGACATATCGGTAACAAAGTCAATATCACCTCAAGGGAGATTTAACTGTGGCAGTAATCGGTTCTGGCAATTCTCATGGTGCATGTAGTTTACTACACGCAGCTGGCACAGGTTATGGTGCGTCGGTATCTCTCGATCTCCCCGTGATTGTCAAAGCTTTAGACAAGCCGAGTAAACGTCAATTAAATGACCCAGATGACTTGTTAGGAAATGTTGTAGAATCATGGCTATCCAATGGATTGGCCTTGCCAGAAGGGATGGAAAAAGAGGACATACACTGGGCAGTGGCATCAAAAATACCACCTAGGAGAGGATTAAAGTCGAGTGCAGCAATTTCCATTGCGGCAGTGAAAGCGCTATGCGAGGCTACGGCAACAGAACTCTCCGACTCCGAAATAGTCGCCATATCCTCTCAATCTCAAGTTAATGCAGGAGTTTCAATCACTGGTTCAATTGATGATTCATGGGCATGCTTGACAAAAGGCTGGAAATTAATCGATGCTAACGCTGAAACAATCGATAGTAGCGTAGTTATGGAAGGTCCTGGATTAAATCCAGATGATTGGATTGTGCTATTAGCATGTAGAGATGAGCGCCTCAAAATACCAGAACTGGAAGATTTCATTCCATTTTATCACGAATTTGAGAAGGCGCTAATTGCTTTACAACAAGGTGAAGTTTTGAATTGCTTAACCATTAACGGAAGAGCTGTTTGCGGAGTTCTCAATGACCTTCAAGGGCGTAAATTTGCCAATGATGCATTCTTAGCAGGGGCAAGATCTGCAGGAATGACTGGTTCAGGCCCTGCTATAGTAATAATCATCCCCAGTTTAGTTAGATCATCAGCAGACAGAATAATTTCCAACTTTTCTAAATTCCTAAAGGATGATTTAATTGTCGAAACTAGATTTTTATCGCAAGATAATGACGAAACCGACTCCGAGTGAAATAACGCACATTCTTGAAGTGATGGCTCTAGGGGATATTGATACAGATGCAAATGAGCCTCGGTGAAGCATTGAGACTTTCCTTGTTTGGAACCAGTCATGGCCCAAGGGTTGGAGCAATTCTTGAAGGCGTACCGGCTGGAATAACTATTGATTATAATAATCTCAAATTATTAATGAACGAACGAAGACCGGGCGGAAGATATGCCAGCAAAAGAAAAGAACCTGATCATGTTGAATTCTTATCTGGAATTGATAACGGTATTACTAATGGGGAAAAAATTGAGATCTCTATAAAAAATAAAGATGTTAGGACTAAAGATTATTCTTTTTTGCCAGACCACCCACGACCAGGACACCAAGATATGGTGATGATGAAAAAGACTGATGGAGAGGCAGATCTTAGAGGAGGGGGGATGTCTAGTGCAAGACTAACTGCGCCAATAGTCGCTGCCTCTGCAATAATCACTCCACTAATTCAGCAACTTGGGATAAACGTGAACGCTCATGTTTGTGGGATCGGAATAGTGGATTCTAAACCGATTGCTGAGTGTGAACCTAAATGGGCCACTGATGAATGTAAAGATATCAGATGTCAAGATAAAAAAGCCGCATTGGAAATGATAAAAATCGTTGAACAGCATCGAATGAACCTAGATTCAATTGGCAGTAAAGTAGAATTACAAATTTCTGGAATGCCAATGGGAATTGGAGAACCTTGGTTTGACGGACTTGAACCATACTTAGCAAGAGCAATGATGTCTATACCTGCTGCTCGAGGAGTAGAATTTGGCCGAGGTTTTTCTGTAGTACAGATGAAAGGTAGCGACCATAATGACTCTTGGGGTGGCAATAAAAGCAATCCACAGTTAATTGGCAACAAGCCTGATGGGGCTTTAGCGGGACTGTCAACTGGCTCTAATTTGTATCTCAAAGTGGCTTTTAAACCACCATCTAGTATAGCAAAGGAGCAACTTACTTTGAATGTTAAAACAAACAAAATAGAACCATTACAAGTGAAAGGTAGGCATGACCCAGTCTTAGCACCTAGAGCTGTTGCTGTTGTCGAGGCTATGGCTAAATTAGTTATTTGTGATTTAGCACTAAGAGGTGAGTTCATTGATAGATGATGTAACTGTTCACAAGTTTGGTGGTTCATGCCTAAGAGATTCTTCAGATCTAAATCTTATTTCTTCAATAATTGAAGCGCAGAAAGGTAATTCTGTTATTGTGGTTTCTGCATTATGGGGTGCAACTGACCGTTTAATTAGAGCTGCAAATGAACCGCGTTATGCCACTAAATTAATTTCTGATTTGAAAAAGCAACATATTCGGTTCTCAAACGACATTGAGGACTCTATATTCTCAACAAAATTCTTGAATGTGCTACAAGGTATCGACAAATCTCTATTGAAATTATCCAAGGCCCCAGAAAGTATAGTTGATATTAACACATTACTAGCCGCAGGAGAACGACTCTCAGCATTAGTAGTGGCTAATGAACTACGTAAACATGGCCTTGAGGCACACCCAGTAGGTTCAGAAGATATCGGAATATGTCTTAATGGCATAAACTCAGCGAGTAGTGTAGATATCGAGAAATCGGTAAAAACCTTGGATTATTCTGCCTTTACGGGCATCCCTGTAGTAACAGGTTGGTTTGGTGAAGGACTAGATGGTCGACTAGCGTTACTTAGTAGAGGTGGAAGCGACCACTCTGCTGCGGCAATTGCTAGAATATTGGATGCCAAGAAATTAATTCTCTGGAAAGATGTTGATGGTATACTTTCAATCAATCCAAGATGGGGAGTTGCTACTAATTCTATACCATATCTTGGATATGATGAAGCAAGAGAATTATCTAGGCTAGACGCACCAGTAATCCACCATACAACAATGATTCCATTGAAGGAAGTTGGTATTCCAATAGAAATTAGGAATCTAAACTCGCCAATCAATACTAATGCACCCACAATAATTGGTCCAAATATAATTCAGTCTGGTGAAATAAAAGCCATTGGTTGTATGAGAAGTATCTCTTGTATTACTGCTCAATCTGGTGATATTGAAGACCAAAGTAAGAAACTTGGTCAAGTCTTGATAGAGTTAGATAACAAAAATATTACTTGTTGGTCAATAAAATCAAATCCTTCAAGCGTAGATATCGTGGTATCTCAGCAGCAATCCACATTGGCTCGTAAAATCATTAGTAAATCACTACCCATATCAAATACTACCAATCATTCTTGTTTAATTTCTTTTATTGGGACTGACGACAAAAATCTAGTCAACAAGAAAATTGATTATGTGACACAATCTAGTGCAGAGATGTCATACCTTAATTGCACAGAACTCTCAGTACAATATTTAGCGAACACTGTAGACATAAAAAAATTGATGAAAGACCTGTCTCAAGTTGTCATTGACAATGAACTCGTCTAACTTTACTCTGCTCGCTTTTCTCTAAACTTTTGCAAGTGATTAGGTAGATTTAGTGCAAATAATCCACCTACCACACAGAATACAAAAAAGGTTCCTAGAGCAACCCCGTAAACCGATATTAGTTCTACCGACTCTTCCAATCTAGTTGCTGTATCTGAAGAGAATATTCCGACAATTAATGGTAAAAGGGTATTTGCAGAAAGTACAATAATTGCTAAGACTGCAGCTGATATCGGATTGATAATTAGTGAGCGGTGATATTTGGCAACAATCTTTTTTGGGTTCATCACATATACTTCATTGGTTCTAATACTGGTATCTAACATTGAATACCTGATGACACCATTTGCCAACTCGAAGTACATAACTAGTAAGACAGCATAACTCACTACTAGTATATTGAGCAAACCTGGGCTGTCTTGAAGATCAAATGGATCGCTAGCTAGAGATACCTTTGATGCTGCAAACCTCATTATTGCTAATATGAAAAATAGGTTGCTGAGTAAGGTATACCTTGCATCTCTCTGCATTGTGCCCCAAAATCCTGCACCCGCAGCAATAACAATAATCACAATTTGCATTATGAACGATATTGCCAAGCTTCCAGTAATCATGTACCACAGTGTACCTTCTGGAGGAGATACCATGTAGGTAAGTAGAGATAGAGCAACTAAAACGCCATATACCGCTAACTGAAGATTTTGTACCATTCTATCGGGTGGCAGAAATTTAGTCTTTGGAATAAGTGGACCTCCAAGTAAACTCTCAATGAAGGTAGGCATTTCTACAGTTGGAATCGCATCTTTGGGAATCTCAGAGCCGAGACTTGCCTGCCCTGCAAGTTTTTTTCTTGATGGAGCTGAAGACCTTACAGTCTTACCGTCATACAATATTTTGGTATCTCCAGATGGTTTGTTCATAGTCATAATCTCACCTCAGAATCCTCTTGCTCCTGCTAAAGCGGTAGATAAAAGCATATCTGGCTCCCAATCCATAATATTGACTCCCAAACCTCTTAATTCGCCAATTAAGACGTCCCTTTCTGTTTTAAGCACTTCATAACCCGTACGGTCAATTCGCTTTGCATCAAATTCAAATTCTAGGGAAGATGGTGTTAGGACGGTAACGTCGAAGTTTCTCGCTCTAAAGTCTCGAAGAGCGCTTACAATGGTTGGGTCATCCTCTAGGTTAGATAAGAAAATTATTGGACTGCCCTTGTTAATGTGAGGCAGAATTCTGTTTACCACTACTTGTAACGGAATATTTCCTCTTGCTACTGCTCCAGCCAGTTTAGTTAGAATGACGTACAATTGTTTCTTTCCTGTGTCACGATCAACACTGACAACTTCATCACCATAGACAATAACCCCAACAGAATCTCTTCTGCTTAGGAAATACTTAGCTAATGATGCCGCTGCTCTAGTTGAATAAACCAGAGCATTTCTAGAGACTGGCCCTGTTTCTGCAACCGCTCTAGAATCTACAATTATGATTATATCTGAAACTGCATCTCTTTCTCTTTCATTAACCATCAACTTACCAGACCTTGCATATGCTGACCAGTTTATTGCTCTAAAGGAATCACCTTCAAAATATTCTCTTAGAGAATAAAATTCCGAACCCGGACCAGGTTGTCGAATATTGACGGCTCCTGTGAAGATTTTGGGGACTCTTGACTTAACAAAGGTTTCTTTGAGGTCTTCCATCTTTGGAAACACAAGGAAATCGTCGTAGACATGCATTTCTTTTTCCTTGTGGAATAAACCAAACGGGTCCTGAATTCTAACAGCAACCGGCCCGATGCTGTAAAATCCTCTCAGCGGACATTCAATAGTATATTCAATAAAAGTCTCTCTTCTTGGGCCCAATTCCATCAATATGTAGTTTGAGCCTTCTTTAATCCTCATTACTTCAGGAACCCTATCCCTAACTTCCAAGATTTTAGCTAAAGGTGAATCGTTTTGCATTCTTAATGTGACGCTTAATTCACCATCTTCAAATAATCTTGCGCTGGAAAGTTTCCTCATCGCAATTACGCTCCCTAGTGCCATTCCTTCTTCTCCTGACCATTCATCTGAACGGCGGCCTGAAGACGCAACATCTGCATGACCACCAAACAATGCTGCCCATGTTAGGAAGACAAAAATCACCACGGCAATTGTTACTAATTGCTCATTTCTAAGCGTCAAGCCTAGCAAATACATTGCTATGGCTAGACTTCCTAGCATTGCTGATTTTCGACTCCACATGATTAACACCTAAATGAATAATCAAACAGTTGGAACTGGTACTTCTCTCAGAATTGTTTGAATAACTTCACCAGATTCCAATCCTTTTATTTGGTGTTCCGGTTTAAGAATTATTCTGTGAGCAAGAGCAAGTTCTGCAATTGCCTTAACATCATCTGGTGTGACGAAATCCCTGCCTCTAAGGGCTGCTGCTGCTCTTGATGTCTTCAATAATGCTTGAGAACCACGAGGAGATGCGCCGACAAGTACTCTAGGGTCTTCTCTTGTTCTTGCGACTACTTCGACCATGTACATTCTAAGTGCTGGATCGACATATACGTCTTCACAAGCTTGTTGCATAGCAATAACTCTTTGTGGGTCAGTAATGACATCGACATCTACTGCATCTTTTCCACGCGCAATACGTCGGGAGAGGATCTCATCTTCATCTGCCCTATCAGGGTATCCAACAGACATCTTGAACATAAAACGGTCAAGTTGTGCTTCTGGCAGTGGATATGTTCCTTCTTGCTCAACAGGGTTTTGTGTAGCCATAACAATAAATGGTGCTGGAAGTTTGTGAGTAACAGTACCAATTGTAACTTGCTTTTCTTGCATAGCTTCAAGCAAAGCTGCTTGAGTCTTTGGTGGTGCACGGTTAATCTCGTCAGCTAGTAGTAGATTACAGAATAACGGACCTGGCTTGAAGGTGAATTCTCCCTTTTTAGCATCGTAAATGTTAGTTCCAGTAATATCTGCTGGAAGTAAGTCAGGAGTGAATTGGACACGCTTGAAGTCACAACCCAATGCATCTGCAAAGGTATTGGTCATCAGTGTCTTAGCCAAACCTGGGTAATCCTCGAATAACAGGTTACCGTTTGAGAGAATGTTAACCAACACGTTATCAATTACGTGAGCTTTACCAATAATTACTTTCTGTACTTCAGCACTGATTGCTTGGGCAATCGCGCCAACGGCAGTAAGTCTCTCTCTAACTTCTGGTGTACTCTGGTGCTTCGGCTGGGCCGGAGCGGCTGGCGCTACTGGGGCTGCTGGTGCAGGTGCTGCTGGCATTGGTGGTGCCGCTGGCGCTGGTGCTGCTGGCATTGGTGGTGCTGGCATAGGCGCTACTGGTGCAGGCTGCGGTGGCATCCCTGGCTGCGCTCGCGCGGGCTGGGGTGGGGGGGCTGGTTGCATGTCTTTTTCCTCCTAATTTCAATTACCCCAACGACGTACTTGCGGGATAACTTCCCGTAATTCTTCGTTGGAGTAGGAACGGTTAGAACTTATCAGTTCTACTAATCGCGGGTCTCTAACCATATACATGATTTCCGCAGGTGTTTTGCGAGCGAACTCATCTCTTGTGAGGTCGTTAAATTGTCTAACTTTAGACAGTAATGCATCCCTCACTCGCATTTGATATTGGGCTGCATCAATTTTAGTTGGACGTTCTCTAAATCGGGTTAAGTCAAATACATGACGCCAATTTTCCTTCTCGGGAACTACCATAATGGCAATTGCTAACAAGGCAAATAGATTCAAGATAATCAACCATTTCAACACATTATCACTTGTCAGTAGTACAACTGCGCCGATTGCCTCTGTAAATGGTGACGAAAGAGCACTTGAGACGTGACGGCTTTCATCAAAGACCAAATTAAATTCACCTGGGTCTCGAGTGACTTGAGTGGTGATTTCTTCATTATCAAATTCCATCATGTCGTAAAATAATGCTTGGAAATATGGACCGTTGCCATTCCATTCAACTTCACCGCCACCAGAGGCAAATAGAGCACTGTCCCAGCAGGCATGTGAATTGTCGAGTTTGTTATTGACATAATAAGGCGAATTGCATTGCTGCTTACCGGTTTCTTCTCCAACTGTTTGATCCCATAGATGATTAGCCAATACCGAGTGATCTGATACGAAAACGATTGAACCAGTAACATCAACTTCCCCAAAATTATTGTTTGGTTGTTCTTCTAGAACTTCAATACCGGGGAAATCCATCCTGATTACGAGTCCGGTTTTACCCTCCCCAAGCGTTGGATTGTTCAAGTTGTCAATATTAGTGTCCTGACGAGCAATAAATGCTGGAGTTGAAGCATGAGCAAGAACCATAACTTCTCTATTGTCCTCAACTTCTTCGTCTAGAACTTGGATTGCTGTAGCTCTGTGGAATAGAACTGGCATTCTACAATTTTCTATTTGAGCAGTACCTAAATCATTCTCAGTACAAGGAACATGTTTCTCATCGCCCATCTGAGTAACATCTCGATTGATACTTGCTGCCGCCCAAAGTTTTCTTTCGTCTGGATTTAATGGCTGCCCTGTCTCATCGGTAACTTCGTAAAATTGGAACGGATCTACTACAGGTGCATCGAAATACTTGACGCCAAACTCAGATGCCACTAATTGAGCGTTGGTTGAATTTGATGCTAGGACTACTTTACCGCCTTTTTCAGTAACAAAATCATAGATGGCAGATGCCTCTGCAGCATCGAATGGCTTCTCAGGGGCTGCAATTACTAACAAGGTTCGATGAGGGTCTCGCCAATCATTTACCAACATTGGAGTTGACATCGTGTTAGCAACAGTATAGCCTACACCATCATCGCCCAAATTATTACGCATCTCAGTTAGTTGTATATTGTAGAATTCTGCATCTTCTTCGTACGGGGAGAATACTGTTGCTTTGTTCATGCTAACAATACCGATTAATATTACTGAAAGAAGGACTGAAGCCATTAAACCAACCTTTAGCCATGTTTCTAGGCTAATCTTAGTTTTTGCTTCATCCGACACTACAATCCCTCATTTACACTATATACTGGCGCAGTAATACTCCTTCGAGATTATCTCCACTCATAATGCTTGCTCCAAAATGAGCGATTTAATCCAATGATTTATACGGAATGAACGACTTTTTTGAGTAATTACTAATGCTGCAAAATAGGCGGTTGAAGACCATTTTCTAACATTATTTCCTGTATCGGACCATTAATGCAAATATTATTGTTGAAAATAGTTCAAATGTGGTCAGAAAACTCAATGTATTAGCTTCAGTGATTTCCCCATCTGTATTGGTTGTTCCTTCCCCGGAATTAGCGCCATTGTTGTCATCTTGCTTAACCTCATTAGAATTAACTTGAATCTCAAACATTGAACTACTTATTTGGCCATTTCCTGCGGACTTAATCGATATTGTCACTTCACACATCCTTTCTGGATGTGATTCTGAAGCAACTATTCTTATTGCGAAATCCTTGGTTGTTGAATTGTCAATTTCAGTATCCTTGATTGCCTCTAAACCTTCAATTGATAGACTGGGGCACGATTTTATCGACGCAGCAGGCATTTTTATGACGTCTTTGCCGTTGCCGTTATTGGTTATTGCCAAGCCGTATTCAATAGATGACCCGGCGTACAAAACTTCATCCATTGAAGTGTGATCAATTTCTAAATCATATACCGCAGGGACGGTCATTTCTGCATCAATTTCCTGACTTGACACGGGCTGGTCAAAAGAGATTTCTTCAGCGAGTATAAGCAGCGTCATTGATTCATCTGGTGAACGTTCAAATGAATATCCTGAAACATCTGAGAATTCTATCTCAAAGGTAACATTCTCAGAAGCAGCCACGGTAATTGATTCGTCATAATCAAGGTCAATTGGGATATCCTCAGATTCGTCCCAGGTTATGGAAATCCTTAGATTAAGCTCACTCATACGTTGATTCTCAACAAAAAATTCCACCATGTCAAGAATATCATCATCACCTGATAATTCAAGTTCATGAGTGCCATCCATATTCGTCTCCCAACCTAACTCCCACGATGGGATTTCAACTTGATCTTGAGCAGTTGATATTGGCATCATCATCAATAATACCATAACCATACATAATGATTTCAACCTGGATTTAATCATTCATTCACAACCAATATTTTTCAAAGCCCTTTTTGTCAGCACCCTAACTACTGACCTGCGATAATTTGGTGGAAGTGAGGTATTGTTAACAGGTTTTACAGATTTCCTTACCATGCCGGCTAATTCAATTATTGATTCTTTTTTTGACCAACCTTCGGCGTTGATAGAATCAACTTGTTCCCTATGTAACTTTGGGATAGATTCCAATGCTGTTGATGCTATTTTGAGACTTTTGTAATCACCTTTTTTCCAAGCAATTGCAATACCGGCCTCTGGAAAGTCCCATGATTCTCTAACTCGTAACTTTTGATAACTACCTGTTAATTCAAATGCATCGCTAGGCAATGTGACTTTCAATAGAAATTCACCCTGCTTGAGAATGTTCTTTTTCATGCCATCTAATTGGTAAAAATCATGCAGTGGAATTACTCTTTCACCATCCGGGCTTATCAGAGTTATAGTTGCCCCTAAAGCCATAAAGTTAGGAGCAAGGTCACCTTGATAGGTGGCAACACAAAGTGTGTTTTGATTAGGGATTACCCGGCAATCTGCCCCTGTACCACAATCGGCTTTGTGACACCAGTCAATCGAACGGCGCCAGTCTTCGCTTTGATTATACCAAAAACATCGAGTATCTAAGCAAAGGTTGCCACCTACCGTAGCACTTTTTCTAATTAAGGAAGAGGCAATCTTACCTGCGGCTTCAACAATTAGTGGATGCATTCCGTTATCCTCTGTAAGTTGGGACAAAGGAGTCATACAACCAATATCATACGGGCTAAGTTGCTTGGCTTCGGGAATATTAGCAAGGGAAATTACATGCGGTTTAGGATTTATTCGCCATTTATAATTTGGTAAAACATCAGTTCCACCAGCAACCCAATCAAAGGTTTCCCCATCTGCGATAATGTTAGAGGCAATGGATATCGCTTGTTGAATAGAATCTGGATGATGCAGAGTAAAAGGCGGCATTAGCATTAAGCATCATCTCCCATTTCTCTTTGAGTTTTCTTTAACCATGCTTTACCTGCAAGACCTAATTCCGCCAATTGTTCTGGGTCTGGTTCGGTGGCCATCTTCCAGCCATCAACTTGATCTTCTAATGGAATATTAGGATCAAAGCCAAACAAGACGCCGTTAACATAGTGCGAGGTGTCTTCTGTCCTCTGTCGTGCTTTATCTCTAACTTTATGTTCAGCAGCACGTAGAACCAGTGGTTCTTGCATTGGACCATATTCTAGTCTTGGTGATGGCAAATCTAAACTATCTTCAAGTTTGAGTGATTTTCTCTTTTTCTCAATGCCTTTGAAAACTACATCAGGCGTTAATGGCAAATCTCTAAAACGCACCCCAATGGCATCGTAAACAGCATTGACAACTGCTGGCAAAATTGGCAACAGTGGTCCTTCTCCGGCTTCTTTAGCGCCAAATGGCCCCTCAGGGTCACAAGATTCAATGATAATTGGTACGACATGAGGCATTTCGTGAATTGAGGGTATTTTGTAGTCTAATAAATTAGCATTTTGTAGATGTCCTGTGCGTCCATAAACCATTTTTTCGGACAATACTTGTCCAAGACCCATGTGACATGAGCCGATGATTTGACCCTTCACCGCCAATGGGTTGAGGGCTTTACCACAATCATGAGCCGCCCACACATTAGTACATTTTACCAAACCAAGTTCAACATCTACATCAACTTCCGCAACATATGACGAAAATGAGTAAGCAGGAGCTAATCCCGCAGCAGCCCCTTTGTGAACACCGCCCATTGGTGGTGAACGGTAGGCTCCGCTAGCAATTAGAGCACCCTTATCCTCTTGGGCCTTGTGCAATGCCTGGAGATAAGATACTCCTATTGATGGGTCATGTTTGTAATAGATTCTACGGTCGTTTAGGACCAGTGTATTTGGATGATATCCTAGCATATCCCAAGCAGCGTTTAGAATTTGTTCTCTGATTTCTAAAGCAGCTCTGATTGCAGCATTAGCATTCATGAAGGTTACTCTGCTTGAATATGAGCCCAGGTCTACTGGTGAAGTATCGCTCTCATGGCTCCTAACATGAATCATTTCGATAGGTAATGCTAGTACTTCTGCAACCACTTGAGCAACGGCTGTTGTTGAGCCTTGGCCGATATCCGCTGCACCAGTGTGAACT
>JABJMO010000071.1 GCA_018659375.1 Methanobacteriota archaeon | reverse complement strand
TTTTTAACAGTCCCACCATTTTTCATGACCGCTGCGAATGCCGGAGAGTTACTACAAAATGTTGGAGCACTACTGCTGACATTCTCCTTACTGCCCTTATTTGCCGGTTCAGTCAATCTACTAGCAACCGCTTCGTCTAACTCTAGTGGCGTACTAAAAAATCCAGGAGCCCTGTCGGCAACATTAGCAATGTTCTTGTTGCCAATATTTGCTGCTGGCAGTTACTTCACCGCAATGGATACCTTCACTGGAACTAACCAAATGTTAACAATGTCCTCTACTATCAACAATGGATTTATGTACACTGTTGGTGGATTGATGATGCTATCTGCAATCTTCTCTTCTTACCCCCTAGCAACTGGAAACAAACTAGCCGAGCCATCAAGAGCAAACATGTCTGTGTGGTTTATGATGCTAGGAGGTCTAACCGCAACAATCACTATGTTGATTGGTGACTTTACCTCAAAGGCCGTATTAGATTCGGGAGTTGAAGATGTAGTTGCTTCAACATCAGGATTCTATCTGGTTGCTGCAGCTATGTTTTACCTTGTTCCTATCTCTGCTATTCTAGCAACGCTAGTTTTGATCAGAACCGGCACGTCATCACAGAAGATCGCCGAAGTTGGCTCTAAAATTTCTGATGTAGAAACATATACCCTAGTCGAAGGAACTAGTACCACTATCCAACAATTGTTAGGGCGTGGAGTTGGTGTAAATACTAATCTGGTAATTGGTGATGCAACCCAAGACGAAGGTGGTTCAACGGTAATAGCCGTCTCTGCAACCTTGCACAACGATGAAATTACAGAATTCCCAGAAGAAGAGCCGGTAGATGAAGCACAAGAAGAGAAAAAAGGTCCTGCCAAGGAATTGATGATGCTAGTTGATTATCTAAAAAATAGCGGTCAAACAGTATTCGACTTCTTCAAATCCATTGACTTAGATGACTCGGGCAGTATAGATGGATTCGAATTTCAACAAGCTTTGCTAAACAGTGACGTAGGTGATTTCCCCCCATGGGAAGTAGACCAACTTGTGTCTGCCATTGATCTTGATAGCGATGGAAAAATCAATCTTCCAGAGCTAGATATTGCCTTAGCAAAGATTGCAGCAGCATACGGTCCACTAGAGGCGGAAGAGCCAGAAGAGCCAGAAGAGCAAGAAGAGACGGAAGAGGCAGAAGAGGCAGAAGATGAGGCCAGTAATGAACTCTCAAAAACCGATCTAGGTAAACTAAAGAAAGCAGAGTTAGTATCTATTGCCAAAGAGAAGGGCGTTGCAGCAACAGGAACAAAGGCCGAATTAGTGGCTGCAATATTAGGCGAATGATGGAAGATTTCCTATGAAAATTGGCTTAGTCGGCAAGCCTAATGTTGGCAAGTCAACATTTTTTTCATCTGCAACACTCGCCAAAGTTGATATTGCCAATTATCCATTCTGTACCATTGAACCGAATGTTGGTGTCGCATTTATTTCTGCAAGACTTGACTGTCCGTGTAAAGAACTACGGCAACGCTACGAGGCAGATGGACGTTTAGCGCCTATTTCCCTAGATGACCCACGTAAAGGAAGTATTTGCCAACCCCGGACTGGAGATTGTACCGAGTTCAAGCGCTTAGTACCCTGCTATCTTGTTGATGTAGCAGGTTTGGTCCCTGGAGCTAGTGAGGGCAGGGGTCGAGGGAACGCATTCCTTGCTGACTTGTCCAACTGTGATGCACTTATCCAGGTGGTTGATGCTGCTGGAACCACGGATATCGAAGGAAACCCAAAGTCAGCGGAACAAGATTCAATCGCTGCTGCAAAATCGGTACAGCAAGAAATTGATTTCCTTTCAAAAGAGTTAGATAATTGGATTCTAGGTCTACTAAAAGAAAGTTGGGCTCGAGGTGTAAGGAGAGTACAATCAGAAGGAGAAAAAGGAATTTTGAGCTTTTTACATGAGAAATTAACCGGCCTTGGTTCCTCAATAGTATTAGTTACAAGGGGATTTGAATCATTCAAACAACAGAATAAAGATTCTAGCCCCCCTTGGGATTGGAGTAGTGAAACGCTTGGTTTACTAGCGACCTGTCTTAGAAGCGAATTGTTTCCAATTCACATTGCTGCTAATAAATTCGACATGTCTCCCGAAGGAGTAATTGCGAATCTTCAGGCTAATGGAATAATAATACCCTGTATGGCAGACATGGAATTAGCATTGATGCGAGCAGCATCAGCAGGTATGATTGACTATCAATCTGGTAAATCCTCTTTTGAAATTCTCCAGCAAGATAATTTGAATCCCAAACAGGTTGAAGCACTAGAAAAAATGAGTCAAAAATTAACTTCTAGTGGGTCTACTGGAGTTTCTGACATAATAGACAAGGTATTGTTTGATCAACTAGAACATATCGTAGTTTATCCTGTACAAGATGAAGGCCAGTGGACCGACGGTGATGGAAAGGTACTTCCTGATGCTTTTGTAGTGCCAGTTGGACTGGCTGCAAAGGAATTAGCATACATGGTCCACAGTGATTTAGGGGACGGCTTTATCAAAGGAGTTGATGGACGTTCTCGTAGAGCTGTTGGCTCAGATTATCAGTTAAGCGACGGAGATGTACTAAAGATCCATTCCAAATAATCAGTGACCCTTTGGTCTTTCATAATTTGGTGTGAGTCTTGCGAGGTTCCCAGCAAAGTGAGCGCCCCTTATGAAAAACCAAACAGGCGCAAACAACGTCAAACCAATTAAAATAATCAAGAAATAAATCCCCCAAGGGTCTACCGAACTGATATACATCCCCCAAAGTGTCCAAAGGACTGGAATGTAGAGAAACATACTGTATCTTCTTGCCACCAATGACAGCCTTGCATTACGTAATTTGTCATTATAGAGGTTTTCTATTTCCTCTTCTGAAGCCATTTTACGGTCTACAGCACAACGAATACAAACTTGAGCACGTGGACCATTTCCATGAATGAATTGGTCTCTAGAAAAAGTTCCCAAACAGAACCTGCATGTCGGCATGTAACTCCCTCATGTTACCGGAAATAGTCTTGATTCTTCAAGCATCCGATTGAAGTTCCAAGAATGAACTGAAAATCTGCAATCCGTTCGAGGAGCCGATTGACTCTGGATGAAATTGAACACTGTGTATATTTTTAGATTTGTGACGCAGACCCATTATTGCACCGCTTTCATCGAATATATTTGGCACTAATTCATGTTTCTTCGTTTGGGTTATCAGTAACGAGTTGTATCTAACATAAGTTCCAGATTTGCCAGAGTTAACAAATAGCCCGGAATTATCACTTTGACAGGTTACAGGAGAGCCATGAACCGCTCCATTAGGATCTTTGATGAGTTGGTAGCCATCTGATAAACCCAATGCCTGGTGCCCTAAACAAATACCTAGTAACGGGATTTTCAGATCTTCTTCGAGACATAATTTAGCCATTACCATGGTTAATTCTGAATCTTGTGGTTTTCCAGGCCCGGGCCCGATTATGATGTGTGAAGGCTGAAATTGGTTCAAAACCTCCAAGAGGTAGCCATAATTGCTCAACTGGTTAGCGCTTTCATCTCTACCGTTTATGATACATATTTCTCGACCTAGGCCGGCAATTGCATGAGCGATGTTGAGGGTGAATGAATCCAAATTATCAATAATTAATACTCGTTCTTTGAGTAACTCCAACTCAGCGGGAATATTGGTTATAGTGAAAATATGTCCAGTTTTTTGATATTCAAACATATTCTCAATTTCTAATGAAGTTCGTTCTAACTTCCCAACATTTGTTTTATCAAAATCAGGTGGTAGCCAGCCACATACCTTCCTAATAGCTTGGGACTTCCAAATTGATTCCTCTACTTCATTTTCAGGATTTGACCTAATTGTAATGCCGCCCCCAGCTCCAACTTTGCCATGCCAATGTTTGCCATTTCTACGAGCCTCAAGAGTCCGAATCAAAATGTTCCAAGAGCAATCCCCCGAGTGAGGTTGAAACCAACCCGCAGAGCCGGTCCAAAATGAACGGTTTTGTTGTTCAATTTGATCAATTACCGCACAAACCATTGTTTTGGGGCATCCAGTGATACTTCCACCGGGGAATAAATTACCAAACGCATCAGCACTGGTTTTGGTTTGGGCAAGTTTTCCGCCAATATGCGAGACTAGGTGATGGACATTGGCATATGATTCAACATCAAAGCGAGATATATTTACCGTTCCAACATCACATACAGAGGACAATTCATTGCGCATCAAATCAACCAACATACGATGCTCAGATCTCTCTTTAATATCGGCAATCATTGATGCGATCATAGCAAGATCTTCAGATTGATTGCCCCCTCTGGTAACAGTTCCCTTTATTGGAGCAGTAGAGATTTTACCGCCGTCTGCTCTTAACATGGTTTCTGGAGAAGATGACACAATAGCCAAATCTAGGTCGTGGGCTTCAATAAATATTGAAAACGGAGCAGGATTGACAAGGCATAATCTCTGAAATATAGTCAGGGGCGATTCAACTAAACTACCAGACCAAAACCGCCCAAAGTTTACTTGGTACAATACTCCCTCGGCAATGGCTTGTTTTATTTTTTCAATACTAGCAACGTGTTCTAAATCAGAAAGCGACGATTGTTCCGCATAATTATTGGGTAACTGTTCAGCAATCTGATAATTAATTTCACGATTTTTAATAGTTTTCAAAACTAGATTAACCCATTTAGAATTAGTCCCTTCAACTCGATATTCATTTGATGATTTCGAGTGAATGACATAATCTTCAATAAGCCACATTACTGCAATGACATCCCCTTCATTTGGCACATTTTCAAGATTCAGTGGCTGAGTCCATTGGACAAAATCATAGGATACTGCGCCAGACCAAAAGGGCCCACTGGGTAATAGATCAGTTTCTTTATCGAAAAATTCTACATCGGGAGTTAGATTGGTTAATTCTCCAAATAAATCTGTTATATTATTTGCCGAAATTATGTTGGCGTGATACCAGCAACCATGCTTCCATTCCTCCACCTCAGCAATGAAATCTAGTTTTTGATAGTCAAGTTCTATTTGGCCAGATAATGCATCGCCTTTTTGACTGGTTTTGATTGATGAAGGTTGTTTTATCACCACTCTAGTTTTACTTGGCCCACATAATATTGAATTACTAGCTAAATGGGTTACTGGACCCCCCGAATTCATAATTATCAGGTCACAAGAACCGAATTCTATCGCTCCATTACCAAGTAATTGACCATCTATCAAGATAGATGCCAATGCATTGATACCATCTATTGTAGATACTCGCACATGTTTGTCCAAGTGTCCGGGTTAGAATAATGTTGAGCGAGAATATCACGACATCTCTCAAAAATCAACGACTTTTCTCGGCCAATCATTTCTCCATCAATAGTCACTAATTTGCTACATCCAATACCGGTCCCAGTAACCAATATTTCTTCGCACCTAGCAACCATTCTTTCATTGAGTCGTGCCTTCATTACCGGGATTCCAATTGAGTTTAATGCGCTCGAGACTATCTGACTTGTGATACCGTCTACTCCTAACCTGCTATCGCTTACGTAAGCAGTTCCATCCTCGTCTATAACTACTAAACTTGCCCTGTCAGTGTCGACAATAGTAAAATCATCAACTAGTATTGAGATATCAGCACCACTTTGTTCAGCATCATCTCGTGCATCAATATACGGCTTCCAATCCCCATGCTTAGTTCCAGTAACATCTCCAAGCCATTTGTGAAGGAGTTTGGTTTTGCCATGTATCTCTGAGGACCTTAGTTTTGGCAGTGGTCTTGAGGCCAAATCGAGATTATCTGAATTGGAATAACTAATGGTAAGAAGTTGTCTCTGAGTTTTTGCCATACCCTCAGTTAAGTCACAAATAGCCTTGGCTATCCTCGAATCTAAATCGGTTGGCAGTTCTATGCGTAGACGTTCTGCATGATTTTTTAATCGTTCTAAGTGAGCAACAAAGTCAGCAACACTACCCTTCCCGTCCCACATGACTGTGGTAAACACCGAATCTCTGGGCTTATTAGCCAATCAATCAACTCACAAAAGGTCATCCAAAAACGATGTGTCGATTTTTGGTTTTGGTGCTTGATCATTATTCAATTCACTGAGAAGCGCATTGTTTTGCGGTTGTAAAACAGGTTGTTGCTGTTGATATAAATCTCTTTGATATGGGTTTGAATTATCAATTTTTTGAGCCGCGGAATAAATGTCATTTTGAACCTGCGGAGTAATTTGCGGTGGTGGCGCAACTTGTGGGGCGACACTTACCGGTGCAGAATCATCCCAGCTCAAATCATCTTGAATCCCCCAAGTGGCCTCTTGGAGTTCCCATGACTTATCCTTCATCCGCTGATCGCCTCTAGATCTAACAATAGCAATTAACAAAAATAGCACAACGATTAATAATCCAGCGGCTAGTAAGTTTGTTGATGTTAACAATGAACTAAAGTCACTATTTTCGTTAGAATCTTCAGGAGTTTCTACGGCTGTTGCACCAGGTGGTGGGACTTCAAGTGAGGCTACTGAAGACCTAATAGTATAGTCGTCAAATGGAGATACTGCAACATACCAAGTAGTTTGGTTATCCAAATCCTCAAACACCTCAGAATTAATCAAAAAGTTGGTCGAAGCCAGGACCTCGCCAATTTCAATTGCCGAAGTAATTCCATCGAATTCTTCATCAGAAATATAAATCTTGTATCCTCTAATTTCACCGTTATTGATACCACTCCATGAGACTATTATTTCATCACCGTCAAACCATTCTGCTCTAAGGTCTACTACCGGAGTAATGTAATCGCCTGAATCATCAAAACCGTCATCAACAGATTGAATTGAAACTACAGTTAAGTCGTCTAAATATGCGTTGCCAGCGGTATCTCTTACCACAACAGTAGCCCATACTTCTAGTCCTGTGACAACAGGCATATCACCTGCAACAATCTCAATCAAATGAGGAAGATTTGGATTTCTGTCTAATATGGCAATCGGCGTTGTTGGGCCGCCGCCGCCTGCAACGACACTAGTGAATGGATTTGAGGCAGCATATATCTCATATGAGCCAACATCGCTCGCATCGCTCAAATCAAAAGTAAACAGCAGTGCAGTTCCATCATCATTGGGTCTGTCAGTCAACTCCATCTCAACTAATCTAGCAGGTGGTTGGGTGTCGACAATATTATTGATTGGCGTAACCGCTGCTTCTGGTAAATTTGTCAAATATACATTGCCTTTGATATCATGAACAGTTACTGTGACAAAGAGTTCAATGTCGGGTTTGATTAATTGCGGAGTCGCCGTAGTCAAGTCCATCATATTAGTTGGCGGGCTATACAAAGCAGTTGAAACAGTTAATTCGATGGGGTTTTTATCTTCATCAATCCATTGCTTATCAATCTTCAAACATCCGCATTTATCAGGGTCCTCACCAAATGCAGCCCAAGCACCACTTAGGTCTGAAACAGGTTGGTCAGCGACCCAAACTATGTAGTATGCGAAATCATCAACATTAGAAACAGTCCATACGATATCGATAGCAGTTCCATCATCTTCTGCATGATCATAAGCATTAACAGAGTCAATGCGGTCAGGAGTTCCACCACTCCCTACGGTGTTCTTAAACGGTGTCGCATACGATAACTCCACATTAACTAAATCAACATTTAACCAGTCGTCATACGCAACAACAGCAAGTACATATTCCTGGCCATCTTCAAGTTGAATGCCATCATAATTGTCAATTATTGCGCTTGTTGTGCCACAATCATCGATTATTTCTGCTTGACTAAAGCCCATAGCATCTAGTGGTTGTAAGATTTCGATATCGGATAGTTCATCGACTGGCCTGATCCATACCTCATAGAATGTACAATCTTCAGCAGTACTCTGGTCCCAAGAAATAGTAATTCTGCCACCATCGTCATCAGGAGTATCTATTGCCTCAACATTATCCAACTTAGGCGGTGGCGTTAGGTCGTTTAATCCACCAGTTGGTACTACTGGACCTATTACAGTCGGGTTAAAAATATCTTCTTGGCCAGCTTCATCTACGCAAGTAAGGGCAATCCAGTACGGTCTTCCCGGGTTTAATTGAAGCACAGTAGTATTGCCTTCTGTTGGAGGTAAATCTGCATTAGGAGTCAAGCCAAGTACGTCATTGATATCAATTGTCGATGAGTAGATTCGAGTGCTAGCCAAATCTAAAGAAGTACATCTAGCCCACTCTAGGTCAAGATCGCCATCTTCGCCCCCTTCATGAGGTCCAGATTCTGCCCAAAGTGGCGATATAGGTACTTCATTAGTAGGAATTGCCGGCCCCAATTGCATGGAAGGACTACCCAACCGACCATCATCGTACTCAACTACAATTACAGCATGGTAAGCAACTCCATCAGTTAACGGAACTCCGTTAGCGGTAGTAACCTCGCTTTGCAATCTACTATGCAAGGAGATGGTTTTGTCTACTACTCTGCCTGCTAAGTCATCAGCCGTGATGTCGAATGTGCCTGAAGCGCTGGTGAAGGGTCCTTCATTGACATAAACTAAATATCTAGCGAAGTCATCATCGTGGACCAAAGTCCATGATGCAGTTAGTGCACCACCGCCATCATCAGGGCGGTCTACTAGATTCGTGAGGTCAATTGGAGTTTCTAACTTAATGTAATCATAAGTAATTCTTGCTTCTAATGAACCGTTACTTGGTGACCGAAGGTTCAATTGAACAAATTTAGTGCCGTTGATTTGAACAGCATTATCAACTGCTGCTTGTAATGTATTGGATAGTTGTGGGTCATCTGATAGATTAAGCGTCACTGCATACTTCAAACTGTTTGATTGAGCCCAAGTCGCCGCACCGCTGACCGGCGAGGAAAAGGCTAGTGGGACACCTTGGAATAATAGGTTGTGAACCCCAGGAGTTCCACTATTTTGGTCTAGATTGATTGGATTTATCGTATCAGCCAGTTGAATTTGAACACCAGGGTGGGTCATGTTTGTAATGTCTAAATTTACTAAGTTGAATCCCATGGTAAGAGGATCGGCCCGGCGCAACTCAAATCTTTCTAACGGCGTCCATTGTGGATTATTCATCCAGCCAAACAAGCCGTCATCGTCTGTAGCGAGCCATAAATAATCTGAAGAAAGATCTCCACCCGTTAGAGTGACATCTGGTATTATGAACACCTTAGAGACAGAGTGTGCAGGCGTTCTTGCTTCTAGAATAGTGACGACATTATTGCCGATAGCCATAACTTGGTCCCCGTTACTAACGAGTTTTTCGATAGGCCAACTAGATATCTGGAATGCAGATGCTCCATCTTCAAATTGATTGTTCAAACCGTTCCAATGAGTCATAGGCCCGACATCAGTAGCAATGTGAAGGCCCCAGAAATCACTGGCAACTGCTGTTATTGTATTGGACGGTAGTTGATCGAACCGATGAGTTGCAATAACTAATCCGGAGGCCTCATTGATGCTAGATACCCCAGGTCTTTCACTTCCAGCACCATTATGACTAACATGGATTTGGACATTTCCAACATTATCAGTAGTTTTTATCAAGCCCCACGTAGATGTTCCAATCATACCATTTGCGCTAGTAAGTGTATTGATCGAATTAGTGTTGATATCTATTTTTACCAAACCAGACGGTGTTGCAGCCCATAGATTTGGATCTTCAAAGACGAGGTCTTGGATTATATTTGATGGCAGACCATCAGTGCTAGTAATTGGATTTAACCAATCATTGGTTTGGAAAGACCATCTACCAATACCACCATCTGTGGCAATGTACATAATATTGTTATCAGTTTCAAACCCGTTTACTATGTTGGAGGGTAGTCCAGCAACAAGACGGCCATTGCCAAAAGTATCAGTCAAAGTATCGAACACTTGGACTCCAGCAGACGAGCCAAAGTTACCCTGCAGACCAATGATTAAATCAGTCCCAACTAACTTCAAACCATCCATGTTATTATGCAATGCTCCGTTTATTGGATTGAGTGAAGCAGAAACAGTATCTAATTTCATTAGTCCAGCAGGAGAAGTTGAGATGTAAAGGTCAGTGCCCACTAACTGAGTATCTTTAGCCTGTGAGTTTGCTGGCAAAGTCCATCCTTGCTGCCACTCTACCGAGCCATCGTTTTGCCTTTCACCTTGCAAAATACCAGCCCCAGTCGATTGGCCAAACCCAACGTTCTCTCCGATTGTAGTAACCCATATATGAGTGCCATTACCAGTCATAGTCGTTACCTGTCCGCTAACTAATCCAGGTAAATTGTAAACCGTACTTTGGCCATTAGCATCCAAATAATCAACACGGCTGTAGCCGGATGAGCCGCCGGCTTGACCGAGCAACCAGCCAGCTCCAGTCCATTGGAACGAAGTAACAGAAGAGCCTTGGGCGTTGGAATTCACTTGACTGGTAATTGCTCCAGTAGTTGATATTACGGAATATCCTCCCCCAATAATGTTTGAACCATCTTGTCCAAGTCCGTGCCCTACAATCAGCTTACCAGAGTCGTAACCAATTGCATCCCACCAAATTCTGTCACTTGGAAGGTTGTGAGTTTGAGTGTTAATGTCTGCTAGCCATTGGCCAGTATTCGTATTGTATTTTTTGATGGGTTGTTCATCTTCGTAAAAAGTAACATACAGTGTATCAGTTGAAGGGTCACAGGCAACGCCAGAGACACGTCCTTCTCCAAGAGATGCTTGAGTGAAAGTATTAACAATTGTTGAGTTTGTCAAATCAATTTGTTCTATTCCACCATTATTGTCGTAAATTCCAACATTAAGCAAACCGCCACATTCTGCCATAGTTAAGGGATAACCTCTCTGAATTCCATTCTGACCATTTGAAGTAAAAACGTTCCAATTAGCGCCGTCCCAGTGAGAAATAGCGCCACCTTGGAAACCGCCGAAATTCGAACCATCGCCGCCACCAACAACAAGATCAAGGCCATTAGTCCATAATTCATAGATCTCTTCTCCAGCGTTATTTGGCAATCCATTGTTTTCTTCC
>JABJMO010000017.1 GCA_018659375.1 Methanobacteriota archaeon | reverse complement strand
TTGGTACATAAGTAGCGGGATAATTGTGAAGAATCCAATTATCGAATAACGTATCTGGTCATTGGAAATCACTTTGTGTGCTCTCATGTAGAGCATGATACCAAAGAAAGTAAGTGCTATATTCAGAATTAATGGTAAGAAATCACCACTAACTGAAAAGTTAATTGCTCCTCGTGGAAATGAGAAATAGTAAACTCGATAATGGGATAGTAAAGTGGTTGGAATTATTGCTAGTGCGAAAAAGCCAAGGATTAACTTATCTGTTTTCATCGATTCTTGGGCTTTCCAAAATATAGGCGTGAATAACATTAACAGCATTACAATATTTATCGCTGAGACTCTAGACTCAGGATAAATAATCATAACAGCAAATAGACACATTGACGCAACAGTCATACGTGTTCTAATCACTTTGCTAAATTTATCTGTACATAGTAGAGTAAGTGCCAATCCAGCAAATACCAATGGGGTAAAGTAGCCTACCATGTAGTAAAGTAATGCTAGGGTATCTCGATTGTATGAAAGTGAAGATGAGGTGGCGAAAATCACCACCAATGAGGCAACTGTATACTTGATAGACTTAGGTGAGAACTCATGTTTACGCATCACAAATATTACTCCAGCCATGATTGCACAAAAGAACACAGCGGACAGTATTAGGTCGGTAATTCTCATACCTATTTCATCATAGGTGATTTTTTCCCACTGTATATTATCTCTGGTTAAATCTTCAAAGTATGGATGGTCATTTTCTTGCATCCATTCATTTCTTGAAATTGTGGAATTCCAATTCCATTGATCTAATTCTTGTGCTTTGTCATCAGATATTTCTAACGCATCAAGCGGAAATTTACCATGTACTGCGTGAGGTAATGGCAGTGATAACAGCAGAGATGGCAAGGTTGCTAGGTCTCGCTGATCAATCTGATTTGGGGAGATATAGTTCTGCTTTATATTTGGCCCCCACATCCAAGCACCAACTTCTCTGATTTCTTTCTCTGGTGAACCATGTTGTCCACTAGCTGTAAGGCCGTGGTCAGAAGTTACCACAACAGTCCAATCTTCAGGAACTTTGTCGAATATTGTGTTGAAGTTATTATCTAGCCAAGTTAATTTTTCTTCGTAATCAGCAGAATTTTCTACTCCGTATCGGTGGCCAACGCTGTCTAAGCCAGATAGGTGAGCAATTATTACATTAGGTGCTTGTTCAAAGGTAACTCCCGGTTTAGTGTTGCTTTTAGGTACCTCGCCATCTAGCCAACTGTTTAGGGTCTCAAACGATTCGGTGTCGCCTTGGTAGTAATCAGCATGACCATAACGATGTTTCATAAAATTTATTTTTTCATTATCAGAATATAGGTCACCCCAGACATAATCTCCAACAATACCGACTCGGTAATCATAAACTCCATCATTATCCCGATCAGATTCACTTGCTAGTGTCCACCCATCTGGTGTGCCAGGATGTTCAGGATGAAAATTACTTAATCCTTCATTGGGTCTTGAAGGTATGCCAGTGGCCATTTCTTTGACACATGATGCGGTCATTGTTAGTGGGTTAGTGAGTACGTCGAGATAGGTGCCGTTGGGAAATACTTGCGAATGCAGTGTCGGCATCAAATCTTTGTCCAGCATTAAATCTCTAACCCCACCATCAAGGACGATGAAGAGTAAACCTTCAGAAAGTGTTTCATCTGGATTTGGCGGTAATTCTAAACCTTCCTCTGGTGCCGGTGCATCAGCAATTATGTATGAGCCAGTGTAAAGAAACGAAGGTAGCGCTAAAATCGCGACCATTATTATCGCAGTAAGGATAAATTTACCCTTGCCAAGTATGGCCCAGTCGGCTTTATCCATATATCGTCAAGTAAACTTCAATACTTAAATTGCATGTCGACAAAGCGAGCATTACCTCATTTAATGAGTGATATTTCTCGACCCGTTATCTTGCATCATTCAAATTTACTGCAGACACTTCCAATCTTTCGTGAGTTGGGTGTACTTCTATTAGTAACACTGGAACTTCCACCACATTGGCAATATCTTCGGCAATTGATAATGGTAGTTCGATACGTTGCTGTCCAGCATCATATCGAATCCACCCTTCCGATAATCCTAGTTCGTTTGATAGTTCACTCAAATCATCGTAAGCATCTTTGGTCTCAGTGGGTATTGCCCCAAATAATATTGTGTCATCATCACTCAAAACTTCATATGGCCTTAGGGTGGTTTTTGCTCGTCGGCGAAATCTTGCTCGTAACTGACCAGCATCTTTGAAACTGGCACTGCAAAATTTCACATGGAAACTCATATCCTTAGCATAATCCTTCAATTTCAGGGCTAATTCAAGAGATCCTTCCGCAGCTGCAGTCATTGCTCCGCTGAGATTGAATCCTCTAACATCCATGTTATCTTGATTACCAACGGTAATTTCTAATTCATTTAGATTAAGAAACTGAATATTACTACCATTCATTGAATCTATTAGTGCTAGCAAGTCCGCTTCTTTGTCTGGTTCACAGGGTAATTCTATTCCAACATTAATTCCCGCTTCATGGCAGCCGTCAATTACTGGCAGATATTTGGTTATTGTACCGTCTAGTAGATGAAACCGAATCTCATCTAATCCTGCCTTGGCAAATCTTGAACAATTAACCGGGTTAAATGGTATTGATGTGTAAAGATGGATGTGATGCTGAGGGCCAAATGCTGCCTTTAATTGTTTAACTGCTTCAAGCGATCTTTCCATATCCAGCATTGGGTCTCCACCGGTAATTCCCGTACCAGTAGCGTTCATTGCTCGGCCTTCTTCAATTACCTCTGACCATTCAGAACATCTTCTTTCGTTAGCAAACATATCAGGTGATTCACGACGATTATCTGATAATGGGCAATAATCACACCCCCAGTGGCATTTACCAGTGACAAATAAGACTAGTTTACTACCTCGCTGACACTGAACACAACCTTCTGCTTCACCCAGTTCAGCAGGGATGATTTCAGTCGCCATCGGCAGTTTCCCAAGCATAGTAATACACGCCGCTATTGATTTACGGTTTCAAACCCTCGTACGAATTTATTGTTTGGCATCCATTATCCTGCCAACAAGCCAACGATGAAATCTTCTGTCGCTGGTTAGTTCTGGATGGAAGGTTAATGCTAGCTTTTCGCCTTGTAATACGCCGACTACTTCTTGTGACAAATGGGCGATTGGTTGGCATTTTATCGAGTTTTGAATGAATCTAGGAGCTCGAATAAAAACTCCTGGGAATTCTCCTGACGTTGATTTTACACCCTGTTTAGCCATTGGTAACGGTTTGTGATTGAACTTATCTCTTGACAATTCAAATTTTGCAGTTGTTGATTTGTTTGGCGTCTCAAGGGTCACTTCAACACCCGCTTCAAACGAAAAACGCTGTCTTCCCCAAGCATTTCTAGTTACGTCTACTTCAACGAAACTTGCACGGCTTTGAGTTGGTTGGGCTAGCAGTATGGCGCCGGCACAGGTTCCAAGTACTGGTCTATCTGGATATTGCGTCATCCAATCAAATAAGGCCTCCAATAGGGATTCACTCTGACTAGCAATTCGCATAGTTGTAGATTCTCCACCGGGCAAAATCAATCCATCAATGGATGAATCTACCTGTTCTGCTTTGCGTAATTCTACAACTTCCACTTCTTGTTGCATTTCCATACTTGCGTGTTTTATGGCTTCATAATGCTCATGGCGGGCGCCCTGTAACATTGCAATACCGACACGCATCATGCCAACCCGTCGGGTTTGTCCTCTATCAGTCCAACGCTTATGTAGACTAATTGAATAACTATCGTGTCTAGCGTTGGTCATGGCAAAGCACGAAGGTGATTGCTTCCTTGTCCCGGGCCCGGTGCGAATGAATCAGCGATGTCTCGAAGCAATGTCAACGCCGGTTATCACAGCTAGAGGAGGAGAGTTCCGTGATGTTATGGCAGACTTGAATTCAGGTTTGCGCTATGCCTTTAATTTGACACCATCCCAACCGGAAAAGAAAACTCAGTCTTGGTCTTCTGAAGATGATTACAAAGTTATGGTTGTTTCTGGTAGTGGGACTGCGGCAATGGAGATGTTAATCGCTAATCGTTTTCGGCCCAATGATTTGGTACTAGTTCCTACCAATGGTAAGTTTGGTGAACGAGTCGCTGAGATGTGCAAACGATTTTGCAACGTTAAACATATCAAATATGAATGGGGCAGGGCTTTTGATTTGTACGAGTTAGAGCAACAACTCGAACGTGGTTGTTATGAAGCATTATTGATTTGCCATAATGAAACTAGTTCGGGAATTACTCAAGACGCAGCGGCAATTGCTGAGATGTGTGACCGGTACAATACCTCGTTTATTTTGGACGGAATAACTTCGATAGGTGGGTTACCAGTGTACTTAGAAAAATGGAATGTAGAGGCTGCTGCCATGGGTGCACAAAAATGCACAGCAGGCCCTTCGGGAATCGCCGCCATCGCGTTTACCGCTAAATTTTACGAACGCTGCAAAGCGATTAGAGAGCAGGATGACAATAATGCGCTATTTTATCTTGACATCATATCTGCCTTCAAAAAAGGTGATGATGACCAAACACCATGGACTCCAGCGATTAACTTAGCAATGGGTTGGTCCGCAGCATTGAATGTACTAAAAGAAGAAGGCTTGGAAAACCGCTGGAAGAGATGCCAAAGTTTGGCATCAGGTGTGCAAGACCTGTTTAGCCATCTTGGGTTTGAACTGCCCGCAGACCCATTCCAGAGAAGTTCTACGGTTACTGCAATCATGTATCCTGAGGGGGTTAATGACCAATGGCGAGTAGATTTGAAAGAGCGTTATCAGACTCAAGTTATTGGTGCTCAAGACCATTTGAACGGGAAGATGTTCCGTATTGGGTCAATGGGTGAAACGACCAAACAAGAAATGATTGAAGGTTGCAAAAGGATGCTAGAATGTTTCAAAGACCATGGAGTTACTATCCCAGAGGTTGATGTCGATTCGTTTTTCTGAGGTGTTGATTTGACTCGATATATTGTTCTTGGACGTTTCCAACCCTTCCATAAGGGGCATGAATTTCTTGTTAATTCAGCTTTAGAACTGTGTCAACAAAGTGGTGATGAATTAGTTATTGCTATCGGCTCATCCAGCAAGGGTTGGGAGTCTGATAATCCTTGGACATATGAGGAACGGAAAAGTATGATTGAATCATGGCTAAACTATTCAGACAAACAAGGAGAAATTATTGGTATTGAAGACATAAATGATCCGCCAAATTGGGTTGCTCATGCAATTAAATTTCACGGAGTTGGAGTATTAGTGACTTCAGACAAGGATACTCATGACTTATATCAGCAATCTGGTTTTGAAACTCATCTAATTGATTTGTCAAACCGTGACAATTTAGAAGGTTGGCGAGTACGCCAAACTGCCTTAATGTTGTCAACTGTTTATGATGACGACGCAGTAGCGAGTGTTCTGAGTTCTTCAATCCCAGAAATAGTAGTCAAATGGCTTATTGACAATGATGCAATATACCGTTTGTCGACAATGGTCTCGGGAGTTAGTGTGGGTTAATCTGACGCAACAACAACTCTAGAAGCGATTAGGACTTTTTTCTTGTACATGTAACCTGATTCAAGTACATCAACAACTACTCCACTAGGATATTGTTCTGAAGCGGGAATTGTAGTAATTGCTTCCATTTTGGCAGGGTCGAATTTTTGTCCTTTGGCATCTATTGCCGTTACTCCATCACCGGATAACTCATGCCACATTTTGTTACGTAGTAAACGAAGTCCTTGTGCCAATGGTGATTCATCACCCTCTTCAATACTAGACATCGCTCGGTCAACATCTGCTAGGACTGTTAGCATTTTTCTGGCTAAACCCATGCTGCCATACTGAATCATTTCCGATTTTTCACTTAGGAAGCGCTTACGAGCATTCTGGATTTCAGCGTCTTTGTAAGCGATTTCTTTTTCGGCAAGTTCAGCTCTGTCAAGTGCTGCTTCCAACGGGTCTTTTTCCTCTTCAATCACACCAACTTCCATGGTGTCCGATCCCTCTTCGATTATCGGGAGTTCATCGCCCGCTGAGTCTACAGGTGTCTCGTCAGAATCTTCAGACATGGTGCTGGGTGCGGGCCCTTATTCTTCAATCCGTCGTCGGTTATTGATGCAAATAATTGCTCAAATTGTATACTCCATGGCCCCAATTAACAGCCTCAAGGTGTTCTCTGCCAACAATTCCGATTATCCCTTCGGTATTTTCCCAAGTAGTTATTGCGTGGACTAATAATTTTGAATTTCTGGTGTGCGCCTCAAAAGTTGGAATGATTTTAGGGTCTTCCTTTTCATCGATTGTTTCACCAAGTTGTTTTCTTCTATTCATCCAATCAATGCAGACCATGTTGGCAAATTCATCTTCGGGTAAATTTGCTAATTTTAGTTTCAAATCTGACCATGTGGAGCTAGAATACAAATCCTTGCGACTTTCAATTACTCTGTCCAATGCCACATCTAAGTAGAGATATGTTCTTGCTTCCCAGCATTCCCAGTGACCTAGACTCATGTAGTTCATCAACAATAGGAGACCTTCTTCTCCCTTGTTTAAATTTTGCAGCACTTCACGCATAGAACCATCTTTGGCCCCAATGAGTTCCATCCAATCTAGTATTTCTGCCTCACAATCAATATCGAATAAACGAGATAATCTGTCAGATTTTTTTGGTCTGAAGTCTCTAAATGTACCAGATTCCATGCCTTGATAAACATCATTCCACGGCATTTCCAAAATAGATTCAAGACTTTGTTGCTCTACTAACAGTAAAACAGTCTCAATTCCCATATTTGCCTCTAAATGCTCGTCTGCTTTGATGTCATCGCATACAACTTTTGTCAATAATGAGTAAATTCAACAATAGATTTCAAGAGTCACCTACTTGCAGGGTTGTTTTGGGGTCATTATGGCAACTATCAAAGAGCAAATCGAATTGATTCGCGCCGAGATAGACAAAACCCAAAAAAATAAGGCTACTAATGCCCATATTGGTAAATTGAAGGCTAAGATTGCCCAATTGAAATTAAAAGAGGAAAGAGCCCATGCCCACTCTAAAGCAAGTGGCGGTGGTAAAGGGTTTGAAATCAAGAAATCTGGCGATGCTACTGTTGCTCTGGTCGGATTCCCTTCGGTTGGTAAATCGACTCTTATTTCCAAAGTGACTGATGCCCACTCGGAAGTGGCAGGGTATGCCTTTACCACACTAACTTGTATTCCCGGTGTTATGGAACACCGAGGTGCTAAGATTCAGATTCTAGATTTACCAGGTCTAATCAAGGGTGCGGCTGAAGGTAAAGGGCGTGGACGAGAGATTTTGAATGTAATTAGAAGTGCAGACATGGTTTTGTATATCGTAGATCCCTTCCAAGATGCCCACTTCAATGTATTACACAGAGAACTACACAATGCTGGACTTAGACTCAATGAAACCAAGCCGCCTGTGTTCATCAAACGTACCGAGAGGGGTGGTATTGATGTGCGTTCGACTGTCGAGCAGACCCATCTTTCCAATGAAGAGATGGGAGAAATAATTCGCTCATTTGGCTATACTTCTGCGATAGTTACACTGAGAAATGATACTACTGCTGAACAAATTGTCGACTGTTTAGCAGAAAATCGAATCTATGAAAAAGCAGTAGTAGCGATAAATAAAATTGATATTGCCACAGAAGAAGATCTAGTTAGAGCAACTAAGTCTCTGCCTGAAGGCTGGCCAATTATGCGGATTTCAGCGTTCAAAGATATGGGTCTTGAAGAGTTAAAAGATTTTATTTATGATAATCTCGGTTTCATGCGAGTATACCTTAAACCACAAGGTCAAGAAGCAGACTTAGAAGAACCATTGATTGTAAAAGACGACTCTACTGTAAAAAATATCTGCATGAAACTCCACCGAGATTTTGTTAGGAAATTTAGATACGCCAGGGTCAAGGGACCAAGTGCTAAGTTTGATTGGCAACGTGTGGGCCTAGAACATTTGTTAGAAGACGGCGATTTGATGACGATTGTCGTAAAACGTTAATCCCAAATTCCCATATCCATCTTGGCATCTTCGGAGGCGTGAACTTTTGGATCCCATCTTGGGCTCCAGACTAAGTTGACGTGAACGGAATCAATACCTTCAGTAGTGAGTGCTGCGCGATGAGTAGCGGCCATTATTTCTGCTGCAGCAGGGCACCCGGGACTGGTGAGTGTCATATCAATCTCGGCGTGTAAGCCATTCTCATTGGTTTCAATTCTGACATCATAAACCAACCCTAGTTCAACTATTGAGATATTTAACTCAGGGTCTTCAACTTCATCTAATTGCACTAAAACTTTCGGTTTGTCTGTCATTTAATCACCCTGTATTTGTTCTATTTCTCGCATAACTTTATCAAACATATTTCTAAATCCATTAGATCTGCTTGGTGATAATGTGTTGAGTACACCCATCTCAGTAGCGAAATCCGGAGTCAATTTCAATGCCTCAGCCACTTCAGTACCATGGATTGCTAATGTTAAAATCCCCATCAATCCTTGGACAAGTTTGGAGTCAGCACCAGATTCTAAATTAACACATGCGTTAACTACATCAACTCTAACATGAGCTTCTGATTGGCAACCAACCACTCTAGTTGTGTCACTCCATTCTTGCGGCGGTAACAGATTTACTTCATCTGCTAAATCAAACACCATTTCTAGGCGTTCCATTTTGTCATCTATTTCCTTAAATTCTTCAATTAATTTGGAAAGTTCACTTGAATAAGTCATGCAAACCTCTCCAATA
Organism: Methanobacteriota archaeon; assembly: GCA_018659375.1. Taxonomy (GTDB): domain Archaea; phylum Thermoplasmatota; class Poseidoniia; order Poseidoniales; family Poseidoniaceae; genus MGIIa-L1. The sequence continues at coordinate 2,759 of JABJMO010000017.1, read as the reverse complement.
TTTCGCTAAAGTATTCAACGAATGATTCAACTTCTTCGTGGGTATTGTAGAAGTATAACGAAACACGTAATGTTCCGGTAATCTGTAAACGGTCTAGTAGTGGTTGAGCACAATGGTGACCTGTTCGAACTGCGAAACCTCGTGCATCTAGTAGGTGAGCCAAATCTTCGCTATTCATTGTTGGATGGAGGAAGGACACCACTGCAGCATCATGGTCGTCATGTCTGCCATATACATTCATGCCCATGGCTCGTAACTTATTTGCTAACCATCTGGCTGATTCTAGGATTCTCTTGTGCTCGGCGACTATATCAATAGAAGAGAGCCAATTCAAAGCTTCTGTCCAGCCAATTGCTTCTGCAATTCTCGGGGTTCCAGCCTCAAATTTTTGTTCATTGGTTTGGTAAGTTGAGCCGTGAATCGACACGGTTTCTATCATATCACCACCACCCATGAATGGTTGCATTTCTTCAAATGCATCATCGGTAACAAGCAGGGCGCCTATTCCAGTAGGTCCACACATTTTGTGAGCTGAAAACGCCATGAAGTCAACACCAATAGACTTGAAATCAATATCTTGGTGGGGGGCGCTTTGGGCAGCATCTAACAATACCTTGGCTCCATGCTTGTTAGCAATAGAAACAATTTGTTCAATTGGATTGCACACTCCAAGGACGTTTGATATGTGGACTACACAAACTAATTTAGCACCTTCAATTGCAGATTCAAACAATTCCATGTCAAGTGTCAAATCTTCCATAACTGGGACATATCGCAGTTCAATATTCTTTTCTTGAGCAAGCATTTGCCATGGTACTATATCTGAATGGTGCTCCATTTCGGTTAGAATAATTGCGTCACCGTCTGATAAATTTGCTCTTCCCCAGGCATGAGCAACTAGATTTATTGCTTCGGTTGTACCACTGGTGATTATTGCTTTATCAGTATTAAATCGCTCCTTAAGTGCAGTACGACATGATTCGTAGCCTTCGGTCGCCTCACCGGCTAAAGTGTGAACTGCTCGGTGAACATTTGCATTGGAATTGGCATAATAATCGTTCATTGCATTAATCACAGATGCAGGTTTTTGAGTAGTTGCTGCATTGTCTAGATACACTAATGGGTAACCATTGATTTTTCGCTGCAATATAGGGAACTCTTCGCGCATTATATCACCTACCGTCAAAGATATTTGTCGGTTAGTGCGCCTATAAGATATTGTCTAACCTCGTTATTATTAATCTTGGCAAAGCAACTGACAAGAAATCCTTCGACAATAAGCGCTTCAGCATGTTCTTTGGAAAAACCTCGAGACATCATGTAGTGGATTTGCTCACTGTCCACAGAAGAACTTGCTGCACCGTGAGCTGCCTTGACATCATCAGATAAGACTTCCAATTCAGGTATTGACTCTGCTTTAGCGGTATCGGATAATAATAAATTTTTGAAAACTTGACCAGCGTCACAGCCATCACAATCTTCTTGAATCATTAGTAGCCCAGTGCCGATTGTATGTCCTTTGCCGGAGCAAGCAGAACTAACATTCAGTAAAGAATTAGTGTTGCCACTTCTATGTAATATCTCAATATGGTGGTCATCGTGTCGCGAATCGTCGGTAATCACTGCGATATTTTGAGTAAGTGAAGAGTTCACCTCATCTAATGAAGTTCGAATGTCTGATTTGATTTGACGACCACCGATTGACAATTCACCGTATTCAAGTACAGAGTCTCTTAACAAATTCCAATCCTCACAACGCAAGATCGTGCTGTGTTGGGCTAGGTCGTTAACTAAACCAAACGAAAGTGTACAATTTTTCGCAACGTTGCCCGTGATATGTAGTCCAAGCCAATTTGTCTCGCCCTCAAGTTTTACAATCAGACTCCCACTAGTGGAGCATTCAACGTGTATGTGGCAAATTGCTTGTTCTTCTTCACTAGAGATTGTAAGTAGGTTGGCTGGTGAAGCCTCGTTAATGGTTACTAGATGCATCGAATCATTTGACTCTTGAAGAAACACCCTAGATATCTCTTCTAGATTAGAAGCTAGCCTTTGATTATTGGATTTAATTTCTACTTCGTTTACGATTACTTTGGCAGTAGAAATCTTTGGTACACTACCAACCTCAGCCGGGTGGACTTTTGACCATGGTGTGTACCGCCAGAGGTGTTGCGCTCGGTTTGGTACTGGGATTTCCAGGTAGTTCATCCAATTGCACCTTCCATCTCAAGTTCAAGTAATTTGTTTAATTCAACAGCATATTCCATTGGGAGTTCTCGAGTGAATGGTTCAAAGAAACCATTTACGATTAGCCCCATGGCTTCCTCTTCGTTAAAACCTCGACTCATGAGATAGAATAGTTGGTCTCCAGATATCTTTGAAACACTTGCTTCATGTTCTAGGTCAGCACTCGAATTACTAACTTCCATAGTAGGGTAAGTGTCTGAGCGAGAGTCCGCATCTAGCATTAATGCATCACAAACAACCTTTGAACGGCATCCGTGGGCTTTTGGACTTACCTTTAGTAAACCTCGATAAGATGATCTTCCACCATTTTTCGAGATGGATTTGGATAAAATATTTGAGGTAGTATTAGGCGCTAAATGGTGAACCTTGGCTCCGGCATCCTGATGTTGTCCTGCGCCTGCATAAGCTACTGAGATTATTTCTGCATGTGCTCCTTCACCTTTGAGAATTACCGACGGATACTTCATGGTGAGTTTAGAGCCGATGTTTCCGTCAACCCACTCAACAACAGC
>JABJMO010000018.1 GCA_018659375.1 Methanobacteriota archaeon | reverse complement strand
TTTGATATTTTTTGTCATGTGGACTGGATTGGCAAAGTGGCCAATATATCCATGGTATAAGAAGCGACAAAATAAGAAACGTCGCGACGCTAAAGCCGCGGCGAAGGCAGCAGAGTGATTTACCGCACTCCGTCAAAATTATTTAGGCAAAAAACCGCAATTTTTGCTTTATAATCAAGATAGATATAATAAATCAATACTATCCTTGAGCAACTAATGTTTAAGCAAATAAACTCTATGCCAGCTAAGGTCTGCTTAGCGCTTTGCGCTCTAGTAAGCCTGATTTATTCTCTGAACTTCATGCTCTTTGCTGATTGTTATGTAATCGGTGGAGATGGTTGCTTTACCATCCTGTCAAATGATGCAGCTGAAGGAACCCAAGCATGGGGACGAGGAGGTCCAGAAACCGGTTTCAATGGAGTGTTAATGTTTGGCATGTTCCTTGCTGTCATGCTGCTAATGAACGAGGGCGCTAAAGGAATGTGGCGTATGATGATTCCAGTAATAATTGGATTCTCCGCACTGACCGCATCAATTTGGATATATGGTGATTTCACTGATGCTAGTGAAACTCCAAAATATGCTACTCTAATAACCACCGCATTGTATACTACGGCATATTTCCTACTGCGAGATGAAGGAGTCAATGATGGCCTGAGTGACTACAAACCAGGAATAAATGTCAAAGATAAGTTTGCGTTGGTAGCTTTAGGGGTCTTGGTTTTGACCGGTCTATTTTATTCACTGAGGATGATATTTACTCCAGACAGCGTAATTTCTGATAATTTTGATACAGTAATTCCAGGCATGGCCAATGGAATGGGCACACCATCTGATGCGACGGTTGCTTTATCCGGGAGTCTGATTCTAGTATACACACTATGGGCAGGTTTGGTTCTTACTGAGGGAGCATCTGGAAAGTGGACGATCATTCACCCTTCCATGTTTGCTTTTATGACAGTAGTTATCGCGACCTATGTCGGTCTTATTGTTGGTAACGCAAGAAATGCAAGTGATTTCCAGCAGATGGATGCAGCAACCGGTGCAGTAGTAATGTTGCTAACAATGCTCGCTTACTTTAGACTTCGAGATGAAGGAATGGAAGACAATATGACAATTAACGGTGAGCCAGTAACAGACCCACACCTAATGTCAAAGATGTTGCCAGCATTCGGTCTAATTGTTGGTTCAGTTCTCGCAATTAACGGGATAATGTTCTGATAGTAATCCTATTGAACAGCAGCAGTTAGGCTCTGTTATGCACGGCAGGGCAATAATGCTGACTTTACTAATGGTGACGATGTCTTTGTCGGGCTGTTTTGGTAATGAAGAAATCACCAAAGAGCCAGAAGTCGTAATCGAGGAAAGTCCCCGTGTATTTGTGACCGATAAGACGGGCAATTCAGTCGATATTCAACCGATAGAAATGACGTTTCAATTCAGTGATGTTGGAGAAACTGGTAAGGAACCAAGCATTGGTGTAACCTCAAGCGGCTGTATCTTTTTCATTGCTATGGAGAAAGTCATGCGCTCATGTGACGCGGGTGAAAATTGGGAAGAGACTCAAGACCCAGTTCAGTGTTCACCGACAACTAGCGACCCATATGGCTGGGTAGACACAATTACTGATCGTGTGTTCAACGTTCAGATGATTGGGCTGGAGACCTCTTGGATTTGTTGGAGTGATGATGACGGGCAGACGTGGTTAGGCAATCCTCACGATTCAGGAACAACGCCAATTAACGACCACATCAAGTTAGCTACCGGTCCATGGACAACTGCTGGTTACGGGGCCCTTGGTCAAATAACGGGTAGTACAATTTATGAAACCGCGGTATACTACTGTTACAATAAACTAGCAGGAATCTTTTGCTTTACCAGTTTTGACGGTGGTGCAACTTTCGAAGCAGGTGGACAAATTATTGGCCTAGCAACTACCAATGGTGGCTTGCATGGAGCAATTTCTACTGCGCCTGATGGTACCGTCTACGTGACACCTAGAGTTGAGACGCCATCGGTAATCGTATCGAAAGACAATGGTTTTACTTGGTTTGAACGCACCATGGGCGAGGATGTCGGCACCCCTTATCCGCGTAAGAATTCAGAGATATCTACCGATACCGAATCAAATGCTTACCATATTTGGACGGGCGGTGATGAGGGAGTTTACATGTCTAGGTCTACCGATTCAGGCGAGACTTGGGAACAAGAGAGCATTCGAATTTCACCTGCAGGAGTCATCTCGACAGTATTTCCCCAAACCGATGCTGGTGACCCTGGCAGGATTGCCGTGACTTATCTTGGTAGTGAAAATACGGAGATGCTCAACGAGTCAAATATCGATGGCAGTCCATGGGATGGTAACGCGCACTATGCACCAAATAATGCGACTTATCACCTATACATTACTTACAGCCTCAATGCCCTAGATGACAATCCAATTTTCCATACTTACCGGGTAACTGATGACCCAGTTCAAATAGGCTCAATCTGTTTGAACTCAGGTGACTGCCGTGACATTGGTGGCTCAAACCGTAATCTTCTGGATTTCAACGATTTACACATCGACAGTGAAGGACGTGTCTACGTGGCTTTTGCCGATGGCTGTACTGGCGATTGTGCAACCAATAACAACTCTAGCGCAGAGGACTCACGAGATGGACTGGGCTCAATGTACTATCTTGCTGGCGGCCCTAGTTTGCTGGTTGAATACGGCGACCTTTCACCGATAATGGCAGCAGTATCAGAAATGTAATCTCAAGAAGATTACCTATCCAACACTACTATCTGCACTGCGATAAATAGAATGTTAAGCAGCCTGTGCGGCTGTATTAATGTCTAAACGCATTGATTGCACGAGTAGTTTAAACTCAATTCTAGCCTTGGCAATTCTTATTTTACATTGCTTGATTCTTATCTTGTGAGCCTCTTTTACCGCTTTCCAACTAGTTTTGGACTGTGATTTTTTTGCAGACTTGGCAGTTCGATACTCTTTTCTTCGATCTAGTAGATCAGTAAAACCCTTACGTAATTGAGAGACACATTCAGAAAATTTTTCTTGGAATTGGCTATCAATCACGTTACCATCTGCTTTTAGCTCGAAGGTTCGCTTCATTTTTCGTGCTTCAATTGATTTAGCAGGTATCTTGTGTAAATTGCTAGTCAGCCCAACCCATGAGGCTGATTTAATCAGCCATTTGGAAGGGTCCCAATGGTACCATTTGTGGCCGTTACGATAGTCCGCTTGGAAGGTGTGATGGAAGTTGTGATAGCCTTCTCCAAAGGTAAAGAATGATAGTAATGGAGAGTCTTTCGAGGTATTTTCAGTTGAATATGGTTGACTGCCCCAAGTGTGTGCAGCAGAATTTATCAAGAAAGTTGCATGATGAACTACTACGACTCGTAGAAATCCACCATATACCATGCCGCCTAAAAATCCATGAATATTACCAAGCCAAGCCAAGCCTACCAGCCCAGGTAGTACAATACCAACTAAAAAGCCAATTTTGAAGATGTGACGGTCTTGCCATGCGAGGATTTTATCTGATTGCAAATCGTTGACACTTTCAACAATTTCCTCTCCCTCATCGACCATAACCCATCCGATGTGGGCCCAGAAAAATCCTCTAGTGACTGAATAAGGGTCCTCTTCCTCATCAGTCTTGAGATGATGCCGGCGATGGTCACTGCACCATTTTATGGCTGAGTTTTGAAATGCTGCGGCGCCAAATAGCGCATAAAATAGCCTAAGTGGCCAGGCGCCTTTGTGAGTACGATGGCTGAACAAACGGTGATATCCGGCAGTGATTGAAAATCCAGAGGCGAGATAAAAGAACACAAATATGACTGGTTCAAACCAACTTATACCGTAATTAACCGAATAGAAAATAAGCGACGTCAAGGCAAGAATCGGCATACCAACAAGGAACGCAGTGTTCACAATATTGATGTTTGAAGGGTTCGCAATATGCTCCGACATAATATTTGGTTGCTTCCATAGTGTTTGAGGTTATGTCTCAGATATTGTAACATTAGTGTGATTTGCAACACTTGGTATCACTGCCGTAACCCTAAGTCAGGTAATCGGTTATTTCATTAATCGAATCGTTAGTTTGGTAGCATGAACAGTGGTTTGGGTGTTAAAACTTCAATGCCACAAGTCGTAATTTTGGCTGGAGGATTGGGTACTAGGCTTGGTAAGTTGACCGAATCTACGCCAAAATCTCTGATTAATGTCGATAATCAACCGATAATCACTCATATTCTAGACTGGATTGCCAGTCAAGGTTGTAATAGGGTATTATTACTGACTGGACATCTTGGAACCATGTTTGACGATTACCAACATCATGGGGTTGAATTAACTGTGGTAAAAGAGGCAAGCCCACTAGGGACTGGTGGCGCATTATGGAATGCAGTAGACAATTTAGAAGATGAATTCATTTTACTTTGGGGAGATGATTTCCATCCAATTGATTATCAAAACTTACTACAAACCCATCAAAATGGTCAAAATTTACTCACCATGACGGTAACTCAATCGCATGACACCATGAATTTGCAACATGAAGACGGCTTTGTGGTACAGTACGATAAAAGCCAATCAACAGATTTTTTCAATGGCTATGAAGCGGGAACTAGTGTGGTAAGTAAACGGTTGGTTTTGCTATTTGGCCGAGATCAGCAATGGAGTTGGGAAAACACGGTTTATCCAGCGCTTGCCGGTAAAATAAAGGCGCATTATGACGATACAAAATTCTGGGATATGGGGACTCCTGAGCGGCTAGATAAATTATCCCAGTTCTTCAAACAACGGCGCTTTTGAACTTACCACAGACGAGTAATTTGGTAGGGCTTCCTCATTTTCAACGAGCACTAGAATCATGCCACCAAATCCGCCACCCATCATCCTAGCACCAAGTACCCCCTCGGTTTGTTGTAGATTCTCAACTAAGTTGTCTACTTCTGGCGTGCTTACGCCTAATTGCTTGAGAGAATTATGTGATTGATTGAGTAATTTACCAAGGGTTTCTGGCTTGGCACCAATGGCTTGCCTTACTCGTTGATTTTCAGATGTAACATGCTGGCTAAGATAATCATTGTTTGCGTTATAATTCATCTCTGATAACTTCCGATGAACCGTTGAGTCGACTAATTTAAAGATCCAGTTTGTTGGTAA
>JABJMO010000019.1 GCA_018659375.1 Methanobacteriota archaeon | reverse complement strand
TAGCCTTAGAAGAGGAAGGTGGCAAGGTATTCTTGGTACAAATAGTGGAAGAAACTATCAAAATAAAAGGTCTTGGCGTATTTAATCCTGCAGAGTTATTGGCTGAAAAGCAAGTCGGAGAGACCGTTGTTGTTGGCCAAAAAATCTTGACAGTTTTAACCCCTAGACTACCTGAATTATATCGTGGAATGAAACGAAGAGCTCAAACGATTAGTGCTAAAGACGCAGGGGTTTTTATTACTAAATTAGGTATTGGTGCTGGTGATGTGATACTTGAAGCCGGACTTGGTAGTGGTGGTTTATCGCTCCACTTAGCAAGAGTTCTTGGCAATTCTGGCACACTGATTACCGTTGAAGCACGCGATGAACATGCAGATGTTGGTTTAGAAAACCTTAGTCGGGCAAAGAACTGCTTAGAGGAATTCCCGATGCATCACCATATTTCAGGTGATATTGTCGATATTGCAGAACAAGTTTCACAGATCTCTCAAGGAGTTGATGGAATCATCCTAGATTTACCAAATCATGAGTCGGCAATTAACGCGGTGGTAGAATTACTAAATCCCGGCGGAAGAATTGCGTGCTATTGCCCAGTTACCAGTCAAGTTGAACGAGCCTGGCAGACTTGTGAAGACAATGGCCTTGTTGTCGAATGGGCGGGCGAATTAATGGAACGCAAATGGGGAAGAGCGTCAAAAGGTGGCATTAGACCCGTAAATGGTCCATTTGGACACACAGCATTTTTACTTATTGCCCACAAACGCTAATCAGAATTTTTGATTTTCTACTACTCGTATTTTCTTATCACACTGAGGGCAGGTGAATTTAAACGGCGGCTCACTTCCTCTTGGAACTCCTAATTTGGCCTGACAGAACGGACAATTGACTTTGTTATCAGGAGTCATTCGACATTCATTTGAGTTTAATTGACGAACTTGAACTTGTTTTCCTGTGGTTTTCTTGTCTGGCTTACTAGATTTCGCAGAAAAGTCCTCTGATGAATCTTCAACAGTAGCATTAACTGAAACTGACTTACGTCGCTTCCTTAGTGTATTCATTAGGAGCAATAAGAGCAGTGAAAAAATCCATCCTCCGGCCATGATTGAGATAGTCTGTTGTTCATCAAATGCAACATTAAATGGCAATTCTACACCATAAGGAGGCAACTCTGGACCATCTACCATAACTGGTAAATCTGTAGATTCCTCTGTATAGGTAACTCCATCTATCAATATGCTCGCTGAAACTCTGAGAGTTGCAGATTCTGATTCTGTTACACGGGAATTAAGCAATAACTCAAACACAGTAGTCTGACCATTGGCCAATGAGAAGTCATTGGAAGTCGTATCAGAATTCATCGGCCGAATCGTGACGTCAAATAGTGATTCATCGGAACCGAGGATGAATAGACTCCCAGATAATGGCGCATTTGCTAAATTTTTCACCGTTATGGTAGTAGATGAACCACCGGATGATGCCATAGAGAGCATACTTTCACCGAAACTAATTTCGACGATTCCATCGCTGCCCCAGTTAGGCTCTACGGTAAATATCTCAACTTCTTCAAGAACATAATTACTTCTTGCGTTACTAGTAACTCTAAAATTAAATGATGACAAACCAGCAGATGCGGTTTCTTCTATTAGGCAATTCCATTCAAACGCCTGTGATGATGAACCCGCAGGGAGGGTGAAAATTTCCGATAAACCGCAATCTTGTCCAATGGTTGTAAGTAAAAATTGATCTTCCCCCGTCCCTGTATTTGTTACGACCACATCACCACTAATGCTCTGTCCAGGCAAGGCACTATTGTCATCGGCAAGAATCGTCAGTTGAGCGCTTGCTTGTATTGGTATTATTTTGAAACTTATCGAGGAAGAAATAGTATCATCGTTGGAAGATGTAACCAAAATATTAACATCGCAGCCATTCGCTGGACCACCTGCTAATCGTTCTCTTATCTGAATAGTCACCGCTTGAGTTGAAGACGAATCTAGATTAATTGATGAAGTAGATAAAACGGTATCAAACCATGTTGAAGCATTACTAGAATCATCAAATCCTAGACTGACAAAGAAGGTATCTGAAGCAGAGCCTAGATTGGTTACTTCAAAGGTATAAGACACCTCTGCAATAGGACCAGCAGCGATATTATTGCTGATGGAATTGACAGTCAAGCCAACGCTTTGTGCAACCTGTAATTCTAAGTTCAAGGATTTGGTAATTTGATCGGAAGAATACGTAATGTTGATTGGATAAGAGCCCGATTGGGCAGTTGATGTCATGCTGACACTCAGGGTAACAGTTGCAGTATTGCCAGCATCCAAGTCAACTTCAACAGCAGAAAATGTGACTTCTGCACCTGTTGGCAACCCGGATACAGATGCTGTTAGATTGAGATCCATTGTTCCACTATTGGACAATTCAAGGTTCACATTAACCGAAGAACCTGGCTTGGTAGTTATTCTGCCGTCTAGAGGTCCGCTTACAGTAAGACCTGCCACGGTTTGTATATCGAATGTGACTACAACATTACTAGTGATGTTTTGGTAGGTTACGCTAAAGTTTTGACTAATTAAGCCAGTATACCCCTGAGCAACATCTGAGTTTAGACTCCAAAGACCAACTTGACCGGGTTGGACGCTAATATTAGTGGGAGATAACAGATTAGTCGTCAAAGGTGATTTTGAGGCAAAGTCTAACAGGAATTCTACTGTTTCGCTACCATTGTTGTACAAACGTAACTCATATGACTCTGGAGTGTGAGGTGTTAGTGATAGTGCTTGCGAATGAGTATGCGTCAGCTCGAAAGCGACTAATTCATCAACATTTATGGTGAATTCAAATGGTTCTGCATCATAGGAATAATCACCGTGTAATCCTTCACCCTTGAGCAATATTTCACAATCATGAGATTTATCCGCAGTCAAATCAACCTCAGCGATAAAACCAATGTCGATCACGCCGCCTGGCATGAATGATATTGAAGTCGCATCAATTAAATTTACAGTGCAGGGACCTGACAGCGAAGTTAAGTTCCAGTTCAAATCTAATTCAGCATTACCTGTGTTAGTCACTTGAACGAAAGTTGTTACCGATTGCCCAGGAATGAAATCACTGGCTTGGTTTAGGAAAGCGAAACTCAAATTGTTTTCTGGCAAGACTTCAATCACGAAGGTATAGCTGTTTGAATTATTGCCGTTAGTTGATGCCGAAAACAAGTTGAATCCATAATAACCTGGCTGAGCGTTACTTGGAACAGACACTTGCAAGGTAGTTTGGACATCAGTATATGCTGGTACATTACTCTTCTGAGAGTCATCAAACACTAAGTTCCATCCCGGTGGTACAACTCTAGTTTGGCTCATGGAAGTAGTCTGAGAACCATTTTCCCAAGGATAGTCAATGTTACTGGTTTGGTTGAACACCGTGTCGTCAGCCGCCTGCTGAAGTTCCAATTTGAGATTGGCAGCAATCGCAATTGAATCATTCACCTCGATTGCTGATTCACCAGTAATTGTCGCATATAATACACAAGCTGCGAGATATGAACCTGTGAGTGATGGATGGCTGCCATCTGAAGTGTAAAGGTCGTAGAAGGTATTTCCTGGCAAAGTAGGTGAGGATCCCGATTCAAGAACATTGTAGTAAATGTTCTGGAATGCCAGACCTACTGGGGCAATCCAAACATCTCTGCTAGGAGTAGTCATGTTATCGTGGAAATCGGTATAACCACTTACTAATTCATTTTGCATGTTGGTAAAATTAGAGTACCTTACTGGATTGGACGGGTCGCCACTTCTTCGACCCCATGTCATCATCAGGATAACTTCGGAATTTTCATCATCTACTGCATCGGCGATCAGGACTGCTGAGTCTTTACTGTCAATCCATTCTTGATTGGTTCTTTGAAATCCTGGGATTTGGCTTTGGTCTTGTAGCACCACATAATCCCAATCATGACCAGAATCACGTAATGAGGTATTCCAAGTATTGCCACTAGTATTGATGTTACTCCAATGTTGATGAAGTTTCAGCCCCCCTCCAGTTTTGGCAATTGTTGAGTTATGTTGACCAACAGAATTGAAGATTTGTTCTAGCATCAAATCCACATTATTCGTGTAGATGTAACTATTACCATACATCAACACATTAGCTGGTAAAGTGACGTTCGTGCTAGTATTATTACTTGTGTTGTTTGAGTCACCTCCCGAATTATTATTTGAATTATTATTGCTATTGTTATTATTTGAATTGTTTCCACTGTTATTATTCAAGTTGGCCCAGAATGCAGCAAGGTCTGGTTCGGAATCTACCTCTAACAAAATTGTGTCTGGTGCGTTTCCATCATTTGAGACGTCAATGGTGAAATTCGCAGTAGTACCAGCATTCATTTGTTGTAGTGGACCATTTGTACTGTTAAAGGAAATTGATGATGCATATGATGGAGAAACTGTGACATAGGTAGTGATTAATGAATAAATATCACTATCCTGTTCTGACACATTTATGACAAATGAGCCGCTATCGCTGGGCTCTGCACCGACATCTAGCCGTACAATGAAAGTCGAATCAGCATCAAAAGTTGGGAGGACCCCGTTTATTGACTGGTTTACCGACGTCACATTCCATACATTACTCAGGCCAGCTAAATCTAAGCTGATGTTGTAAGATTCTATGGAAGAACCGTTGTTTTCAACTGTCAAGGTTATGTTTTCTGAATTGCCTCCTTGTAAGACAACATGGGGTTTGTCCAGTGTTAAAATGATTGCAGAATGGGCACTAGCACTTCCAACCATTGGAGTAATTGTAGCGAAAACCATCAAAAATACAAAGAATATTGCTCTGTTTGCATTGCGCGCCATAAGACCAAGTCAAGCCAACATCACATCCCTCTTGAGTGAATCGGAGGTTTGGGTAAAGTTTTGCCCATCATTGACTGGTTTGAAGCAGCGCAATACGGCCTTGGTCTATAATTTCCCATGGGAAATCTCCACTTCCGCTTGGAGTTCTGCCGAAGTGGCCACCTGCAGCAGTAATTGAGTAAATCGGTTGTTGCAAATTGAGGTCCCGGGCAATCGCCCCGGGCCTAAAGTCAAAGACCCTTCGAACTCGCATGGCTACCTCTTGTTCAGAAAGTTGTGAAGTTCCAAAAGTCTCGACTCTTACACTAACAGGTTCTGCAACTCCGATAACATAAGCCAATTGGATTTCACAACGGGATGCCAATCCTGCAGCAACCACGTGTTTTGCTGCCCATCTTGAAGCGTAAGCAGCAGACCGATCGACTTTTGATGGGTCTTTACCAGAAAAGGCACCACCACCATGTCGACCCATTCCACCGTATGTGTCGACAATGATTTTTCTTCCCGTCAAACCTGCATCGGCGTAAGGACCACCCGGATCTGCGAACCGCCCTGTGCCATTGACAACTAATTTGTAGCCATCAGCTAACAACTCTGCTGGGATGGAATGTTCTACTACGTGAGTTTTGATTTGGGCTCTGACATATTCCAATTCTGCTTCTTCAGAATTATTAAATTGTGATTTCAAATCATTATCGTGCTGAATGGCAATTACAACAGTGTGAACCTTGCTTATTTCGCCATTAGAGTCGTATTGAACAGTTACTTGTGATTTCCCGTCAGGCCTTGACCAAGGCAATATCCCTTGTTCTCGTGCAACTGTTAGTCTACGGGATAACCTTTGAGATAATGCTGCCGCAAGAGGGAAGTATCGACCTTTCAAATCTTCATAGGCTTCGGTTTCTTCACAAGCATAACCAAACATCATACCTTGGTCACCAGCCCCTTGATTTAGTCCATCTTTATTGACGCCTTGAGCAATGTTAGGGGACTGAGTTGTTATGTGCACTTGAACCTCACAAACGCCTGGATTGGTTGAATCCATGCCGATAGCATGTGAAGTGTATCCAATCATAGCGGCTGCATTGCGAGCAACAGCCTCATAATCTGGTGCTTGACCGATAAGAGACACTTCCCCGGCCAAAACGATTAAACCCATGTCTTGTTTTCCTTTGACACAAGTTTCTACTGCAACTCTCGCATTACTGTCAACTGTTAAGCAAGCATCCACTATGGCGTCTGAAATGGCATCACACAACTTATCAGGGTGGCCGCTAGTTACCGATTCAGAGGAAAATAAAATATCAGTCATATCCCGTGGCGGCAAACTCACACTTATGAATTAATCGAAAAAATTAGGCCCCCAATATTCTTAATAGTAATAAAAGCGCCATCTATTCTCAATAATTAAACCTTGAAATTAGCGAACCTTTGATGACCTACGGCATTTCGCAGAGTTCTATGAGCACCTATGTCGCGACACACTATCGAACACATACCCTTGGAGAAATTCAGTTAAATGGGGCCGAACTTGTCGATAAAGAAGTAACCGTAGCAGGATTTATGGAAGCTAATCGTGGCAAAGGGGCGATATGTTTTGTTGACTTGAGAGATGGAACCGGTAAAACTCAAATTTTCTTGAAAGGCGATAATGTCGGAGATGAGGCTTTAGACATGGTTCAGAGAATGACCAGAGAATCTACGCTACAATTCACTGGAACAGTTTCACAAAAGCGCCCGCCGAATGCCAAAGAAGGCGAACCAACTCCCCCACCAGCATACGAGGTAGTGGCTTCTTCAGTTACTGTGATCGCTAGAGCAGAAGCACCACTACCACTTGGAGTAACCGATACTGTCCACGTGGCCCTAGATACACGATTAGACAATAGATTCCTTGATCTACGTCGATCTCATGTTGCAGCGATGTTCCGACTCCGAGGCAAGGTGTTACAATATGGCAGAGAGGCACTAATCAATGAGGGATTCTTTGAAACCCACACACCAAAAATTGTTGCAACCGCTACCGAAGGCGGTACTGACTTGTTTCCGATGAAATACTTTGACATCCCAGCATTCCTTAATCAATCACCGCAATTATTCAAGCAACTATGTATGTCAGGAGGACTCGAAAGAGTCTTTGAAATCGGACCTGCCTTTAGAGCGGAAAAGCACGACACATACAGGCACCTAAACGAATTTATCTCCTTCGATATCGAATGCTCATGGTCTACCGATGAAGATGTGATGGGCGTTCTAGAAAGAATGATTCACCATATGTGGGATTGTGTCTCTAAAGATGCTGAATCTCAGCAACACATTGCCACAATTAACCAATATCGAGCGACTCAGGGTGAAGAACCTGTTGAGGTAATTGTACCAGAATTACCATTCCCAAGATTATCTTACTGCGATGCAATTGACATTATCAAAAATAAGGGTGGGGAAATTGAATGGGGCGATGATATCGATGCAGAAAATTCAGACCTATTAGCAGAAGATCTGCCTCAATTCTATTTCTTGCCAAAGTGGCCTATGGATTTGAAACCGTTTTACATACACCATGTAGAGGGCGAAATTGGTTCCACAGGCAAACAATTGAGTCGTGGATTTGATTTGAATTTTGGTCGGGATGAATTGACCTCTGGCGGACAACGTGAACACCGAATGGATGTGTTAATAGAGAATTTGAAAGATATGGATTTAGATCCAGAAGAATTTGAATTCTATGTTGCCGGATTTAGACATGGAGTACCGCCACATGCTGGTTGGGGTCTTGGTGTAGAACGGATTTTAATGAAACTTACCGGCGCCAAAAACGTCCGGGAAACTGTCTTGTTTCCAAGGGACAGAAAGAGAGTAAGCCCGTAGACTCAATCCTCAACTGTGTTTAATCCAATCATTGCCATCCCAATAGTGGTGGCTACCATCACTCATTTTACGCCATGTGTAGCCAGATTCATCAGTCCATTGATTGAGAATTTGCAGTTGGCTTGAGGTCGCTTGTGGCACCGAATCATTAGTTGCTTGGCTAGATGAATCCCCATAGCCATATTCTTTAGCCTCTGGAAGTGAACCCGCCCCACGTTTGCGGACAAACATAGTGACGCCAAGAGCGACAATGATTACCGCAACAACTGCAATAATAATCATATTTCGAAGTTGTTCATCTTCCTCTTTTTGTTTGGCTGCTGCGGCTTCAGCAGCAGCTTGTGCGACATCACCAATCCCATCACCATCACTATCAAGCGTTTCATTGGCATCATTAGGGAATGCATCGGCATTGTCGCCGACCATATCACCGTCAGAATCTAGTATTTCATTGGAATCATTTGGAGCCCAATCAGCATTGTCGCCAACTCCGTCCGAATCGGAATCAACTGTTTCAGATGAGTCGTTAGGGAATACATCGGAATTATCGCCGACTCCATCCATATCAGAGTCAGTTGTCTCTAGAGCATCATTTGGAAAAACGTCACCATTATCTCCAACACCATCACCATCACTGTCAATGGTTTCATTTGCGTCATTAGGGAATACGTCGGCATTGTCGCCAGCACCATCATTATCTGAGTCAATAGTCTCAGCAGCATTTGAAGGGAAAGCATCAGCGTTGTCCCCGACACCGTCAGCATCGCTGTCTTTGGTTTCGCTCGCATCGAGTGGGAACGCATCGGTAGCATCGTTTTCACCGTCAACATCGGTGTCCATCACCAACGGGTTTGAGCCGATTATTGCTTCTTCGTCATCAGATAAGCCATCATTATCGTCATCGCTGTCTGCATTGTCACCAATCAAATCACCGTCTGTATCCATGTCTTCTGTTGAATCAAATGGGAAGGCGTCTTCGTTATCTAAGACGCCGTCATTGTCGTCATCGGAGTCTGCATTGTCACCGATCAAATCACTGTCCGTATCCGTATCTTCAGTTGAATCAAATGGGAAAGCATCTTCGTCATCTAAGACGCCGTCATTGTCATCATCGATGTCTGCATTGTCACCGGTGCCATCGCCATCAGCGTCAGCGGATTCGGTTGCATCAAGTGGAAATGCATCGGCTGTGTCTACAGTGCCATCATTGTCGTCATCCACGTCAGCATTGTCGCCAGTGCCGTCGCCATCAGCGTCAGCGGATTCGGTTGCATCAAGTGGAAATGCATCGGCTGTGTCTACAGTTCCATCATTGTCGTCATCCACGTCAGCGTTGTCGCCAGTGCCGTCGCCATCAGCGTCAGCAGATTCGGTTGCATCGAGTGGGAACGCATCACTACTATCGCTCACGCCATCATTATCGTCGTCAGCATCTGCATTGTTTCCAATTTGGTCGTTGTCAGTATCAGTAGTTTCAGTGGAATCGTTCGGGAATGCGTCGCCGTTATCTCCGACTCCGTCGCCGTCTGTATCTACGGACTCGGTTGCGTCGTTAGGAAACACGTCAGCGTTGTTGCCAACTCCATCACCATCAGTATCAGTAGTTTCAGCGGAATCGTTAGGGAATGCGTCGCCGTTATCTCCGACTCCGTCTCCATCTGTATCTAAGGTCTCCGTTGCGTCGTTAGGAAACACATCAGCATTGTCGCCAACTCCATCACCGTCTGTGTCAGAGGTTTCAGTTGAATCATTAGGGAACGCATCGCTATTGTCACCCACTCCATCGCCATCAGTGTCACTGCTTTCATTTGGATCGTCAGGGAAATCGTCACTGTTGTCACCTACTCCATCACTATCTGAGTCACTCCATTCGTTTGGGTCGTTAGGGAAAGCATCATCTCCGTCATTAAAACCATCACCATCAGTATCGACATCAGCTAGTTCGGGAATGGTAAAACTCGTTGTTGACCAAGCATCCCCACTGGTGCTACCTCCTCGGTTAGCATTCAGTACGGCAAAATTGACCGTCACATCACCGCTACCAGAAGCCGGAGGAATCCATTGGAACGTCCATGATGTCCCTGCGCTACCTGAATGAGTTGCACTAGAACCACTAATCTGCATGTTTGTACCAGGAGTGGAGAGTGTTCCTGAGCTTACTTGTAGGGAAAATCCACCACCAGACCCACCAATACCGCCACTAAATGCAACTGTGATAGAGTAACTCGCAGTCGATGGGTCGTATTCTGCAGGGAAATTGTGGGTACCGGATATCGCACCACTGGTGCCCCCATGACAATTACAGCCACTCGAACCTGAATTATGCTTACCCGAGGAGTTCCCTTGCGTTAATGGAATACCGCCGGCTAATAGGACGCTTAAGATGACTAAAGTGGTAACTGTCCTCATGTTCATATTTCCTACTCTCACTGTCTTAGTTTATATGCGTTCTTGCACACAGTTCTAGTTAAAGTTTCAAAAGAGACCTTAGAAAACTAGGCTGAAATCATGACGTTACCATGAACGTCCCTCTTTGCTTTACGGATGGTCAATTTTGAAACTGCCTTTCTTTTGTTTCCAGAATGAAGTAAATGCCTATTGGTTGTTTCCATAAGCGGCCTGGCTTTCCGCGATGAATTTGAATGATTGACTCTAGACCTTTCCATGACTTTTTCTTGTCTAGTTTCAACGGCGACCGCAGTGCCTGCTCCAGTATCTAAATTCCAGTTAACCATATCTCAAGAAAATTTACGTTTATGGTATAAAGCGTTGTTTTTTTCAAATTATATCGATTACCGAACTTTGTGATGAAAATCTAGTTTTGTTACCTTCCATGTCGATTAAAAATTTTTCAAAGTTCCAACGTATGACTCCTTGATACCCATCAGAACCAGCAACTTTCATCAATTCTTCATAGAGAGGTGATTGGTTTTCGCCTTTGACGTCGACCTTACCCATCAGCGGGAAATCAACACCGAATGTTTCGCTGGTAAATTGACAAATCTCCTCATGAGTACCTGGTTCTTGTCCGCCGAATTGGTTGCATGGAAATCCTACTACTAACAATCCTTCTTTTGTTGATGCTTGTTGTAAATCGGCATACTGTTTTGTCAAACCACATGCACTGGCAACATTGACCACTAGCCAAGTGTTTGTGGATGAGCCACCAAGTTTTCGTAAAGTTTGGGGATTTCCATCCATGTCATCAAACGTGACATCTAAGATATTACTCATATACACGAGGAGAGGAGTTACACATATAAGTTTAGCATAGCAATTATCATAGAGAGTGAACCAATGTACCATACATGGCAGTCGATAGAATGCAGTGGGGTGCAGAAGAGTGGCAGTTTGCCGACCTCTATATGCCAGAAAATGAGTCACCGTTTGCCAATGAGCACGGATTGCCGTGCATAATGTTGATTCACGGAGGTTTTTGGAAATCTGAGTACACATCTGAGTTGATGAGACCGATTGCAGAGGATTTAGCTGAAGCAGGACTTGCTGCTTGGAATATTGAATTTAAACGGTGGAATGACGAGGAAACCGGAGTGTGGATGGACACTCTTTCAGATGTACTACGAGCTTGGGGGCAACTAGCACTGCTACCTGGAATTGATATAATGCGATCTATGGTCATGGGCCATTCTGCTGGTGGACAACTAGCGCTCCTAATTGCCGCTAAGGCGGAAAGAAAGCCATGGCTAGCAATAGCTCAAGCACCAATCACCGATCTAGTGGGTGCAGACCACGCAAAATTATCAGATGATGGTGATGCCGTACGCAAATGGATTGGATGTGCGCCAGAGGAGGATGAATCATTATGGTCAAATCTAAATCCAGTCGATAACCCCCCCATAGCACCAGTATTGCTAATTCATGGAGAAGATGATGATGAAGTCCCCATTGAACAATCCGAGACATACGCTAGGGTCATGAATGCAAAAGGTAGTGATGTGCAAAAGGTATGGTTACCTGGTGACCACTATTCGATAATCGATGTTGCGAGTGATGATTGGTTGGTTATTGTCAACACAATCTTAGATTGGTTATGATGGCATAATAATATGTCATATGACCTATTGGCCAAACTATGGACCTACTTGGCAAGGATTATCCGTATTCACGCAGTTCACTATCAGGCAAGCACGCATTGATTTTCGGAGCAAGTAAAGGAATCGGTGCTGCAACTGCTAGAATGATGGCTTGCGCAGGTGCTGATGTAACAATATGTGCAAGAAATGAACAATCTTTGAATGAATTAACCAATGAATTAGCCAGTCTTGGCAATGGACGACACAATTCTAGAATCGTTGATTTAGAAGAGTTAGATAAATTAGACCAAGTTGTTGCAGAAATACTAGAAAATTTAGGCCCTGTTCACATATTAATCAATAATTCTGGTGGCCCTCCTGGCGGGCCATTATTGGAAAATTCAGTAGAGGATTTCTATGCCCCGTTTACTAGACATTTACACGCCTCTCACAAAATAACAAAACAACTAGTACCAGTAATGGAGAAACAAGGTTACGGGCGCATAATTCAAATAATTTCTACTTCGGTGAAAGAACCAATACCAAATATTGGCTTATCTAACACACTACGAGGAGCTATGGCTAGCTGGGCCAAATCACTCTCAAGAGAACTACCACCTTGTATTACAATTAACAATGTTCTTCCAGGATTTACCGCAACTGAAAGATTGGATAACTTAGCGAGTAGCATCAACCAGAGAACTGGTAAATCTCATCAAGAAATTCACGATGGATGGATGTCACAAGTCCCTATTGAACGATTAGTTGACCCACTTGAAACCGCTTCTGCAATAACATTCCTTGCCATGCCAGCGTCAGGAGCAATTCGCGGCGTGTCTTTGGCAGTAGATGGCGGTCGTCTTAGAGGGATTTAATTACCGATACAAATCAAACCAAACTGGGTAATGATCAGATACATCAGTCGAATTAAATGAGTTATCTATGCCCCAAGAACCAACTAATCGTCCATTTAATTCATCCAAAGTAACAATGCGGTCATAGGCACAATCTGTTGATGAAACCGTGGTATCTGCAAGGTCATTTACCAGCCAATTATATTGTGGCAAGCGCATTGGTGATTCCCACAATTCTTGTGAATTTGCATAACTACAATCTGCGTTAAAATCACCGAGGATAATCAAATCTGTTTCCGCAGTATTATTCTCACGATAACTCTCTACGACGGTGTGCAAGGCATTGATTTCCTCCATTGCCAAAGCAGGCTTGGTATGGATCGAGAATATAGTGAAATCGAATCCTGAGCTATTACCGCTCTGATTCAGTAATTCAAATGTTGCCAAATAAGGTTCACGTTGGAACAAATCTTCACTAGAATCATTATACAGAGTCCCATTACCTAATTCTCTAAACACAGAGGTGTTGTAATAGTAAACATATTGTTCTTGGGCAGATGAAGAGGCTTCAATACCGCTCCTTGGACTCAGTGACATATTCCAAGTATCTCCAGATTGGTTATTTATCTCATCAAGAAATTCATATGGCACAGTTTGGTCAATATCCTTTACTTCCTGTACAGCAACCATATCATATTGAAGTACAATGTCGACTAATTGGCTAACTACGTCAGGTTTACCCATTTTTGTCTTACCAAAAACCTGTATGTTAAACGTAGCAATTCGTGCAACTTCTGAACGGTTCAACTCTGGGATTTCTCTTCCTTCAGCCCCTTCTTCAGACTCTTCTTCTTCAGGTTCAATGTAGACAAAAACGGTATTTTCATCTTTGTGTATCACTAAATGAATGGTCATTGGTGCGAGAATGAGAATTGCCACTAGGCTTAGCGCCTGAAGATAGCCATCAAGAGAACCCATCGTTATCATGCTTAGTGATTGTTGTTATCAAGATTATTGCTAAATCAGTTGGAATAGGTTATTCATGCTAGGGTCTTGGCGCAGTCATGAACGGCGAGGTTAGTGCCCAACAAGCAAAGAAAATAGTCTCAATGCTTACTGATGGAAGGGCTATTGAGAACGTCAATGCGCCGCTGGCTTTGCGTCTAATACCGTTAGCAGAAGAGCTAGGAGACGTTGAACTCATCGAACGCCTGCTTGACCACGCAGAGAAAGTATCAGAAGATGAGTTAGAATCGGGATGGGTTGAATTTGAACAACTGAAGATTGTTGATTCGAGCCAGGAAAAATTTGTTGAACTGGCCGCTAATTCAGAAAAAATGGAAAACGGTGAATCACTGGCGGCTGCAGTATTACACCATATCGGATTGATGTGCTTTAGTCATGAACAATATGATGATTGTAAAGTGTTCATCACACGCTCGATGCGAATTAGAGAAAAATCATCTGATAACTCTGGACTAGTGTACAGTCTAGCGGCTTTAGAAGCCTGTGATAAGCGCCAAAACAATCTTGATTCCGCTTTGGTTCACGGCACGAGAAGACTTGAATTACTAACTAACTCAAATGATCTTGAAGGACAAATGGAAGCACTATCGGATTTGGCGCACACTCAGGCATCATTAGGGACATTCGATGCAGCAATTGATCTCTACACACAATCATTAGAGTTGTCTAATGACCTAGAAGATGTATCGGGACAATTTGTCGCTAGGTGGGGGTTAGCAGACCTATGTGAAATACAAAGTGACTATCGGGGCGCTATGATTCACCTGTCTGATTGTTTGCATTCATTCATTGCTTTTGGACTCCAACCCCCGGTACAAATCCGTGAGAGACTTGAAGCCCTAACAAATTTAGAGAATCCAGAATCAAATTAACACACTGCCACATCGATTATGTCCTAAGAGTGTTTGGGATGACCAGTGGCAAGTCATGAAGCATGACATATTCTTCTCAATCAGCCAAACTCCTGGCATCGACGGTAAGACTCCGTCTGAGAAAACCATGTTTAACAATTACTTCCAACAACTAAAACACGCTGATAATTTAGGATTTGGAGTCGGTTGGATTGCTCAGGCACATCTTTCAACTGAAACTCAAAAGATGAATTCGAGCCCTGTAGTACCACATTGGCAAGGTGAAGTTGGGTTATGTACCGATTTTCCACAATTAGCCATGGAGAGTTTCCGGCAAACGAAAAAAATTGATATTGGCTCAGCGGTAGTAAGTATTCTAGCCAGTGGAGGACCAATTGCTCAAGCAGAGAGAATCGCAAATACAGTCCAATTTTTGTCAATGCTTGATGAGAAACGGAAACTGCATGTTGGATTTAGCGCAGGTAGATTTGAATTTATGGCTAGACCTTACGGCATAACTCCACGAAACTCTTGGGAAAAGTCTGCATGGAAAAGCCTTCGAGGGCAGATCTTCATGGAAGCAAGCGAGATATTCCTCCGACTCCTACGTGGCGACATAATCAGTAGCGAAGATGTTCGAAAGACAATTCTTACGAGAGACAATTTCCGTAGTGATGAAGATTGGTCTGCTGTTCAAGCAGCATACTTAGCTGATTCAGGTGAAGATGAAGCGAATGAAATCGTAATCCCAAACAGGTATCAATTTGAAGAAATTTCAATTATCCCCAAGGCTTGGAATCGAGACCAGTTGTCACTTATCGCAGGCACACACGATGCGAAAACTCAACAATTTGTCAACTCTTTTTTGCCGGTCAAGGTGTTCAATCTATCAATCACCTCCCCAACTATTATCGATTCCACCCATGAAAGAATGTCAGCATGCTTCCATGAAACTGGCGGTAAGTGGCAAAGGAGTTACATGCCACGAACGAGTTTTGTATTTCTAAACGATGAAGATGATTTAACCGGAGAGGAGCAGAGTCATGCTGCTAAACAAGAAGCAGAAAACGCACTACAGGCATATTGGAATGCACTTGAAGGAACCATCGACCCAGAAAAAGTTAACAAAGCAGCAAATAATGCGCTTATTGGTAATGTATCTGAAGTCGCCCAACAAATCGTAGAGAGATTTCACCCTGAAGACACTATAATGGCTTGGTTCGATTTCTTTAATCATGATTCTGACCGAGTTTGCCGTAACATGTCAGCATATATGGCAAAGGTAGTACCAATGGTCAACAGTATGTTGGAGGCAGAAAAATGAGCGAGAACCATATGCCATCAGCAGTAAAAGATGGCAGGCCTGGCAGTTCGATGTACCCTGAGTCATCCCTCGGTGAGAACATTGAAGGAATCCCTACCGGGCGTGAAGTGGATTGGGAACCACTGGTTGATTATCGAAGAAATGGGGTATCAGAGACGACAATCCATGGTGCAGTTGCTTGGGCACATGGTGATGAGGTAATACACTCATTTGGCGGTAACGTGTTATGTTACGGCAGGTCGATGATGAAACCATTCATGCTCAAAGCATTCACCAAAGAGTTAGAAGATGTCAGTTGGGAACAAAAAGCAATTTCAGTAGCCTCACACAATGGCGATACAGAACACGTTGCCGCTGCTCAATCTTTGCTCTATGAGGAAGAATGGCCATTGATGTTAACTCCTCTAGATGTTCCACTTATACAATTTGGCAGACAAGTAAGAAGACCACGAAGATGGTTTCATACTTGCTCAGGCGAACATGCTGCAATCCTTCACGGTTGTCGCAAGAAGGGGTGGAATCGTGCAGGCTATACCTTACCAAATCACGAAGTGTTCTCGGCATATATGGAACAAATTCGAACTTATTTAGGTCCAGATTGGAAACCACTTAGATATGCTAAGGATGGTTGTGGACTGCCAACTGTGTCAAATACTGTTTCCGAGTTGGCACAAATTTATGCTGGCTTAGTACGTGACAAAGATGATGATTGGATATGGGAGGCAATGGTTAGACACCCAGACTTAGTAGGTGGATTTAACAGATTAGATTCTACTATTCTAAAAGCAGGTGAAGGTCGGGTAATCGCTAAAGAAGGTGCTGATGGGCTGCTTGGCCTAGCAATAGAACATCCAGACTACCCCAAAGGTTTGGGAGTGGTTGTTAAAATCGCTCATGGTTGGAATTCTCAAGCAACATGGTATATTGCTAGAGCCATTCTTGGAGTGCTGGGAATTGAATTGCGCAACCCTTACCCTTTACACAGGCAAAAAGCGTTTATTGTACCGGGCATTGTACCGGATATTTATCACGAAAAACTTCAATCAATCGATACTTGGGACGAGTGGGACCCCGATCAAGACCGCTGGACATATGATATTGAGGGGTAAATTTGAACATTTACAACTACATCAATGGGGAGTTTACTTTACCTGTTAGCGGCAATATGCTGGATAATCTAAATCCTGCCACCGGTCAAATTATTGCGAAAATACCTGATTCTAATTATGAAGATGTGGCAAAGGCGACAGAAGCAGCTAAACTTGCGTTACCTAACTGGCGTGGATTGACCAAAGCGGAGCGAATAAATTGGCTTAATAAAATTGCTCAAGCCCTAGAAGAAAGGTCAGAGGATATTGCTAAAACCGAAAGCATGGATACTGGAAAACCTATTGCTTTGGCTAGAAGAGTCGACGCAGCACGTAGCATTAGTAATTTCAGATTCTTTGCAAAGCATGCTGAACAGTTAAGCGAAAATAAGTACACCATGGATGATGCAACAAATTATGTAATACGCAAGCCGGTTGGAGTTGTCGGATTGATAACTCCCTGGAATCTACCACTATATCTCCTCTCATGGAAAATCGCACCTGCCTTAGTCATGGGTAATACCATAGTAGCTAAGCCAAGTGAAATGACCCCAATGACTGCTAATCTATTAGCCAAAACTCTTGATGACATCGACTTCCCAACAGGAGTAGTAAATATCGTCCACGGCCTAGGCCCAAGCACGGGACAAGCGATCTTAGAACATCCTGAGATAAGTGCTATCTCGTTTACTGGCGGTACTGAAACCGGTAAGATTGTCGCTAAAACTGCTGGCCCAATGTTCAAAAAATTATCACTAGAGTTAGGCGGAAAGAATGCGACAATTATCCTCGATGATGCAGACCTAGAAACTGCGGCCATTGGGGCTGCAAAGGCGGCATTTACTAATTCAGGGCAAGTGTGTTTGTGTGGTTCACGTGTACTTATTGATGCTAAAATTTACGATGCTTTTGTTGATAAATTTGTTGTCGCAGTTGCTGCGATGAAGGTTGGTAACCCTGAAGATGAGTCAACTGACATCGGGTCAGTCATCTCACAACAACACATGGAAAAAGTCATCTCATACATCGAATTAGCTAAGCAGGAAGGGGGCACTATTACCCATGGTGGTCAAAGAATTATTCTTAACCACGCCAGTCTAAAAAATGGTTCATTCATTAGTCCAACTGTGATTGAAAACCTATCCATAAGTTCTAGATGCGCAACGGAAGAAATATTTGGACCAGTGGTTACTTTGCATAAATTTTATTCTGATTTAGAAGCGATTGAAATGACTAACAGCACTCAGTACGGACTAGCTGGTTCCATTTGGACTAGCGATACGGCTAGAGGAAAGCAATTTGCTAAGCAAATAGACAGCGGTATATTATGGGTAAATACGTGGCTTCATCGAGACCTTCGAACGCCTTTTGGTGGTGTTAAAAATTCGGGGGTTGGTCGTGAAGGTGGCGATTGGTCATTGAATTTCTTCTCTGAATTGAGCAACATATGTGTAAAAGATGATTGAACACATCTTCAAAAGTAAAACCCCATATTACAATGTATGGCTGAAGCAGATAACCTACCATTATTTGTTTTACCAATGGTGCTATTGCCCGGAGAAATACAAAGTCTACGAATATTTGAGCCTAGGTACCGACAAATGCTTGATGACTGCTTGCTTGATGACAGACCGTTTGGCATGGTAATGACAGATCCTATGGCAATTCACAATGGTTGGAATGGGCCAAGAATGTTTGGCTGCGAAGCAGAAATAATCAGTCATGAAACAAAAGGCAGTAATCACTTCATCGAGTTTGTTGGACGGAGAAGATTTCAGATTAACAAGGTGCATGAACCTGTTCTACCGCCTTTCGAAGATGAATCTATGATTGATTTAATTCCAGATGCTGGAATCTTACCTGACCTAGAAACTATACTTGCTAGAGTACCAGAGAACAGCGAGCATTCCAAATTGTACCTATCTGCTGATGTAACTTATCTTCCAGATGAGGATGAGTTAACCACATTTCAGCAGACTGAACTGAAAAGTACCCTGAACGGCATCTTGAGTAAAATCGGTGGCATCCTACAAATCGACAAAGACACTCTTGAAGATTGGATCGAAGATCGCACTGAAATGGTTATCGATGATTCCTCCACCTCGATGTTTGCCGTGGCTGCTTTAACAATCAGTGACCCAGAATATAAGTATCAATTATTGTCTTGTGCTGACTCAAAAGAGGTTTTTTTGCAATTAACCAGATTTTTGGCTGAAATGGATGTTTGAGTTAATTTTTGGAAGCGAGAGTTTCAAATCAATTGCGCTGCTGGAATAACTATGTCCGTTCACGGCAAAGCCAAGAAGGTCACAACCCACACGCTTCAAGAAATGAAACGTGCTGATGAAAAAATAACTATGCTGACTGCATATGATTACTCACTGGCAAAATTAGTTGATAATGCTGGTGTTGATGTAATACTTGTTGGCGATTCAGCTTCTAACGTTATGGCAGGGCAAGTAACTACTCTACCTATGACATTAGACCATATGATTTACCATGCACAGTGTGTCAAAAGGGCCGTAGACAGAGCACTAATTGTTGTTGATATGCCATTTGGAACCTATCAAGGTAATTCAGCAATTGCGCTTGAATCAGCTATTAGAATCATGAAAGAGGCTGAAGGGCATGCCGTAAAACTTGAGGGTGGGGCAGAAATTGTTGAATCAATAAAGCGAATCTTAACCGCAGGTATTCCAGTCATGGGACACTTAGGTCTCACTCCGCAATCGATTTACAAGTTTGGCACTTACAGTGTTAGAGCAAAAGAGGATGATGAGGCAAATAAGCTAATTGAAGATGCTAAAATATTGGAAGCAGCAGGCTGCTTTGCCGTGGTACTAGAAAAAATACCTCGTGAGTTAGCCAAGAAAGTCAGTGAAGCAATCGACATCCCTACCATAGGAATAGGTGCTGGACCAGATTGTGACGGTCAAGTTCTCGTATTACACGATTTACTGGGGATAACTATGGACTTCTCACCAAGGTTCCTACGCAGGTACCTGAATCTAGCCGTAGAAATAGATGGTGCAATAAAGCAATATTGTGACGATGTCCGTCAAGGTAATTTCCCGGACAAATCGGAAAGTTACACCTCATAGACCGATACTGTAGGCAAGTAATGCCCCAGAAAATGCACCTATGTCCACGGCGAATGCGTGCCATACACCGTATCTAAAAGGTGGGAGTTCATATCGGCCCCAAGAAGTTGAAATCCAAACCCAAAGCAGTAATGCACCATAACCACCGCAAAATACCGCACCCCATCCAGAGAACCAAATCATGAAAAATATTGTTCCAGGAGTTGCTAAACCCAGAGTATATTCAAACCAGCGAGAGGCTTTATCCCTTACCAAGACAAAATAAAGTAGTGGCGAGAGAATTATTGACGATAGAATCGCTCCTTGGGGTGGGGACGGCCAATTATATTCGGGAGTGATATATTCCTGAAATAATATTCCGACAACCATACCGAACACTGCTGGTGCGATAATATGTCGAATCCCGGTTTGAAAATCAATACCATCAGCACGATCTAGTTGCGAGTCATTGGAAGAACTAGCATAGACAGGTATGTCACTGTTCTTATCGCCCATGCAACTGCCAAACTGCGCTGGTGTTTGAGTCTTAGGGCACAGCGTTTTCATCCGTACAAAATATAGGCAACCTATTGATAGGACTGCATATGGCGAAAGGAGAGATTGTTGCAGGTTGTTTAGCCCCTCACCCACCACATATTGTGTATGCTGAAAACCCTTCACAAAATGAGCCTGTGGCTGAAGGTGGCTGGGAGCAACTAAGATGGGGTTACGAAAGATTACGTGAGTCACTAAAAGATGTAGATTATGATGCAATTGTTGTTCTATCACCACATTGGCAAACCTATATCGGAACACATTTCCTTGGCCTAGACAACTTTCAAAGCCTTTCTGTGGACCCGATATTTCCTAATTTATTTCGCTACCATTATGATTTGAATATCGATGTCGAATTGGCTAAACAAATTCATGATAAAGCTCACGATGCAGGTTTAACGGTAAAAATGATGACAAACCCTGATTTTCGAGTTGATTATGGCACAATTACTACTGGTCATATGTTTAGGCCTGAATGGGATAAACCATTAGTTGTGATCTCCAGCAACCGCTCAAGAGATTACTATTCAGTTGAAGTAATGCAGGAAATGATGATCGAACTTGGTAAGGTAACAAGAGAAGCAATATTAGAAAGTGGCAAAAAAGTAGTAGTTTTGGCGAGTAATTCCTTATCGCATCGACACTTTACCACCGAATCTAAAATTCCAGAAGACATGAGTAAAGAGCATATAACCAGCCATGCTATGCATCTTTGGGACATGAGAATGATTGATTACATGAAATCAGGACAATGTCAAAGACTTATTGATGAAATGCCAGAATTCACCGAACAAGCGATTGCTGAAACCGATGGAGGCGCCTTCACTTGGCTATTATCGACTCTTGAAGTGCCTGATTATCCAGCGATTCTTCACGGATACGGCACCATAATCGGCACTGGAAATGCAATTGTTGAGTGGCCAGTCTACCAACACAAGGGGGAATAATAATGTCTGATGGTGAAATTGTTGAATCATTTGTAGTGCCAGTACACCCTCATACAGTACTAGCACCACAGCAAAATGAAGGCTGGAGTAAACTTCGTGCTGCATATGACCACGCGGCTGAGATTATCTCAAATAGTGGCGCAGATTTATTGATTATTTATTCAACTACATGGCCAAGCATCATCGGTCATCAAATGATTTCAGACCCGAACCCTGAATGGGTAATGGTTGACCATGATTTTCATGACTTAGGTTCAATCAACTATTCATTCAATATCGATGCTGAATTTGCTGCTCTATGGAATGCAGAAAATCATTCTCGAGGATTACAAAGTAGATGTGTCAACTATCGTGGATTCCCCATTGACGTGGGCTCAGTGGTCGCCCTAACATTGTTAAATCCAGATAATAAAATACCTGCAGTAATAGTATCATCAAATGTCTATGCAGACCGTAGCGAAACTACTGTACTGGCCAAAGCTTGTCGAGATTTAGTCAAAAAGACTGGAAGAAAGGCAGTAGCGATAACCGCAATGTCTCTGTCTAATCGAATGTTTACCGAACATATCGAAGCAAAAGATGATCGGATTCATTCACTCAAGGATGATGAGTGGAACCGGAAAATATTAGAATTTTTGACCGAAGGTAGACTGGAAGATGTCGGTCAATTATCCCGGACGATTCAACAACAGATTCGCGTACAAAAAGTAGTCAATTTCAAGCCGATGTGGTGGCTATCAGCAATGAATGAAAATCGCAACGACCTAACTGGAGAAGTATTAGCATACGAAGCCATTCATGGCGCTGGATGCGCAGTTGTACACCTAAATCCAACACCATCGGGAGTGGGTAACAAGGAATATGATGAAGATGAAGTTGAGGTATTCGCTGGTGAACGAGGCGTATTAGACAACATAGTTTCTAGTGAAGAGACAACAACCCTATCCACTGCAGGTAGTGGACCTGAACTTTGGAATCCAACAAATGCAGAAGGCTCAGTAAATACCGATGCAGCACCTAAACCAGTTGGCGCATATCCACATGCTAGAAGAGTTGGTGACTTACTTTACCTCTCAGGTGTTGGACCTAGGCAACCAGGCACTAATGCAATACCGGGTGGACCTATCCATGACGGTGATAGAAAACCCCTTAATTATGATATTAAAGCTCAAACTCAGGCAGTAATTGATAATATTTCGCGTATTCTAGAAGAAGCAGGTTCATCTATTGAAAATGTATTAGATGTCACCTCATTTTTAATTGATATGGACCGTGATTTCAAAGGTTATAACGAAGTTTGGGCTGACACTCTTGGGAAAGTGGGACCAACAAGAACTACATTGGCTATCCGCGCATTACCAACACCTATAGCAGTTGAAATGAAAGTAATCGCTAAAATCTAAATTACCGTATTCCGGAAGTTCTTCTCAATATATTAGGCAATAGAATATAATCTAGGTCTGCTTAACACCAATTAGTCATTTATTTGGTATCGTAAATCGGAGGGATTATGTGGCAAAAAATACTGTTGAAAAGATTATCAAAAGCGTAGTAAAGGGCGACATTAAAGGCGCCACTAAAGAAATAAAAGGTTCTTTGGCCAGAACCATTGGTTTGGCTGGAGTTGTGGTCATTTCACTCTCAGCAATGTTACCAGGAATATTTGTCACACCAACATTTGCCGCTCAAATCATGGGTCCTGGAATTTGGTTGGCCTTTGTATTAGCGGCTTCAGTAGTCCTACCAGGAGCATTGTCGAAATCAGAACTTTCTTCGGGAATGCCAACTAGTGGCGGGTCATACGTATTTTTAGAGCGTACATATGGACCAATGATTGGAACAGTCAGTGGGATGGGCTTGTGGGCCTCGTTTTTGCTAAAATCAGCCTTTGCCTTGATTGGATTTTCAGCATACTTTGTTGCAGTAACAACATATTTTGATTTGGAAATCGACATCATGATCTTATCCATTTCAGCATTGGTACTAATTACTGTGGTTAATATTCTTGGAGTATCTAAGGTAAAAGCAATTCAAACTCCTATTGTCATAATGACTGTTGCGTTGTTAATGTTTATCTGTGTAGCCGCTTTGTTTTCGCCAAACTTTGATGCCAGTAGACCAATCGAGGGGGCATTTAGTACCGACGTATGGACTTTGGCAGAAACCGCAGCCTTCGTATTTGTTGCCTATGCTGGGGTTACTAAAATAGCAGCAATTGGTGGAGAGGTAAAGCAGCCGGAAAAAAATCTACCTGCAGGAATTATGCTTTCTTTGCTAATTGCAACTGTGATTTATACACTAATCACATTTTTGATGATGGCTAGTATTCCTGGAGAGTGGTGGATTGTTGATGGTGCGGTCGTGGAAGACCCAATCTATGTTTTTGCTGAGCATGTAGTCAATACTGAATTTGGTGTTTTTGCTGCAATATTATCTGTTTTGACTATGATTTCAATGGCTCTAGCGGGCATCTTAGCATCATCTAGATTCCTGTTTGCCATGGCCAGAGATAACCTCCTACCGCAACCTCTTGAAGATGTTAGCGTCAGGTTTGAAACACCTCACGTACCAATAATAATCACTGGTGTTGCCATGTGTTTTGCAATATTATTTGTCCCGTTAAAAGATGTGGTGAAATTAGCATCGGGTTTCAAAATTATGATCTTTATGATGATTAATTCTTGTGTTATTGTGCTTAGACAAACCAGTGACAGATATGATTGGGACCCCGCTTACAAAAGCCCACTATACCCATATATGCAATTGTGGGGAATTATTGCAGGGGCATTCTTGGTCATTCTGATGGGCTCAAAAGCGTTTATTGGCGGTGGTGTGGCAATAATTACTGGTTTGGTGACTTACTACCTTTATGGTAGAAAACATTACATCGCCTCTGATAAGACCCCTATTGCGACCTTTAGAGAACAATTCAGCCGCACTAGCGCATCAGAGCACGAACGTAGACTTGCAGCATTCAATGCAGCTGATTTTGGTGGCAAAGGGCACCTGAATGTCAGAGAATTCCAAAACGCCTTACTAGCATTAGGTTTTAATTACACAGTAGATGAATCTCGTTCGATCTTCCATAACTCTGATGATGATGAAAATGGTGTTATTGACATTAATGAGTTCTTCATTTCTTTTGAAGGATTATCAGAAGAATAGACGCTTAGTTATTCACTGACCTCTAGACCATGAACCATCTGCTGCGACATTCCAGTATTGGATATCGCCACTTACATCAACATACCAACCGCTAGCACCTTGTTTGGTTTGGTCAATCGCTTGCATAACCCCTAATTTGCCTGCTTCCGTAGCAAGTTTTGTTCTTTCTTGGTCAGAGATTGTCGGTGTAGATGGTGT
Organism: Methanobacteriota archaeon; assembly: GCA_018659375.1. Classification (GTDB taxonomy): domain Archaea; phylum Thermoplasmatota; class Poseidoniia; order Poseidoniales; family Poseidoniaceae; genus MGIIa-L1. The sequence goes on along the minus strand of JABJMO010000019.1, from coordinate 4,602 downwards.
TGGAGACTCCTGTTGAGGTTGATTGGTAATTGCTGGTTGAACTGCTTCTTCACCTACTGGCTGGTCTTCCTCTTCTCCTTCTTGGTCGTCATATTCGTCATCATACTCATCGTCATATTCATCATCAAACCAATCTTCACTGTCCTCTGCTTCATAGTTAGCCTTACGAACTAAAACTACCATAGTGACAAGAATTAGGCCGAGTAAAATGGCTGCAATCGTCATTGCAGTATTTGTTGAACCAATCGCACCGCCAAGTAATACTGATTCGACATCAAAGAACGCTTGAGTAACCAAACCGTTCCAAGTAATACTACAAGATCTATCTAAACCTGATTTACTTATTTCCAATTCCCATGTATCTGCTGTAATGTATTTATCTGAACCTGAAGTACAACTTATCGAAGTGTTTTCAGGCTCCACTGAAACAATATTACCGTTACTATCCACGCCATAGACAGTAAGCAATGCCACATCTCCTTGCTGGTAATCACGAATTTCAACCTCGCCAAATATTTGTACTGGTTGGCCTGGATTTATTGTCAAAGTAATACTATGGACTGCATCATCTTGGGTTAAGGTCATAGTGAACTCACCAGCTGTTTTGCCAATAAATGTCCAATAACCCCTACCTGCTATTGAAGGCTCTAAAGTGCCAACTGAGGAATTAAGACTCATTGTTACCGATTCTGCTGGAGCAAAGTTACCTCTAGAATCGGCGATTTCAACGTATAAGTCCGACTCTTCACCAGAATTAACTACAAACCCTGTTTCTTGATTAGTAACAATTCGACGAGCATCTCCTGCAGTAACAGTTAGCGATACAACTGAGAATATACCCGCGGCATTTGCTTGGAGTTCATGACTGCCAATCGAGGAAGGTATCCAGTTATAATCTAGTAACGACATGGACAATGTTTGGTCTTCTCCATCAATAGTCCAATTGACGAATATGTCAGTTAGTTCGTTATCATATGAATCATAGAAGCGTGGATTTAGGTCAAATGCCTCATCAATAGGGATTTTTGAGCCTTGTCCTTCCAACTCTATTCTTGCCAAATCACCAAAACCAACTTGTTTGATTTCTTGGGATTCAAAAACTATTCCTGAGTTTGAATCAAACCAATTGCTCTTTATGGCAAATGCTCCGACTTCATTAGGTACAACAGTATAGTAAGTATCATGGTTGGTGATTGTAGAAGCGTTACCAATCAAGACATCAATACTGCCGTTAACATTCCAAGTATTTCCTGCCAGATCATAGGCTTGTACGATAATAGTCGATTGCTGACCAACGGCTAGATTATTGGGCGTAAATGCCAACCTTGTATCGATCGCTAGACCATGACCTACAGTAACTGAAACAGTGGACTCAAAACCTGAATCAATAACTGTTAGTGACTGAGTACCCATTGTCATTGGCGTCCAGTAAACCTTACCAGAATCTTGGCTAAGGGTCCCTGAGGATACAGAAAAGTTGGCCAACGGAGGTGTAATCAAACCAGAGTAGCCAAATACATCTGTACGATAAGCGGCAATTTGATATTGCTCACCAGCAACATAAACTGGTTCATTTGGAATGATTGCTAAGACGGAAGTTGTTGCATCAGAGGGCACCACAGTAAGAATCCCAGTCCCCGAAACCGGTCCAGCAGACACGGTAATATTCCAACTTCCCGGATTGGTTGCAAAATATACCCCTGTTGAATTAATAGAACCGTTTTCCACTAGCCAGGCCTTAGATCCTGCAAGATTAATATCCATAGCAAAACCGTTGGCGTCGACTAAAGTAGGTTCAAGTTGTATTGCAGAGTTACTTTGGATTACAATATTTTGATCAAAAACAAATTCGTACGGGTTTCCAGCAACAACATCAATAAAAGTGGTAACTTCCATTTGGTAAAGTCTTGCAGTTAGCTGGTATTCACCAATATCGAGTGGAATCCATACTGGATTACCTTGCCCAAAATATTGACCATCAATACTCCACGCTGCCTGGTCTGTAGGGTTTGGGTTACCCCTTGCGTCAATTAAGTTGGCAGTTAGAATATTATTTTGTAGCACCTGGCCCGCAGATATTGAAATCTCTAAAGATTGTCCAATTCCAGGAGTCACTGTAATATTAAATTCATCAGTCAAATTTGTATGTCGTGCTTGAATGGTTATTACTCCTGCATTCCAAGGATAAAACGTTCCATCACTAGTGATTGTTCCATTTGCACTTGACCAAATGATTTCCCCAGCCACCACACTATTCACTGAATCATATAGAGTGGCAGAAAAGGTAACTACTTCATCAGCGCTAATGGTAAATTCTGGAGATGAGATTTGTACCCTCACAGCCGATGAACCTTGGTGAAAGACTGTCGGTTGTTCGTCTAGTGTGGTACTATTATCTGCAATTGGCATTATGCTTAGCATCATTGAGACAATAATGAATATTGGAACCATTTTCCTTGTCAAATCAATCACCTATACTCATTCAGTCCATTCAACCCAATCATCGCCACCTGACTCGCGATAATACCAGATGTCATCACCTGTTTGCGCCCATTCAGTGCCATCATCTTCCATTCGATAATCAACAGCCCAACTGAGGTCTTCATCTACTTGATTTTCAGGTTCTTCAGCAACCTCTTCCTGCTGACTTGGCGGGCTGGACGGTGGAGTTGGTACGACTGGGGTATTGCTAATCGTGGTTTTTGTGAAATCTTTGACTGGCTCGGATTCCTGCTCATAAGAGTAATCATCTTCCTCATCTTCGTCATAATATTCTCCATCACCACGAACTAATCTAACCAAGAACACCAGTAAAGCGACTACAATAAGCCCGATTAGTCCTGCACCAACATAGTAAAGTGCCCCACCTGCGGCAAAGAATCCGGCAAGGTTACCCTCTACTTCGTAAGTAAACGTTTCAGTAATCGAACCGATAACTATAGTGGCGGAATGGCCTCCTTCGTCTAATGTCTCTAGTTCCCATACCCCGTCACCCAAGTATGTGACGTCACCGCCAGAATCTGTGGTATCAACCCGGGCATTTTGAGGAACATTTATTTTATTCCAATATTCATCATACACTTCTACAGTAACTGTTAATTTCTCCAATTGTTCCAAGGCAACAGTGCTAATATTGTACTCGATATTTGCGGCGATGTTCAAGCTAAAGACGTCGACATAAGCAGTTGAGGAAACAGTCAAATATTCTGCAGTCAGAGTGTAGTTTCCTGCAGTTCTGCCATTGAATTCATACGCACCAACATTGGTTGTTGAATTAATGTTCTTGGCCTGGGCATTATTTTCTAACCAGACTACTGGTTGAGCAAATTGGTTGCCATCAGAGTCACTACCAGTAACTTGAAGATTGACAATATCTCCAGCATTTTGTGTACCAGCAGACTGAGTAATCGCGAGTGAAACTGGAGTTCCATGAGCCACAATAACATTAAATTCAGATGATAAGTTGAATCCTCTTTGGTTGATGGTATAAACTGAAATTAAGTAATCGCCAACCAAGTCCGGGTTCCATAGTAGAGAATTTGCGTCCATCAACTGGGTTATGTCTGTTATACTGCCGTCGACTAAGTTTTGTAAGATCCATGCTTCCCCTGCATCATCAATTAAGTTCAAATCAAAATCACTTGTTGAAAAATCGAATTGTATGTAGTCATCTGCAGTAACTGAAAATCCTGTCTGTGCGGAATAATCATTACCATTACTGTCTAATGCAGAGACAATGAAGTTTTCAACATCACCTACTGAAACATACACTACGAAGTTTGAAGACAAAATAATCTCGTTCTCTTGGTGTTCAACGCTTATTGAGTATGGAGATGTAGATGCTAAGGTTGGTGAGAAGGTAACCTCTTGTGAGAAATTGGAACTCAACACTGACTGGTCTAAGAAATTCGGGTGATATAGAGACCACTCACCGTCAACTAACCATTGGTTACCTTTCGCATCAAAAGCCCTCAAACTAGCACTGATCTCATCATCAGCAGTAATTGAATAAGCCTCGGTTTGTGAAACTTCGTCATTGATTATAATTTGGAAATCGTGTAGGGCCCCTCGCAAAACAAATATGTCTACAGTATCGGTAAATCCTTCGTAAGATGCAGTAAGAGATTTCGACCCTTGAAGGGTTGGCTCCCAAGTAGATGTCAAACCAGAAGTTATTGTTCCATCTGCTACAGAAGTCCAATTTTCGATTGCTAAGCTCACTGCCAGGCGATTGCCACGAACGTCGATCCTTGTGGAGTCAATGAATAAAAATTCGTCCGCAGTGATGGTTTCATTCGAAGTACTCAATTCGAAGCCACCTATGTCCCCATGGGTTACTTCAACAAATACATTAGTAATTAAATTAGATTCTGTAGAAAGCACTACTTCCCACAAACCAACCAAATTTCCGGTAAATTCACCAATCAGTACATCCTGTAAGGGAGGCGCATCATGTGGAGTTGGAGTTTGTATTATAGCCATTTCACCATCTTCCGGATCTAGGTCAAAAGATACAACATCATCGAACCAAACTGTGTTACCAAATTGATCCAATGCACTACCATACAAGAAGCATGAAGTGTTGGCGTTGATAATCTGCCC
>JABJMO010000020.1 GCA_018659375.1 Methanobacteriota archaeon | reverse complement strand
CGGTATAGGTGACATTCTCTAACAATCCAGTTGGGGTTCCCCAAATGCTTCCGTTGCTGCTGCCGAAGTTGAGACTTGATGGCAAGGAGGGAGAGATCTCCCAAGAAGTAATTGCTCCACCGGAGGTGGTTGGTGTTACGGTGGTCATGGTTCGGTCGTTCGAAATTTCGATGACAGAAGGATAGGACACTGAGGCCAGTTGATCGTTAATGGTGATGTTCATCTCGGTGGAGGTCCAACCGCCGGAGTTGTTGGCCCAAATAGTGTACGTCACGGACGTTGTTTGCAGGATAGAGGGTGTACCACTGATGGCTCCCGTCGATGAACTGAACGTGAGTCCACTTGGAATAGATGGACTGATTTCCCATGTGGTTACGCTTCCACCGCTGATTGCTGGCGTTGTGGTTGTCATCGCCGTTCCTTTCTCAAGCACCAGATCATGTGAGGAATAGACAATCGTGTTTGGAGCAACATTGTTGACTGTCATTGTTATGGTTGTCGAGTCGGAGCCGCCTGAATTGTTTGCATAGATGGTGTATGTTGTAGCGGGAGTAACAGTAGTTGCTATTCCCCAAATATACCCACTAACGGAGTTGATGGCTAAACCATTAGGCAGGCCACTAGTCTCCCAAGTTGTCGCATGACCACCCGTATTTGTTGGATAAATAGTTGGAATGGTTTGGTCTTTGGTGAAAGTATAGGAAGAATAGGGGTAAGTGAATGAAGGAATTTCATCGTTGACTACAATGGTCACTGTAGCAGTATCACTGCCACCAGAATTAGTCGCAGTAATTGTGTAAACTGTAGACACGTACACTACAGTAGGAGTTCCTGAAATTACACCTGTACTGGTATCGAAATTAAGTCCTGATGAGATTGCTGGAGAAATCGCCCAAGAAGTTACTGCTCCGCCGCTAATGGTTGGAGTCACCGTTGACATTGCTACATCTTTAGTCAAGGTAAACGAATTTGGAGAGTAAGCGAGAGATGACGGAACTTCATCGTTGACCACAATGGTCACTGTAGCAGTATCGCTGCCACCAGTGTTGGTTGCAGTAATTGTGTAAACTGTAGACACGTACACTACAGTAGGAGTTCCTGAAATCACACCTGTACTGGTATCGAAATTAAGTCCTGATGAGATTGCTGGAGAAATCGCCCAAGAAGTTACTGCTCCGCCGCTAATGGTTGGAGTAGCCGACGACATTGCGACATCTTTTATTAGGGTATAACTGGATGGTGAATATGATATAATTGGGGCTTGTAAACTGAATAATTCAAATGAAGATTGGATTTGAGTCGGGACCATTTCAAACTCATAGAATCTAAAAATGGCTATATCGCCATCGAAGAATGGTGAAGAAAAATCACCTTGTTCGCTAGATGAGTAGGCCCCCACATTGTCATTGATCGAACCCAGCCCCGGTTTATTATTACCAGACCAATCAATGGAGCCCACGACATAAGTCTGGCCAACTTCAACCCCATCATAGTATAGTGCAACATAACTAGATTCAGTATTTACCACGCCAACAACTTGGTGGAACTTGTTATCATCGGTTATTGTATGTGAAAGATTAACAATAAGACTGCCTGTCTTCACCCTAAATGTCAACAAATCATTCCATAAGACCATAGAGGCGCCGTTACTTTCACCACCTATTTCCCATATCACCTTGTCATCAGTTAAGTCATCAGGATTAATCCATACTTCAAAACTTGCTGATTCATCTGTAGGGTCACCAGACATGGATTGCAAATTATCATTCAAGTTAGCGGAGTCGTCAATTCCATCAAATCTGTAAGCATGTTGTAAATTGGGATAGCCGCTAATCGATTGACGAGTTGGGCCGGTCAAATCCCATTCAAAGCTTGAGCCATCGACTTCGGTCCAAGATGTTGAGCCGCCGGCAGATTGCGTTGCATTATAATCTAAATTAGCAGCAGGTTGTAAATCTCCTAAGATATTGGTAACCCAAAGTTGTCGGTCGCCTGAATCATCGATAGTGAAAAGAAGTTTTTCACCTAATTGGGTAAAGTCAGTTGGAAAACTACTGCCGGTGCCGGATAAATCTTCTATACATCCAGTGAAAGTTTCTGTCGATGCTTGATACTTGCCGAATTCACTACCTTGGGCGCCACAAGAAAAACTTGCATAATACGTAGTTCCAACAATGTGTGATGACCCATCGATAGCAGGAACCGAACTAATTTTATTGGTAGTGGCTTGAGTTCCTCCGGTTTTCCATAGATGTGTTCCTGAACCATCGGTTGCTTCGAAGTAAACCATTGAACCGATAGCAAGTAGACTATTTGGAGAACTGCCAGTTGAACCACTGTAGATATTTTTGACTCGTTCAGTTCCTCCACCAGTTCCATCAGTAATCCATAATTCGCGACCTTTCGAAGTATCGGTTGCAGAAAATAATACATTGGAGCCTAGTTGGGTAAAATACTGAGGTGCTCCACTATTTGACCCTGGATCGATGTCTGAAACTAAATTGGTTCCAGCACTGGTTCCATCACTAATCCAAAGTTCACTGCCAGTAGAACCAGCATTTGCCCTAAAATAAAGATTTGAACCTATCGCTGTAATGTATGATGGATTTGGAATCCCGCTAGTGCTACCTGGGTTGATGTCTTTGACAATAGTAGTGCCAATTCCAGTTCCATCGGTTTCCCATAATTCTCGACCGTGCGTTGCATCATTTGCAACGAAATAAGTTTTTGAGCCTATTGTAGAAAATTGACTAGGCGAAGACCCATAAATACCTGGATTGATGTCCTTGACCAAAACAGTTCCCAATTCTGTTCCATCACTTTTCCATAATTCTTCACCTTGTGAAGAACCAAAAGAACCTTGGAAATACAGAGTGTTGCCAGATACGTGGAAATTAGGTGTAATCACCCCATTGCCGCTTGGATTTATGTTTTTGACCAAGACGGTGCCTGCTTCTGTGCCATCGCTTTTCCATAATTCAGTGCCTATTGAACCATCATGTGCTCTAAAATAAATCTCAGAACCCATTACTGTTAGGTATAACGGCCAACTATCTGAACCGCCAGGGCGAATATCTTTGACCAAGGTTGTACCCAAAGTGGTTCCATCACTGCGCCATAATTCCCTGCCATGAGTCCCGTCATCTGCGGAGAAGTAAACATAATCTCCAAGTTTAACCAAACCAGATACTTGATCGGCAGTAGAGCCCCCCGGTGGGTCGATATCTTTGACCAAGAAGGTGTTAGCTGCAGTGGCTGTTTTTTGAATAAATGGTGTATCTTCTAAGATGATTGGGGCATCATATTCTTCGAAAATTTCCAAATCATTTGATACTGCCCCGCTCCAAGTCATAAGTATCATTATGACGACAAGAAATATCGATTTTGAGACTTGTTGCCGATTACCGATAGCTCTCATAAGTCTCCCCCTTAAGGGGGAGGTAATTACCGCTAGTAAATAAAACACCGATTATAACAGGTTACTCTTGCTCGCTTAGAGTAGAATATTCGAATATGTGTTCATTATCATCTAAAGGCCAAACCTTAGAACGAGTATTAAATCCAAGTCTCAAAAATGCTTTTTTGGACCTGCGCCAAACGGGCAACAGATAACCAATTTTGGAACGTTCATAAAATGTCCAATGCCAAGGGCAGCGGGGTAGATTAGCAACCCATGATTTCAACAATGAATTGATCATTTTATCATCCATCCCACCTGGTAAAATCCATGATGCGACATTTATCGCTCCTGCCGAGCCTTTTGTCTCTGCCCAACAAGTCATTTCCAAACCTCGAAGTGGACCATCTGTAATTCTTAGTCCTAGAGTCCTTGTGGTCTGAGTGATTGGCATTATTATGGCGAACCTGTCAACCATTCTTGCACCTTCATGACGTTCGAGAGACCATCCTGTACCTTGTAAAACCAATCGTAAAGCCTTGATACAATGAACTGGCGATACGCTCAGCTCAAAATCGGTTGAAGCACGACGCACCATGATGATGCGAATTAGCACTTAACCATGAATCAATTGGTCGTGCCTTACAGCACAACGACATAATGCGAAATCCCAAAGGGATTATTTCTAGCACGATTCTACTCAGGCCCGTCATAGGACGAGGCTCTTCCGTGAAGGACCGATAAACCGCGCTCAATTTGCTCTCGCCTATTTAGGCAAGCGTCAATATTGCTCGGCAACTTCGTTCCTGATCAACCAAACAAAGAGCCAAGACCGTCAAATCCGCCTGCTTCTTCCTCTTCCGCTTCTTCTTCAGCGGCAGGGGCTTCGTCAGCGGCAGCAGCACCACCAGCAGCTGGCGCAGCAGCGGCAGCAGGGGCGGCAACAGCCTGGGTCATGGCCTCAGAGATATCGACACCGTCAAGTGAAGCAACAAGTGCTTTCACACGGGCATCATCAGCCTTTACGCCAGCAGCCTTCAAAACGGCGCCAACGGCTTTCTCATCAATGTCTTTTTCAGCAGCGTGCAGTAACATAGCAGCGTATACATATTCCATATTTTTTCACCTCATATTGTGTTCAACCGAATAGGTCTCCAAGGCCGCCGAAACCGGCGCCCTCGTCCTCCTCCTCTTCTTCCGCGGCTTCAGTTGGTGCCTCGGAAGCGTCTTCAGCGACGTCAGCAGGCGCAGCGGCCGCAGCTGTTGCTGCAGCGCCAAGCATACTGGATAATTCGTCGTCGAGTGCTTCTGGAGATAGCGAGCCTGCAACTCCCATTGCTGACATATTCGCTCTTCCAATTAGATGTGGTATGGTGTCTGCAGTAGCGACCGCTGCTTCAAGAGCAACTGCTAATGCTTCACCACTAGCCTTGGCGATAAGCGTAGGCATTGTTTGAGAAGTAAACCAAGTAATGTTACAAGCGAGGTTGAATGCTCCTGCTCCGTAACTAATTAGGTCAGATTCGAATTGTTCTAGGTCTAAGTCTAGAGTTGACGGAGCAAATACAGTTCCACCCTCGAGGGTACCACAAAGTCGTAGTCCTGTTACTATTGGATTAATTCCAATCTTGGATAGCATCATACCCATTTCACCTTCGAAAACGTCGCCTTCTTTGAGAATGACTGTACGCTTCTGAATTTGGACTGAACCGCCCATAATCTTAGCAGGAATTCCAACAGAGTTTAGGTCACCGACTATAGGACCTGGCGGCATCCCAGTATCCATCTTCTCAACGACTATTTCGTGAGGGGCGATATCTCCTGGTTTAGCAGCTCGGCCTGCTTCTGTTTTCTTAAGTTCAGAAAACATCTCGAAGGAATTCATTGTAGATGATGAAACAAGTGCTGGTTGAACAACTCCTTGGAATAATGAATCTAAATCTTCTGAATTGTTTCCTGCTTGTTCCCAAGCAAGTCTCATCAATTGCTTCTTAGCAACTTGTATCTTCATGTTGTCACGAAGAGTAGCTCTCATGCCAATCATAGCCCCAGCAGGTACGCCGTGAATATCGATGACAGCGAGAGTTTCACCGCTGTTTAGCAAGCCTAACAAATCGGAGACAGTGTCTTTCTTCCAAGACATAACCTTTGGAATCAATTGATCACCTCGATACTTTGTGCAGGCCCCATCGATGTCTTGATGTATAGAGAACGAATGTTACCAATTCCACGCTCTAACTTGGAAATTACACGGTTATAAATTTCCATTGCATTGGCGGACAACTCTTCTTGAGATTGCTCAGCGGTTCCGATAGCGACGTGAAATGTCATCTTATCTCCGGACTTGACTACAACAGTTGATTGTAGGCCTGTAGCGATAATAGAAGGGTCAAGTGCTGGAGGAACTGGTCTTGGCATCTTTCCACGTGGACCGAGTACTACACCCAGGTATCTTCCGACAAGACCCATGTGCGGGACTTCTGACAAGAAAAAGTCAAATGAGTTGGCCATTTTCTTTGCTTTGCCCTTCTTGGAGCCGAAATCTTCAATTTCTTGAGGAGTGAATACTGTAATTCCAGCACTCTTTGCCTTTGTTGCCGCTTCACCGGCTGCGAACATAGCGATTTTCATTTCCTTACCTCTGCCAGATGGAAGTCTTACTTCCTCTTTGATACGGTTGTTAGGGTTCTTCAAATCAACATCTCTGATTGTGAAGGAAATGTCGACTGACTCGACGAATTTTCTTTCTGGCGCATTAGCGATTGCGTCTTTTATTGCTTGGTTTATTTTTTCTTCCATATTACCTCACCTCTGCGGTCTGCGAGGTATTACCCTCTACCGCGGTTCGTGAATTCAATTAAATCGCTCGTCCCATTCTCCTTTGCTAATGATGGCGAGCGCTTCATTCGCCCAGTGACCGTCGATCTTGACTCGCATTGAAACACAAGTTCCGATAACTTCACGTGTTTGTGCTTTCAAATCAGCGCCGGTCAAATGACCTTCGCCGTGCTTCTTTCTAGCAACTTCCATTGCCTTTTCCAAAGGAAGATCTTCGGTCGCAGCTTCCATACTACCGTTACATTTCTTGACTCCGAGAGCATCTCTGATTAGATGCGATGTCCAAGGTTTAGGCATTATTTCAACTCCTTGCTCACTACGTGGGCATCTTGCCGACTAAACTCCCCTATATAATCGCGCCGCGTCGATTTACGGCTTCTATAACGTGCATCCATGGCTAATTGGAGTTTTTATCAGACTAAATTAAATCCAACCCGACTCTAGTAGGCCTGTCAGTGCAACTAAACCCCATAGAATAAGAGGAGGTGCATTTTCCTTCCAAGTCATAACCATCGGTTCTTTTCCAATATCAAATTCTAAGCCCATTGAGCAACAAACAACAAACCAAACCCAAACAGGGCCCGCGATAACTAACGCCAGTCTTGCTTGTTCTTCTCCGTCCAAACAAAATCCTGCATATAACATTGTAACAGATGTAAGTAGAGTGAATCCTGCCATCATTTTATTATTATCTTTTGACCAATCTGTAGGGATTATAATTCCAACAATTGCGTG
>JABJMO010000022.1 GCA_018659375.1 Methanobacteriota archaeon | reverse complement strand
TTGCTGCACAAGCAGTGGATGTGTAAAAATGGCTAAAAATAAACAAGCAAAGAATATGATGAATGATGTAGAAAACAAAACTAACTTAGTTGGGTATGTTAGAAAGAGCAATGCAGGTGGCGCGGTAAAAGTTTCAATAAATACCGATGCGTTTACTGAATGTGAAACATATGTAACCGGGGATGGGCAGGAATATGTCCCGCTAATTATCTCAGTCAACGCCCTTAACAAGGTGCTGGACGGAGAAAGAGTTGTTACTACTATCAGTCAAATAGTCGATTGAAGCGAGACAATCACCAAATTTTGCATAATTTAATCAATGTTAAATTATCATTCCAGCTTCTGGCTTAATGCTTCAAATCGGGTTTAGGCCCATTTGGGGTATCAAATTAATAATCTAGTTGATATATTTTATCAATACTGATATATAGTCCCCGATAAGCCGAATTAATGTGCTTGATGGGACTAGTGAGGCAGATGGAGAAAAAAACTTCATCGTTGCTGGCATGCCAATGTACAATGAAGAAGAGACAATCGGCACTGTTGTTACTTTAGCATTGAAACACGCTGATGCGGTAATTTGTGTTGATGATGGATCATCTGATTCGAGTGCCAGAATAGCGGAAGCGTGTGGCGCAACAGTAATTCGACACCGAGTAAATCGTGGCTATGGTGGTGCTTTGAAATCACTATTTATCAAGGCGATTGAGATGAATGCTACTGCTCTTGTAGTACTAGACAGTGATGGGCAGCATGAAGCAGCAGACATACCACAGTTACTCAAACCAATACTTGACAAACAGGCAGATTTCGTAATTGGTTCAAGATTCATTGATGGCGGAGGTGGCACAGACATGCCTGCTTATCGCAGACTTGGAATCAAAGTTATTACAGCAGCAAGTAATTTATCTCGAGATATATCCATCAAAGATACACAATCTGGATTTAGAGCATTTTCCGCTCATGCCCTTGAAGTTTTGCGATTTGATTGCGAGGGCATGGAATTGTCCTTAGAAATGTTAGAAGATGCCCATGAGAAACAACTCAAAATTTCTGAAGTCCCCACTGTCGTAAGATATGATGTTCCAAAAGGCTCCAATTTCACTGCTGTATCACATGGGTTCACCGTATTATCTTGGGCGCTTGTTTCATTATCTCACAAAAAACCATTGCTAGTACTAGGCATTCCAGGTCTTGGCCTGTTTGCCACTGGAACAGCAATGGGGCTAAATTTAGCGCAAAATGTAACTGGACAAATTGACGGATATATCGGTACAGGATTGTCAGCAGTCTGGATTGGTGTGTTAGGTCTTTCACTTATGGCAACAGGATTAGTATTACAATCTGCTAGAGGATTCTTAAGACATTTAATTGTCAAAGAATTTGGCCTAGACTAAATTAAACACAATCCAAGATTTAGTGAACTATCGACAGGATTGTTCAAATCCCTCGCTTTAATCCAACAACCATGAGCGAACCATCAAATCAAGATGATGGGCCGATTAGCTCAGTTTTGGCAAAAGGCAAAGAACTCAAAGTTATTGCTGCTAAAAAAACCATGCAATCTCTTGACAAAATGTACACGAACGTTCTAACTTCACCAGCGACTGTAGTAATTCTATTGGTAATAATTGCTGCCTTTTTTGCGCAACAAGGCATGGCCTTCCAATCACAAATTGATGATGATGTTGAAATTTTCCTACCAGATGGCGCACCTTCCACTGAGTTACTTCTAGAAGTAAGAGAAGAATGGTCTACCGATATTACAGTAATTTACATTAAATCAAACAATGCAGATCCGCCACTTGATGAAAACGACCAACCCGAGTGGGATAAGGGTGAGACTAATATCACTGACAAAGAAGTTCTAGAAATCATTAGTTGGGTTGAAGGAGACGACAGAAATGTCGGTGGAGATTCAATCAGCAGAGGTATTGATTACGATAAAAACGATAATGGTCGCAATGATGGAGTCTTGTGGATCATTTCACCTGCTCAAGTAATCAAGGAAATTAATTCAGCTGATGGGAGATTCAACAATTCGCTTTGTGAACATGGAATAGATACAAGAGTACCAGTTATTGATTTGGATTGCGACCAATTGCCAGGCGGTGGTGAATATGCAATTCCAGAGCAAGAGAGAATTGACACCATAATTGAGCAATCCAATGGAAGTTTTGACGCATTAATTAAAGACACAAACCAAGACGGAATTTGGGATACTACTGCAATAATTGTCGGAATGAATCAGAATTTTGACGTAATTGATGATTTCAACAACTTTGAGGAACTTCTGGCACATTTTGAAAAAGTTGTAGATAATCGTCCAAAGTCAGATAGTTCAGAAGAACAAAAAGTACCAATGATGGCAGTTACTGGTTTGACTAAAGTTCTAGAAGATATTTCTGATGCAATCTATGAAGACCTGCTTATGATCTTACCTTGGTCAATATTGTTTACTGTACTTGTCATCACTCTTTTACATCGTTCATTGAAAGTCGTTGCTATAACTGGCACACCAATCGTGATGGCATTAGCATTTACTTTTGGCTCTTCAGTAATTCTAGATATTACTTTGACTCCAATGATTGTTGCCACATTCCCTATCTTAATTGGCCTAGGTGTTGATTACGCACTTCACATGGTAAATCGTATTGAAGAAGTACGGCGTAAAGAATTAGAAAAAATAATTGAAGAGAATACGAGACGCAAAAAGCGAGGGGAAAAGTCTCTCAAACTACCAGACCTATGGGATTTTGACTTCTACAAGAAATGTGTACTTGAAATGGCTAGTTCAACTGGCGTGGCAGTATTTCTATCTGCGGTCACCACAATTATCGGATTCTCAGTGTTGATTGCTCCCCAAATTGTCACTGTTTCCCCTATTCGCTCTGTTGGTGTAACTTTAGTATTGGGTATAGCATCAACACTAGTTCTCAGCATAATTCTAGTACCAACACTAGCTTGGATGTTGAAATATAATAAACGAACAAATCCGACAATGTGGAAGAATATTGGTAAAATACCGGTAAAGGGCTTTATTATTATCCTACTCATCTTTGGGTCAGTAACATTTTACGGCATTATTAGCTTAGATTCAATGAATGAACCAATAACGGGTTCATCCGAAGCACCAGATGGTATTGAATCGTTGGATTCACTAGCAGAATATTCTGAATTTTTTAGTGGAGGACAAACCTCTTTGTTCATCTTCAGTGCAGAAGAGCGGCCTAACAATAACAATACTGACCAAATTAGAGATTTGCCTGTGTTAGACGTTATCGACTACCTTGAGCAGCAAATTGGAGATGTTGAGCGAACAAATACTACGAGTATTGTTACTTTCTTGAGAACCATTCCTGTAACTATTGGCCTTAATGATGACATTAACCTGTACCAAGGTACTCTATGGGATTTGCTTCACGAGCCATGTTGGGAATCAAATGACCCAATCCAATGTCATGCTTGGCTACTGCTTGATGCTAGTGGTGAAGGCGGTAGAGAACAGCTAAGAAAAGACATGGTAAATATCGTGTTTGACACATTAAGCAATGAAGTAAAATCAATGTTATTGAATGAAGAAGGCACCAAAGGTATTGTCTATGTTTCTCAGCCTTACATGAATCTAAATGAAGCTGCTGTCCTTCGAGAACAAATAGATGACATGTTGACAGAAGATACTGGTTTAGAAGGTACTGAATCATCTAAATTAACTGGTGGACTTCCTGTATCACTTGATATTAATGAAGGAATTCACAGTTCACAAAACCTTACGACAATTGTAACTATGATAATTCTAACAATTGTCCTAGCGATTGTTTTTAGATCGATAAGATTGGGAATCATTACCATGATTCCTGTCGCTGTGGTCATATTATGGCAGCCTCTATTGATGAACAGTCCTGATGTCAATGTCAACATATTTACCGCGATGATTGGGACGATTGTATTTGGTATAGGAGTTGATGATTCCATTCACGTGATGCATAGAATACAAGAGGAAGGCGAAACACCAGTTGGTATTGCAAATTCTATAGAAGAGACAGGTCAAACAATATTTGAAACAACAATTACCACAGTAAGCGGAATTGGGGCAGGATTCTTAGTTACTTTCCCCGGTCTAGAGAATTTCTTCATGATAATGTGTTTATTGATTATTTTCGCATTCATCACCAGTACCTTCCTTATGCCGGCAGTGATAACCTCTGAAAAGGTTGTCAAGGCAGCAATAAAGGGAGAACCATATTGGGTTGATTATGGTGAAGGGATAGCCTTATCTTCGCCTATTTCTATGAAACCATTAGATGCTGTTTTAGAAGAATAATGAGGGAGTAGGGAGTAAGCCCCTTTCTGTTACCTTGCGGTGACTGCATTCAACTAAGCATCCTACCTGTTCCTAGACGCGCAATCTCAATGGAACTACTTGGACTTGCTCCTGTGCGGTTGCTCGTTTCATCGATAATAAGGAAACCTCTGTCTTGCAACATCATTGTACCACCCTTACCTCGTTCGTTTCTATTGCATTGACCTAACCATCTCTGATTTCTCTCTTCTGTGAGGCACATGCGCTATGGAGAGGGGACTTTCCTCAGAGTCGAACTCTGTCAGCAGTCCTCCTACTCCCTCAGTTTACCTAATTGCGAAAATCATTTGAAGGCTTCGTAATCATTGATATGGGTTATCGCCGGGAGAAGTAACTACTTGCTGCTGAGCATAATGTGATTCTTGTTGAGGCATTGGTATTTGCCCCCCTACCTTTGGATAATTCTTAGTTGGTGGTAATCTTTGATTATTATTCGCACTAGGGGTTCTTAATCCGAAAACTATCAAACCGATCAATGAAGCGATCAATAGGAATATTATAATCAACAAAACCGGGTTAATCTCAGCAATTCCACCAAAGAAACCATCTGATTCTCCATCACTGGCATAGAATGTTTCAGTTTGTGAATTAGGACCTCCAACTATAATGAATTCAATCCACATAGAACCGTCCCTGTCGGGAGTCCAACGGTGATTAAAGAATCCACTTCCACCAGATTGTACTTTCACTTCTTGAGTATGGATAATTGTTCTAGCTCCATTGCTTTCAACTCTCTCTACTCTAAGTTGAGCAAATCCATCAGACTGGCCAATATTTTGGATGACCACAGATAAATCAAGTGGTGTTCCGACGGTAACGTCGCTACTGGTCCCAATAGATGGCTGGGTAAGTATGTACTCTGGCAACTGTTGCTCTAATTGCCAAACAGCAAATGGTGAAAAGATTTCATCCGATACAGAGCCAAAGGTATTTCCAGCCATATCACTACCACTGATCCATATTCTCAATTCCAATGATTCAGTTCGAGTTTCTACCGGTATGACAGAATCAAGGTCTATACTCATTTGGGCTGTAATAATATCGCCAAATGGCTGACCACCCAGTAATTCAATCACATCAGTACCATTAGCAATGCTTGAAGATGAAAAACCAAACCCTGAACGATGCACTTCCCAACTAAGGTATACAGATTCTTCGTCCAGAAATAAGTTTTCAGACATAGTGAATTTTAGGCTTAAGTCGCTCCAATATTCTTCTTTGATTTCTTCAGTTAAAGAAGGAGAGTCTATACTGACGATTGAAGGTGCTTCATTGTCAACAATAAACCACAACAATGGAGATGTGGGCGCAGTTATGGATGCCCCATTTGGCGCATTGAGCAAAGAAATATCAAGAGCGTAATTACCTGATGAGGCTGGGGTAATTATCGTGCCATTAAACATACCCGAGGAGTATTCTACATTTGCTATATTCAATCCAAGGTTATACATTAACTGCAATTCCTGGTTAACAGTTCTACCAGTTTTAATCCATTCTAATGCTCCACTAATATCGATTTCTTCTCTCGCCATTACCCATGCACCGCTACTAGAGTCATTATTTCCCGTAATAGAGTATTCAATGCTGCTCTGGTCTACAGACATCTCACCAGAGTAACGCCAGTTTAGTTCTGTCAATTGAATAACTGTTGATTGCCCTTTTAGATCACTCAAAACTAAATTTGGCGTTCTAGTGACACTATCATCAGGATCAAAGCCCCATTTGAGTTGAAAAGTGACAGAAAATTGGCCGGAGTTAGTAAATAATCCAGTATCTGTATTTCCAACCATAGAACAAGTCAATACTTCAATGTAAAGAGTGGATGATGAACAGATATTGGTTTGTCGATTCCAAAAGATTGTTGAAGAATCTGGTTGGTTTATCGATAGGTCAAACTCTAGATTAGTAATATCTGTAACGCCATTTTTATCCCATACTGGAATCTGTAGACTTATGTTTTCTCCCGGATGAAGCCATGGCAGTGTACCAAATTCCCAAGCGAGTTCAGAATAACCAAGTTGGGGAGAGCCATCACTGCTGATTAGTAGATTAAACAATGGATTTGTCCAATTACCAGAATTAGGCAGTGTGTTACCAGCAGAATCGGCAACGGTAATCCAACCTCTAGCATAGCCACCATCAGGTGCTGTAGATGTGTCTAAGCTATAATCGTAAACACCCTCTAAGGTCATCAGGTTATCAGGCATATGGAGTTCACTTGTCGTATACTCACCTTGATCTATTTCGCCGTTCATGTTAATATCATCAGTCCAAGAACGCCAGATATTAATTTCAGCTTGGGAAGGCAAAACGGGTCTATCTGTTATGGTAAATTCTAACACTTTGGATGGACTGGATTCAAAGTGATCGAACTCATCAATATTCATGTAGAGCAATTGTGGGGAAACCGAATCAAAGCCAAATTCTATTTCTCTAGGAACTTCATAACTAACATCTTGGTTCTTCAACGGTAGAACATCAATTTCTAGTTCTACGTCTTCGCCAACAGATGGAACGACCCATTGAATTGATGCAACTCCATCATTAATAATCGAGGAGGAACCATATTCGTTACCGTTTACCAGTAACCTAACAAGTGCGTGGCCTGTTCTTGGAGATGTCCCCTCATCACCTTCAAATCCAAGGTGAACCTTGACTGCTACAGGTTCACCTTTCTTGAGATACGGATAGTTAATATCAGAGCCAATTCCATTTAGGCCAACTACTTCCCAGTCTTTTACCGAAATATCATTTTCAACACCCAGCGAATTACCCAGTCCAAATGATTTACTCACCGGCAACATTGGACCAGAACTAGAAACTAAGTTAGTTGAGACAACTAGAAATTCCTCATCATCCCATTCTACTGGGAATTTGAAACGGTGAGTTATTTCTAACAAAGCCGCTGAGTCTGTCATCATTACCGCCCCGTTGGTACCTAAGTCAGACCAGATCATTTCTACACCGCTCTCTATGCAGCCGCTAACTCCTGGACCAATTATTGGTAATGATAATGCTGAACATCGGATCTGCGCTGAATTTTCCTTACCAATTAAATTAAAATCGACCAACCATGAATTTGCCCTAGCATAATCATATGGGTTGGATATACCGACGGTTGAGAAATCAAAAGTACTCTTTACATCAATCCAATTCATCGATGGAGTAAATGTATCTGTGACATTAGATACGGTAATAGAAACAGGACTGATAGAAGGTGAATAAGTTAAAGAATTGACAGTTATTTTTATTGAACCTGTGCTTGCCATCCTAACTGGAATTGTGATTTCTCTAACTCCATTAGTGGCAATCGTGTTCATTAAAGCACTGTTAATGCCGATTACTAGTTGATCAGAACCTGAGAAGGCTAGATTTAATTCCCCACCATAGGTAGCCAAGAATCCACCCGCATGTAGATTTGTTGCGGTAGTGGAAGAACCTAATTTAATAGTTAATTCTACTAACTTAAATCCATTTAAATCAACGCTTGCAGGCGACTGTGTTAGCATATTGTTGATGTCAGAAAGTTGAGATGGAGTCATACGGATTGTTGTTAGTGATGAAAAATCAATTAACGAACTAGTCAAAATATCTTGAGAACCCAGTGAAACGGTCATGAATGGGTTGACAAAGGGTGCGTTTGGGCTAGCAACTGCAAATTCAAAGTTATCAATACCAGAAACAGGCAGGTAAATGGAAAATTCTGCCGGCGAAGAAGCTGTTGATTGTTTTACAGACCAAAATGACCCGTCTGAAAGACGGTCTTGTAAGCCTAATTTTCCGACTCCGGATTTATCCATGGTCCAATCGGCAATATTATCAAGTCCGATATCTAATTCTAATCCTTCTACCACACTTGTTCTAATCATTTCGACAGATAATTTATCCAACACCCAATTATTACCGCTGCTTAGAACCTTTAGGATAATATCAAAATTGGGTTTATCAAACGAAATAAGTGTATTGTTTGGCAATTGATTCCAACTCGAACCCGAATCAAGCGAGTACTGTAACTGTCCAGAACCTGTCAGATAAGATTGGGATTTTATCCCGACAAACCCTCCTCTCATGTAATATTCTGTTGTCTGTAGAGTACCTGAACCGCTAATCTGACCCGAACTCCATGTACTACCGCTCATTAGCCATCCTTTTGTACTAGGATTTGTATCAAAATCATCTTCTATTAGTCCGTCAAAATGTATTCCGTGGACAACTGGCAGTGACCCTGTGGTGGTTTCCATATCTATCTGCATTTTAACTAAAGGATAAGTTTTCCAATCTATTATTCCAAAATCCATTTCTGTAACCGTAAGTCCGGTAAAACCAGGCAAAATCTGGTCATTTGATGCATCTAAAAGACTCCATTCGAATCTTGAATCTGCTGGAATGTAAGCGTCCATGTACATGAAACCATAGGACCTAGGCTCACCTTGACCGGTTAGTGAAGGACCAAAAGCAGGAGAAGTCCATGAACCAATTCCATTTCCAGCGCCTCCTGTTGGAGTGATTGTTATGTCGTCTATCCATGCAGTATCTGAACCTGAATCAACACTACCATCTTTGGCATATTTCCAAGTTAAAGTTTGAACATTTGCTCCCATGGTAAAGCTATGTGTACCGCTAGTTACTCCAGCCCAACGTTGATCAAAGCCACTTGACCTTGTGCACCCGGTGTTATCAATACAGAATACTAGGTAATCAAAACCACTTTCAGATGAGACCTGGTACAAAAATTCGCCAGACCCTGCTGGAATACCTGAGACATCAAGCGTCAAGGATGTTTCTTGATTACTCGTTATTGTGCCTGCTTTGGCTGTTTGAGAACCTGAAAGGAGGTTGGTGGATTGTATTAGCCAGTTTGATACTCCACCAAGCCTCCACTCAGGCCCAAATGAACCACTTTCAAAATCCCATGACCATTCTTGGGGTAATAATGACAAAGAACTGGTATTTACATTGACGCCTTCAAATAAGGTTGAACTAGAAAAATCACTGGCATCGGTGAATGAATACGCTGTGGAGGTAGACAGACTGGAAGGCTCCATGTCAATACTCATTGTTTGAACGACTTGACCATCTGGAATTGCTACTGAAACTTTCTCAACTGCACCGTCAGGATAAGAGCCAATAGAAACTGTAGTAGGTTGGCCAAGTGGAGTTGCTTGATTGGTAATAATTTCTTCAATAATTACTTCTTCCTGATTATCAAAGTAATTGATTTGAGTAGAGACAGCAAAAATCAACAGCATTGTGATTGCCAAAAGTTTGCCGCCCGCAGCGCTCCCCATGAGATTGGTACGAAATATCACAGGTCAAAACCTTTCTCCATAAAATCATGAAAATAGCCATACGCAATACTCAATAGCCTGCTGATTAGTCACAAGCCATGGACAAGGTTGAACTGCTTAAACAGCAAGCCGGAATCGCAGCATGCAAATATGTTAATTCAGGCATGAAAGTCGGTTTAGGAACTGGTTCCACCGTCAAATATACGGTTATTGAATTAGGCCGAATGATTTCTGAGGAAGGTATGGAAATAGTCGGGGTGCCAACATCACTAGCAACACAAAAACTCGCCACTGAAGTCGGCATACCTCTAGTTGAATTGTCTGATTGTACACATTTGGACATTGTGATTGACGGGGCAGATGAATTCGACCCCGAATTTAATCTGATTAAAGGTGGAGGTGCCGCTTTACTAAGAGAGAAGATAGTCGCACAAGAAGCCAAGGCAATGGTTGTCGTTGCTGATAATAGAAAACAAGTAGACACATTAGGTGCATTTCCTCTTCCAATAGAGATTACACCGTTTTCATTTGAAGCAACAATTAGGCAACTTTCTAGATTATTGGATTGCCGAGTTAATTGTCGAATGTCAGGAGATAATCCGGTAATTACCGATAATGGGAATTACATTGCTGATGCTCATTGTGGGCCGAATCTGAGCAATCCATGTCAGACAGAAATGGCAGTGCTAAAAATTGCTGGCGTAGTACAAGTTGGATTATTTAATGAAATGTGCGATGCAGTAATTCTAGCCAATAACGACGGCGTAGAGTTATTGGTTAACCAAAATGGAAGATTGGCTGAATAGACTATTCTTCAATGAAAAATTAAATACGACCTGCGGCAGGGCGGAGTGGGCCTGTAGCTTAGTCAGGTAGAGCGACGGACTCTTAATCCGTCGGTCGCGGGTTCGAACCCCGTCAGGCCCGCTAATCAAAAACTGCAATTACAGTAAAAGATTTAATTTTACCAAAATTATGTGAATCACTACTTGCGGTGGGATCTGGGTTATCACCTTCAACAAACAAAAAGTCATCATGAACTGACTTGATGCGTTTTATCAAAATATTTGTTGAGTCAAACGGACTGGGAAATACGATGATTTGTTGTGGGACTAGGACCTCACCATTGTAAGGTCTACAACAGATAATATCGCCATTTTTTAGAGTAGGCCACATACTATCACCTCGAACGGTGACAGATAATTGTCCCATAAAATCAACTTGCGCGAATCCAAGGAACATCTCGTCCCTTTACTTTCCAAAACATATTGTGAATGTGCTCAACAGCGTCCATAAGTTCTTGTGCGTGTTCTGAGGAAACCTCAACTTTACATGCGCTGCACAGTTTTGCAGCTTGCCAGAAGATTGTATGAATATCTGGATTTTCTTGCAAGTGTTGTGGCTTGAAAAAATCAGTCCAGAGTACCAATAATTCTTCTTTGCACTTGTGTGCCTCTTCTTCTTTAATTGCTGCGTAACGACTCATTGTGTTGATGTATGCTGCCGAACCACTATCTGTGGAGTGGTTTGCAGCTAACGTTAGCATTTTTTTGGTCATTGATTGTACTGCTTCTGCTGCTACTCTTGCACTGGCTGGGTCATATACACCACATGGTCCATCACAGTGAGCATTTGCTTCTATTGCTGTCATAATCCTTGCGAGGAGTCATCAATTTATCAATATGTGGTTTTATTTTGCCACTATTGTGGTTCCCTTTTCCCCTCTCAGGGACTTTAATGCATCACCTGGTTGGCATAAAATCGCAGTTAGGTTGGGATTATGTAAACAAGATTCCATTAGACTTCCCACTTTAGGGCCCATAGAGCCTTTTGGGAACTCCCCTTGGGCCATGTAATTTTCACATTGGTCAAGTGTAAGAACGCGATGGGATTGTTCTTCAGTCGTACCAAAACCTGTTTTAACAGAATCAACTGCTGTGGAAATTATCAATGCATCGGCGTTTAATTTTATTGCTATTAGTGACGAAAGTCGATCTTTATCAATCACTGCAGGAACACCAACATAGTGGTTTTCTTGTTTCACCACCGGAATACCTCCACCACCTCCACAGATAACTACTGCTCTGAGTTCAACTAATTTTTTAATCACTTCCAGATCTAAAACATTCATCGGTAAAGGACTGGCAACAACCCTTCTTGGCCCGTTAGCTGTTTCCGCAATATCCCAGTCAGCAGTCATTACCACACTATTAGACAAAATAGGACCTACTGGTTTTGTTGGATGTTGGAATCCAGCGTCATTAACATCAACCTCAACTCTAGTGATTAAACAAACTGTTCTTTCTGGTCGCCGCCTCTTCATCAAAATAGAATCAAGATTCAACGCTAAAGAGTGACCAATCATTCCTTGTGTTGCTGAAACCCAATCATCCATAGTGTGCGAGAATTTTTCGTCTAATTGCATCAAGTGTCCAACTTGTGGCCCATTTCCATGAGTGAGAATGACACTCCAGCCTGATTCTAATAAGTCAACTACGTCACTCATAACTCTAGCAAGAGTTTCCTCGGCTTCACCAGATTTTATCGAAGATGGATTTTGTAAAGCATTGCCGCCGATTGCATAAACTACCACCTTCTGCATGAAATATGCATGTTAATGTCTAGTTTGAGGTTTTCTGTCAGAACTAGAATCAAACGGTGATTTTGAGTCTAAGTTGATAACTTGAAGCGCGACTTTCAATTACCGGACATTATACGGAGTATTGGTGAGGATATGAAGACAATTTGGATTTCGGATGTACTTAATGGTAAATTTGACGGTCAAAATATTGAATTAAAAGGTTGGGTAAAGCGTTCACGCGGCTCTAACAAAATCCGCTTTTTAGTCCTTAGAGACTCAACTGGAGCCATACAATGTGTTGGCAAAAAAGATACTTTGGGAGATGATGCGTTTGAGCAATTAAAGTCTGCTTTAATCGAATCATCAATCATAATCAATGGAATGGTAAATCCTGATGAAAGAGCGGATGGCGGATATGAACTAGTAATTCAATCAGTTGAAATTATTGGCCCTGTCAATCCAAAGAATCCATTCCCAATTACTGAATCAGCAATGGCAGCAGCCGACGGAGGAGAAACAGAGTTTCTATTAGACAACCGTCACCTATATCTTCGCACATCAAGGATGACCACGATGCTGAAAATTAGAAGTTCCGTTTTTGGTGCAATTCACTCATATTTTAGAAACCAAGATTTCATTGAATATCAAGCCCCTAATTTTGTTGCTGGAGCTGTTGAGGGTGGATCAACACTTTTTGAAGTGCCATATTTCCCAACCGAGAAGAATCCAGAGAGGAAAGCCTATCTTACCCAGTCATGGCAATTATACGCTGAAGCTGCCATGCCTGCTCTTGAGAGACTCTACACAATTGCTCCCTCGTTTAGAGCTGAAAAATCTCGGACGAGGAGACATTTGACTGAGTTTTGGCATGCTGAAATGGAAGTGGCATGGGCTAATAATCAAGAGATAATGAGTTATGGTGAAGGCGTAGTTAGAAAAATCGCCACCACATTATTGGAAGAAAGAAGTGCGGAATTAGAATCACTAGATCGGGACCTAGAAACTATTGCTCGTTATGCTGACTCAAAGTTTCCTAGAATAAGATATGATGAAGCCGTAGAAACTCTACAAGGCATGGGAGTTGAAATTGAATGGGGTCAAGATTTGGATTACTCTAAGGAGAAGGTTTTGACTCAGGACTTTGATGTCCCCCATTTCCTAACTCATTATCCTAAAATAGCCAAACCGTTTTATCATCGCGTTGATCCGGATGATGAAAATTATGTTTTGTGTCATGACCTACTGGCTCCTGAAGGATATGGAGAAATTATTGGCGGTGGTGAAAGAACATGGTCAGAAGAAGAGATACTTGCTCGAATTGATGAAGAGGGAACGCCAAGGGAGCCATATCAATTTTACATCGACACAAGAACCTACGGCGGAGTTCCACATGGTGGATTTGGACTCGGTGTTGATAGAGTATGCTCTTGGCTAACTGGTGCAGACCACATTAGAGAAGTGATACCATTCCCTAGAGATTCACGAAGAATTACTCCTTGAGTTGGTAAAATGGTTGATGCAATTGCATTAGGTAGTGGACTAGTTGGAGAATTTGTCATCTGTGAATTAACCAAACTAGGCTATCAAGTACATGTTATTGACCTTAAGATTCCAGATTTGATAAAAAATAACTCATTAGTCAGTTTTCAAGAAGGAGATGTATTTGAACTCTTAAGCCAAATGCCCAAAGCAGGTATTGCAGTAAATATGTTGCCTGGACGAATTGGTGAAAAAATGCGTACCATATTGATTAAAGGTGGCATGGATGTTGTTGATTTAGCATTTACCGAACAAGATCCAAGTCAACATAACTCATTGGCCAAAAAATACTCATCAACGATGATTTGGGATGTCGGAATCGCTCCGGGATTATCTAATATGA
This sequence comes from Methanobacteriota archaeon, assembly GCA_018659375.1. Taxonomy (GTDB): domain Archaea; phylum Thermoplasmatota; class Poseidoniia; order Poseidoniales; family Poseidoniaceae; genus MGIIa-L1. The sequence continues at coordinate 39,037 of JABJMO010000022.1, read as the reverse complement.
TAATTAAGAAAGAGTTTGAAGAAGATAAGAATATTCTATCAGCCACAATCAAAGTCGGCGGCAACCCCCAGTCACCTGATGACAAATGGTCATACATGGCTCCATTCTCTCCCTCTGATGTCATAGAAGAATACATTAGGCCAGCAAGAATTTTAGTTGATGGGGAAGTAAAAATTGTCCCTGCACTGACTGAAAAACATTCAATTGATGTAGATGGTTTTGGGCAAATGGAAGCATTTCTAACCGACGGATTAAGAAGTCTACTAGTTTCAAACCTTAGTGAAAATATGAAAGAATACACAGTAAGATGGCCTGGACATATCGATAAGTGGATTGAATTAGCTGGAGAACTAACCGAGGATGAGTTACTTGAGGCGTGGAAATTTGATAAGCAGCGTGATGAGTTCACTTGGATGGAAATCGCCATACATTATGTTGACCAAACCGTGTCATGGATAATATCTGATACCGGCAAAGATGGTTTTAGTTCAATGGCAAGAAGCACTGGTTTAGTCACTGTTGCGTGTTTTATCGAACTAATGAATAAATCAAATAACCAATCGACACTCTCACAGTCAGGGGTGCTATCGCCAGAAGATTTAGACAGCAAATCTATTAATCGAATTATAGAGTTTGTCACACGTAACGGTGTATCTGTTCAACGTTCTATCAAATGATGGTCTCTCCGCACATAGGGCATTCCATGCCTGGAATAAATACTCCCAACATAAATCCACAATGAGGACAAAACGATGAGATTGAATCTATTTCATCAATTACCAATTTATCATCACCTAACTATTCATTCTTGCTTTTATCAAGTTCAATACTAATGCCAAATCCTTCTCTTCGATAACTTCGTCACAGTACTTTAGTGGCCTTTCATCCCATGGATTGAAGCATATCGCCAAATCAGACTCCTGAAACATTCCGATATCTCCCGCAGAGTCACCAACAGATATTGTTTTATTTTTCGATATATCATAACGTCTTTGTAACATTTTTACAATTGCACCTTTGCCATTCATTTGAACTTGATATCGTCCAAAATCATCTAATTCATACATCCCGTTTGATAGCTGGTTGCCACGCAGCCAACCATTGGTAAAAACCGATAATTTACTATCAAAACCATTCCCGTATCGTTCAGCAGTAAACCGATCAATTCCGCCCCACCTTCTACGCCATGGCAAGTTGGAAGGGAACTGGGCTGCAATATCTCTAGCAGTCTGTTGCAGACCACCTGAAACAATCACAACCTTGGCACCATCTTCGATTAATTCAGAGATTAATAAATGCCAATTATCCATCATTGGCATACCTTCCATCAAAGAGCGTAATTCGGAATCGGTGATTTTCCGATCTTTAATACTACTTTTTATTAGAGCAATATCCAATTTTATCCAATCCCACTCATTCAACAAGCCTTGATTGTAAAGTTCAAATGATTCGTCATTTGAAATACCTAATTTATCGTAAACAAACTGCCAAGTTGAAAGATGGTCAACTAATACACGGTCCATATCTAAACAGACTAAATAACGAAAATCCGACACATACATACCTCCTTATGATACTTTATCATCTAGTTTATTCCATTGATACTGGGATTGAATTTGCTCAACTTGTTTACCCATGATGTAGAGAATAATAGCCACCATCATGGCAAATAATCCAATCAAAGTCATGGCAATAGTAGTTAGTGTCACGCCTATAGAGACAGAATTTAATTCACTAAATGTATCTACTACATTACCAGATAATTTGTAACCTAGAATGAATAACACAATTCCTGGAATACCAAATAAGAACAACGGATGCTTAGTTTCCAGCATCCAATAAAATAACTGTGCAAATCTAGATGCAGTAGCGAGCGATTCTCTTTGAGGTAAATTTACTTGACCCGAAGATTCGATGATCCGTACTTTGTAGTCTGATGAAAAGTTCATTGCGGTAGATAATTCAGTGGTGTTTGCTAAACCGGTCAATCCGGATGCTGATAGAAAAAGATGATTGATTTCTAGCGAAGCAATCACCAAATCGTCTTCGTTGATTTTTTCTGCAGTATCACTTTTGACAAATGAAAAATAAATATCCCACGCTTCACGAGACCTGTTAACAATAACCGGCAATTCCCTTAATTTCCACTCTTGAGTTACCATGATTATTAAGCTATTATAATTCTCAGATAGTGATGAATTAGACAAAAACTTTGCTAAATCACAAGCGTTTAATTGATCGCCATAATTTAACACATGGCAACCAAAGTCTTCTGCCAGTTCAATAGTAGAATCACTAGAACCAAGGTCGACTAAGACTACTTCTTGAGAAATCTCTTGCGCTCTAACCAACAAAGATATTATCCTCAGTTCAATGTCTCTTCCGACATAAACTACCCGTAACTTGTCTCCAGTCACATTCACCATTCCAACTCAATTGAACTTATACTCTGCGTATGATTTGAGTACTTTCGCACAATTTTTCCTAGTTTTATTCAGGGCCGTTAAGTTATCTTGATGACTATTGACAATCTAGCCCTACCATGCACAAAGGATGGCATGTAGGTGTAGTCATCCCCGCAAAAGATGAGGAATTATTTATTGGTGCAGTACTTGAAACCCTGCCAACTTTTGTGGATTCTGTTGTGGTAGTCGATGATGGCTCTTCAGATGGCACTTCCAAGGTGGCTGAAAATTATCTAAATCAAACCTATAATTTGCGGATAATTCGTCTTGACGGAAAGGGCGTTGGTGCTGCTATTGATGCAGGCCATATGGAAATGCTGAAAAATTGTCCAAAACCATTTGTTAGTGTGGTCATGGCTGGAGATGGACAGATGGACCCAAAAGACATGCATGAAATTATTACCCCAATTGTTGAAGAAAGGTGTGATTATGTCAAAGGTAACAGATTTAGTCATGCTGAAGGATTAGGTAATATGCCAATGATTAGAAGATTTGCTAGCCAAATTCTAGCCTTTTTAACAACTCTTGCCTCAGGTATACCAGTTAATGACCCTCAGTGTGGTTATACAGCTACAAATCATCAAGTTCTTGAAAAATGGAATTGGTCTAAATCATGGAGGAAATATGGGTATCCCAACTATTGGCTAATCGAATTGTCTAAACTCTCGTTTGAGGTAATGGAAGTGCCAGTGAAATCAATATATGGAGAGGAAAAGTCTAATTTAAAGATGCTAAGATTTCTGTTCTCTGTTGGTGCCATGATGTTTATCATGCTCCATAAGCGATGTCTGTCAATGTTATTCAATCGTAATGTTGTACCGCATAGTCTCTTTTCTTTAGTGGCGTACTTGATTGGTTGGATGGCCATTATACCATCGGTAAGCACAGATTTAGAACGGGAGATTGCCAATAGTACAAGCGGAATTATATTCCTAGTTTGCATAAGTTGGACTGCTGCTCATGTTTTTGACAGAATGGCAGTAAAAACCAGAATAGAGTTGAGGAAAAATGCGCAGGCACGATAAGCGGAATAAACCACGAAGTGCCCATGTACGACACATTCTTGTTGGACATAAACCAGAGGCAAGGGATTTGATCGAACTAATTACTAACGCTAAAAACCCTTTAAGGATGTTCAAAAGATTGGCCAAAAAATATTCTAATTGCCCAAGTGGTTCCAAAAAAGGTGATTTAGGTGAGTTTGTTGAGGGTCAAATGGCAGTGGATTTCGAAAAGGCAGTTTGGGCTACAGATATTGACCAAACACCATCGAAATTTGTGAAAACTCAATTTGGTTATCACATAATTTGGGTACACTCAAAGACTGAGCAGCAGTAAAATGGTGGGCGTACCAAGATTTGAACTTGGGTCCAAGCGTCCCAAACGCCCGAGTATAGGCCAAACTAACCCATACGCCCGTTGTGTTTTGCCACGACTTCCCTGTTATCAACTTCACTCAAGAAATTGCCATAATCCCTCATCCAAACGGAGAATTAACCCTTCAGCCTCAGCCATTTCCAAGAAGGATATTACTGATTTTTCAAATCCCTTCTGCTTGAAAGTTTTTTTTACCGTTATCAGTGAAATTTTACTTTCATGATCTAGTGACTCACGTAGTATCTGAAGACCTTTTTTAGGATTAAACGCAGTTGTTGATTGGGCTATACTTTCCGCTTTGTTCAATTGCTTTGATAATGCACTCCTAAGTTCAGGAGGTGTATTTGCTAGTATGACTTTCCGTCTTAGTTCACTGGGATTGGCTGCTTTTTCAACTACAGGTGTTGATTCACCAATCCGTTGACCGCAATGTGGGCATGAATGACCTGTGGCTTTTCTGCCATGACAATTATTGCAAGCAAGACATTTGAACACATTCCAAGTATCTGCCATGAGAATGAATTCCGGCGGTGGTTATTGAAAATGACTATCAAAGGCTGAAATCTGAACCTGTCCCATTTTTCTTACTACCCGGTCTTAGTGCTGGAGCAGCAGGAGCTTTAACATCAACACGTTTCTGTTTTTTATCTTCTGGCACCATCAAACCGCCTCTAATTGGACCAGTAGATTGCCTACCACCAATCGAAAGAGAATTTGGTAAAATAAGTGCAGCCATTGCCACACCGTGATGTTCTGCTCCGGCTGTAACTTCATCTACCGCCACATCGAATGTGATTACTTCTAAGTCTCTAGAGGCCAATCTACGTTGAAGATTCCTCCTAAGTAAAATCGTTGTTTCTTCATAGTCCATTTCCGTAGAGATGGTTGCTACTATTGCACATTCATCACCTTCAGGAGTAATACAAGATGCCCAAGCAACTCCGGCACAAGCACTAGAACCGTGGTAAGAATAAGCCGTTGCCATGTGACATTCAACTAATGACCCCATGGGCAGTGGCCTTGGTTGAGTTGCTTCAAAATTCAACGGTAGCATAGCACCTTTCACTTCAATTAATCGGGTATCTCCAAGGCCTAATTCAACTAGACCTTGGTCGTAAGCGTCTTCGGCGTTTTCACCCCATGGAGCTACAGCAGTCATCAACCAACCTTGACTTCCTCGAGACACCCTTCCCGGCTTCATGTACGGTACCAGTCGCAAGAGGTTCTTGAATGAAATGGTTATCAGGGTACATGGTCGCGAGATATCGAGGGGTAATTTTGCTGGTTGGATTAACCCTCATCGCTATCGGATTAATTGTTGGATATCAGAAGGGTACTACTTCTGCGTCAGTTGTTTTTCTAAGTTTTTTAGTACTCACAATTACCGTGGTTTTTTGGAATTTATTTGAAAAAACCGGTAGTAATGACTTCAATCAGAATTCCTCACCCGGAGTTATTGAGAAATATACCATGCCAAACTCAAATGATGCTAAAATAAATCAAGCATCAGTGATACCAAATCCATTGGATAGTGACATAGACATACCACTTATGTGATTATAGCAACCTGATAGTTTCCAAATTTTTTGGCGCGTAAGTTCTACACTTATACCGCTCTCTTAAGGCGTGACCCAATTCGTTACACTTGTGATAATCTCCATGATGACAGATAATATTGCGGGGCTTCGGGTTGAGTTGTTCAACAAATTCCAACAGTTGTCGCCTGTCGGAATGTCCTGAAAAGCCATCAATAGTTGCCATTTCACATCCGACTTTGACTATTTCTGTGTGACCATTGATCACCATGGGAACTTCACTGAATCCCTTTTGCAATCTCCTGCCCAGGGTCCCTTCTGCTTGGTAACCTACGAAACATAAAGAGTTCCTTTTGCTATGTGCCCAATTTTTGAAATACTCTACAACAGGGCCAGCATTCATCATTCCTGAAGTCGCTAACACGATACAAGGAGATGGGTCCATCAGAATATTTTCTCTGAGATCACGACTTTTTACTGGCCGGAACCATTCGTTACTAAACGGGTTACCTCCGTCATCTTTGAGCAGAGATTTACGAAGGGTATTGGTAAGATAGTTTGGATGGGCTGCATGTATTGCTGTGGCTTCTTGAATCATACCATCCAGCCAGACTGGAACTGGTTTAACCGTTCCAGAGCGAAACAACTCATCAATTGCAATCATAACTTCTTGACTTCGACCTACTGCAAACACTGGAAATACCATTTTTCCACCTCGACTTAGGGTTCTTGAGACAATATCCTTCAATTCTTGATTTGCTTCTTGCCGTGATGGTTGGTAGTCACCTTCCGAGCCATATGTTGATTCCAAAACCAGAGATTCAACACGTGGGAACCGAGTATTAGCTGCATCGAATAACCAAGATTTTTCGTATTTCTGATCACCGCTAAACAGAAGGTTATGCTTCCCGTCACCTATGTGTAGATGTACTGCGGATGAACCAAGGATGTGACCTGAATTAGAAAACGTCATTTTAACATCTGGTGCGATATCAGTGGTTTCGTCCCAAGCGACATCAACTACGTGTCTTTGACAAGTACGGATATCTTCCATACTATATGGTGCCCTTTTCCCTTCAGTGCCACCAATTTTTAGATAATCAGTTTGTAACAACAGCATCAAATCTCGTGTAGGAGGAGTACAGTAAACAGGACCACGGTAACCATATTTGAATAAAATTGGCAACATTCCAGCATGATCCAGATGTGCATGTGTTAGAATCACCGCGTCGAGTTTGTCCACTGGCAACGCTTCGGGGGCGTTAAAAAATGGCATCGGATCATTATCATTAGCGACATTCACTCCTACATCAATCATAATTCTTGATTCGTTAGTGGTTACCAAGTGGCAAGCCCGGCCTACTTCTCGGTATGAACCAAGGGCAGTTACTCTAGCCCACATTGATCCTGGTCGCTTTGGTCGATGTATATTCAAGCCAAAATTCTTCAACAACTTACGCCTTTCTTCAGCATTTACCTGCCTGTAGCCACGTATGTCATGAACAGTTTTTGACAATAGTGGAGGTGTTCTCTCAACAATTGGTATCCATCCAGATTTAGTTCTGATCTCATTTACGTTAACTCCTCTACGACCAACAGCTTCACCTGGATTCTTGCACTGAATGATTACTTCACTGAAACAACTGTCAAAATAAATATGGGAAATTTCTGCTTCCACAGGAATTATAGATTCTATTATCGCCTTAGCATCTAGTTCTGATTTCACGATACTCGGGTCGGGGCGGATTTTTATTTTCCTTTTTATTTTCTTAGCAATCTTACCAACAAGACCGTCGCCGCCACCAAACTTTTCTGGTTCGTCGGTAACAATGGCAATATTTCCTGCTTCTAAGTCAACTTTATAATCGATTGACTTTGGTACAATTTTACTTATTTCATCTTTCAGTTCTTTGAATGTGAGACGCACATTTCCACCCGCTTATCCGCAACCTAGCAACACATGTGTCGAACACAATGCAGTAAACTGCGGGAATAAAAATCAAGAAAGAAGTTTACTGAGTTGATCTTCTGTTTGAAGAACAAATCCGTCTTTTTTGGTAATGACGGCAAGATCCATTCCGTTTCCGGAGGCTGCATCTCGCTGTCCTGATGCGTGAAGGGCGCGGGCTGCAAGTTTCAATGCTTCGGTCTCAGTCATATCCTTTTTGAAACCATCCTCTAATACACCATACATGTAAGGGGACCCTGAACCTGTTGCACAATATACATCTGGAATAGAACCACCTGCTGAGTCAATTGAGTATACATGACCCCCATCTTCATCAACACCAACAATCAACAGTTGAACCCAATGAGGTCTGCCTGATAGTATGTTTGCTGTTAGAGTAGCGGCTCCCTTGACAGTCATTGATTGCTGTCTGCGTAGTTCGAACAGGGCAACTTCTGCTGTTAGGGTTCTTGAGAGAGATTGTGCATGACCGACTAGCCCGGCAGTAGTTAGTGCAAGGTTGTTGCCTATTTGGAATAATTTTTGAACTGATTTGTTGGCAATGAAATGCCCCATTGTCGCCCTATGGTCTGCCCCAACAACGACTCCTCCGTTGAAAGTTATACCTAATGTACTGGTTCCGGTTTTTAGCACGTTTGCGTCGTTATCCATCATCATCAATCTCTCCTAAAGTCGGCACCTTTTGAACATTGGCGCATGAAGTCCTGACCTCCAATCTATTTCAATATTAATATCGTGCGACAAATTTTCTCTTGAAATGGGTCTTAATCTTTCTTTTCGATGCGAGTATTCTTGTGCTTACGACTTGTCGCATGCCATATGAAGAATAACAAGGAGGATGACCCGCACCAGTCATCTCTGGATTCTTTTTCTGATATCAAACTCCCAAGCATGCCAGATTTGGACAAACTTGCCAAAGCTGACAAATTAATCAAACAAAATGAGGAAATAAAGTCACCGTCGAATAACACTCTAAACACCTTTGAAATGCCGAGTATGAATACTGCCAAAAAATCTAATCAAGTCCCCTCTGAACTCATTTTCCACAATTTAGGAAATAAGTATCCTAATCCACCGATAAAATCTGACGCCAAGGGCCTAGTAGTCCATAGAGCAGTATTAAACGACATCACGGGAACCTCTACTTTGCTTGATTGGCTATCTGACGGACATGCTGCAATAGTTGAATTAGGCCGCTTAATCAAGCGAGATACTGAATTTAATTCAACTCTTAATGCAATGCACACTTTCATAGAAGGTGACCTTGGGGGGCAAATCATTCAATTGACCGACACGAGATTAATGCTTTTACCTCCTGGATGCCGAGGTTTGAAAGGAGTTGAAATGGAAGCGTTTGCCGCCACAGCAGAAGAATTAGGCCGGAGGCGATTGTAATACAAGAGTCACCTGTAAACATCCCCTGCCCTATTTGTCACCAAGGAGGCGATGTGTTTATGATTGCCCATATAGACGAAATCCCATATTTTGGTGAACACACACAAGTTACCGTCATGTGCCATAGCTGTGGATGGAAACAAACAGATTTTATTCCTGCTGAAGGTAAAAAAGCAGGATGTTGGAAATTAGCAATTACCAACGAGACACAACTTAGATCTCGAGTTGTAAGGTCTAGTTCGTGTACTGTTAGAATACCTGAACTAGATTTACAAGTCAATCCTGGTAGTAGTTCGACCGGCTATGTATCTAATGTCGAGGGTGTTCTCAATAGATTCCTAGAAGTAATGAATACGGTACTTCGAGGCCTACAATTAGATATTGAAGACCAAAATGTCCAAGGAAGTAGGGTAGATTTGACTCAAACAATTAAGGAAATTGTTCAATTAGAATTAATGATTTCTAGTGTGAAAAATGCGGGATTGGATAATTCAGTTGCTATTACTCTAGAATTTTTGGACCCACATGGTCATTCTATGATCTTGGATGAATCTGCTGTAGAAAGAGAACTTACTGATGAGGAAATTGCTGAATTACCAACCGGACCTGACCCAGCAGTCTTTTCTGCATAATCATTTAGAGTCACTGGCTAAGAATTCCCCAACTAAATGATTGGTTTGGTCGCGTAACTCTATGTGGTTTGTCATCCATTCAGTGGCTTTATCAACACAGATTTGTTTCATTTCCCCAGCAAGAATCTTACCATTTCGATAATCCGAATTTAATTCCGCCAGATAACTGTCATCATCTTCAAAGAAATACATCATGTACTGATATGCTACATCAACATCCGGATTACCACCTAATCTTCGATGCTCTTCGATTGTTGATTGACCACCTGAGTAGGCTTTGCGTATTTTTTTGCTGATGGTATTAATATCGTCATTTAGGAATATTGTAGTCTTAGGTTTACTACTACTCATCTTATCACCGGTCAATCCAATCGCAAAATGATGGTATGTGGAAGATGGGGCAAGTAGACCCATGCCCCCTAACTCGCGTTCTAGTTCTAATAATTTCATTCTGATTTTGGCTTTATCTCGTTGTGTTGCACCTGGGATTACGATAGTACCTTGTTTAGGATTAGAGTTAATGTCTGAAAAACCTAACCCAGATAATTTGGTTACAATTCCGTTGAAAACCTCAGCGACCTTAGTTCGATCAATACGACCATTAGGCTGTTGACCAAGAATCTCAGCGTTCTCATCTTGTATTGAAAGTCCAACAAGTAGTCCCGGACCGTTATTGTCGTTCACATTGAACCAATTAGACTTAGCAGCAATACCGCGAGTTAATCTGAGGTGAGGATCTTGATCCACTCCAACTGGGACCACTATTGGCCTTAAGCCACCATATTCTTCTGTCTGAGGATGCAATATGTCACCAACTTGGACCATTGGAGCTTGGAGATGAGCTAAGTTGGTATCGCCCTTGAAACCATAAATCGACTCAAATTCATTGAGGTTCGTTCTTTTACCTAACTGAAACCCTAACCTTTGGACAACTGATCTTGTTGATTGAAAATATACATTAGTTTTTTGCGGATCTAATCCCAAAGCAGCATAGTTTGCCACATACTCTTGCAAAGCTATTTCTCTCCCTTTAGCTAGCCCAACCCCTCGGGTTGCCTGACTCTCCAAATCAGCTACTGCAATGGTGACGTCACCACCAAGTTGCTGAAACCACTTAACCTGCTCAATAACCATTGAATGACCAAGGTGCATCCGTCCACTAGGCATTAATCCAGTTAATACTCCAAATGATTCGTTTGAGTTATGAGCATTGATAACCAAATCGAGATCTCTGTGAGCAAAAACAATTCCACGCCTGTGAAGATGTGAAGGGTTTGGCAAGGTAATATTAGAGAAATCCGATAATCCGAACTGGTCTATTATTCTAGAATAATCTGTAGATTGGTTACTACTCCATGGATCAATGTTTACTTTATCCGCAACCATGGCAATCCCAGCAATCGGTCTTCATTTGTTTTATGTCATCAAGGCTTCGATATAATTCAAGTGATAATGGCAATTAGAGATAATGTCATTTATTAGCCAAAGGGCCTATACCTTCTCGTTTGAGAATCAATAACATACTAAGAATAACCCCTGACCCTATTGCAACTGCAACATATGGAATCCATGTTGCTTCTGCGTCTATTGGCCTTGGTTTAAGCAACCATGTGAAAACTAAATCATCTTGATCGGCAAATCTCTTTGACCATTTGAATAAATCTGTAGTTTCATGGGCAGCTATTGTAATTGCGGCAGAGTGATTATTCCAAAATTCAGTGATACCCATCACGTCATAAGTTGAATTGGTCACAGTTATGTTCACTTCCCGTTCATCAATCACGCTCAACAGCAAATATCCATTTGGTGATTGACTGTAACCTTCTTTCGTATGCCTTGAACTGGTGATGTCTTCCAATGGTAAATCATCGGAAGATATTGAAATGATTGCAGATTCTTCAATATCCAACATCCAGGTAATTGGAACATTCCAACGCTCCGGAAATAATTCGTCACATTGCTCAGTAGCTAGTGATTTAAAAGAAATAACATAGTTGTCATCAACTGCACTCACAGAATGGTCAAATTGGTAACATTTCTCTTTGACCCAGTATGACCAAGCTTGACCCCATGTAGTTAACCATGCATCCGCATCATCACTGATGTATTCTTCAATTCCTGAATCGTGTCGAATTGTCGCCTCGTTAACTCGGCCAATCCAGTACAGATTTACCAAACCACCTTCCTCAACTGCGTCCTTGACTGTGTCCACTGAACCAACTACCTGCTCTAAACTGCCACCGCGGCGGCCTAAATTGTACCAATCCCATAAATCCGCAGGAATGTCCGTTGAATTATGCCATGCTGTGTAGCCAAGTGAATTATCATCTCCATGGACGACAAATCCTTGCTGTGAAATAATTTGATGCTGTGACATAGTAAGAGAATTTGGCGTATATGTGGATACCGGGTTCTCACCCCATAGACTTGCATCAACTCTTTTCTCGATATACTCTCTGCATTCTCCTGCCACTGCACCCGGATCGGAATTCCAAGATAGCCCTGGCATCTCATAACAACCAAACTCATCTCCGTTATTGAGCCGCTCTGTAGCTAGAGAGGTGTTGAGCCAACCGTCTTCATCCCACTTTGCGTCAGCAATAACTGATGGAGAGAAAATTAAACCGAGCAAGGAAAAAAGAATTACCGTCAAAATACTGGCATTCTTCACAACAATCACAACCCGGGTAATTCTTGGTTATTATCCTTAGTTTTGATACTTCGTATTGTAGGATTTTTGGAATCATGTTGAAATCATTATATTATGATTATATCTGAAGCAACAATCAAAGGTAAATCCCGTGACGGGAAGATATGAACGACAGTCTCGATGACATTCTCGAGGCATGGAACACTCTTGAGCCATACTGGAAAATCACTCCACGCAACGGCGGGATAGCACCAACCCCAGGTTACTCCTTTATCCGTTTCATTTTTTCTCCTTTGATTAGAGGCTTGTTACGGATAAAGATGTCTGGTTCTGAAAGGATACCAACTAAAGGACCAACCATCTTTGCAGCCAATCATTTATCGCATGTTGACCCGATACTGGTAATTGCATCATCAAGAAGGAAAGTTCATTATTTAGCGAAGGATGGTCATTTCAAAAATTTCTTTCTTCGGAAATTTATGAATCTCACCGGACAGATTGAGACTCAACGAGAAGAAGGTGGTGATTTGGCACTTGCATCTGCTGCTGATGTTCTTGAATCGAATTGTGCGTTAGGAATTTTTCCTGAAGGGACAAGATCAAAGAAAACTGAGAAACCATTGTTACTGCCTGGAAAAACTGGTGTTGCTAGGCTTGCTGCATCCTTCCCGCATGCAAATATAGTCCCAGTTGCGTTAGAAGGAACCAGAAAAATGATGGCACCACAAGCAGATAAACTACCTAAATTATGGAAAACGGTAAAAATAAATTACGGCCAGAAGATTTCTTGGCTGGAGTGGCTTAGTAGCGGAGAGGGTGGAAATATGTCCGCTAAACAAATTAGAGCCATGGCTGATTTAGAGAAACATGATATCAAATCACGCATTGCCACACTTTATAGAAAATTCACTGACCAATTAATGGTGAGTATTAGTGAATTAGGAGCACCCTAAATTGCACGTACCCCATTTATTCGGCGAACTGAAATTAGAAAATTATCAAATGCTTCCTCCCTTTGGTTAGGCTGGCGACATTATGGAAGAATATCTAAATTTAATCCGACGAATTTTAGATGAAGGTGAACAGAAGGGCGACAGAACAGGCACTGGTACACTGTCGGTATTTGGTCACCAAATGAGATTTGACTTATCGAAAGGATTTCCCATGGTGACAACCAAGAAGTTACATCTAAAATCCATTATTTATGAACTGCTATGGTTTTTAAAGGGCGATACCAATGTAAAATACCTCCAAGATAATGGTGTTAGAATTTGGAATGAATGGGCTGATGACAATGGCGATTTAGGCCCTGTTTACGGCAAACAATGGCGCCATTGGGAATCCAAAACCGGCGAGATAATTGACCAGATTACTGGTGCAATCGGTATGATAAAAAATAACCCTAATAGTCGTAGAATAATTGTTTCAGCTTGGAATGTCGGAGAATTAGAGGAAATGGCATTAATGCCATGTCATGCTTTTTTCCAGTTCCACGTAGCAAATGGTAAGCTAAATTGTCAACTCTACCAAAGAAGCGCAGATGTATTTCTTGGAGTACCTTTTAACATTGCATCATATGCATTACTTACCCACATGATGGCCCAAGTTTGCGGTCTTCAACCAGGAGCATTTGTTCACACAATCGGTGATGCTCACTTATACAACAATCATCTAGAACAAGCGCGTCTTCAAATTACTAGAGAACCAATGAATTTACCTACACTAAAATTAAATGCAGCCATTGATGATATTGACCAATTTACCTTTGATGACATCGAAGTGCTAAATTATCAGCACCATCCACACATATCAGCACCAATTGCCATCTGAGTTGATGACATGATAATAATGATATATGCTTGTGACGAAAAAAACGCCATCGGCAAAAATGGTGATTTACCATGGCGCCAATCAACTGACTTACAGCATTTCAAAACAATAACCAGTGGTGGAACTATAGTAATGGGCAGAAAAACCTGGGACAGTTTACCAGGTAAGTTGCCTAATCGAAGGCACGTGGTGTTAACTCGAAGCGATAGGTCTGATGTAGAAACAGCAACCTTTGATGAAATAATTGAGATGGCTAAATCACAGGATTTGTTTGTAATAGGTGGTGGCGAAATATATGAATTATTTTTGCCGTATACACAAATCATTTACCGCACAATTATTCACTGTACTGTTAACCAGCCAGATACCTTTGCACCAGAAATTGATGAGTCGGTGTTTGCGTTAGACGAACATAACTTTGTTGAAAAATCACAACGGGATCAGTACGACATGACTTTCCAAAAGCTTTCTAAATAAGTAAAACTACTTTTTTTTGTATTCAGTTACTCTCACGCCCAATCGCCCAGTCAGTGCTTCTCTTTGCATAATCCTAGCATACTTCTTTTCAAACGCTGATTTTAAATCAATTTCCATCGCAATCGAATGGCCCATTAGCAAGATCAGAATATCTGCCATTTCTTCTGCGCATTCCTCAATGGGTTTACTCTTGGTAATAGCCGCAGAGAGTTCACCTAATTCCTCAACAGTCAGAGCAATACGGTAACCCATATCGTGACCATTTTTACCCGCGAAATCATGTTTGTGATGAAAATGGGCGACTTTTTTCATCATTGTTTCCCATTCATTGCCCGGCTCGTGAGCGACCCAATCCTCAACGTTCAATCCTTCCATATAGGCAATGATACAGCGGTACAGAATAGTTCTTACTCATCCCTTAAAATATTGAATAAGGTTTGAAAAACAGGCTCTAAGCGTTCATTGGCTTGGGCAGAAACCTGTTGATGAGATAATTCTGCGCCGGGGTCGCCTGGTTCTCTGCCTGCAGCCCAATTTGATGAAATACAGATTGCTGAATAGGGAATATTCAATTCATTGGCGAGTTTTACTTCTCTTGCCATAGTCATACCAACCATATGGCCACCAAGAAGGCCAATTGCATCTACCTCAGCTCTTGTCTCGAAATGAGGGCCTTGGGCAAGCCAATAAGTGTAATACATCCGCTCATTCGTGTCATCAAATCCTTGGGAAGTTCTTAACCCTGATTCTAATTTTTTGTTTAATTGAGTTGAGAATGGTTCCGTAACAGAGGTGAAAGTCGCAAACTCTTCGCTGAAAGTCGAAGCAATTCCACTAAAATCAATATACTGATCTGCCAAAGCAACTTTCCCAGGAGGGAAATCTGCTTCTAGTGTTCCAACTGAACAAACAGAGATAATTACATCACAGCATGCTTCTTTTAACGCGGCCATATTGGCTTTGTGATTAATTGAATGTGGAGGTTTGTTTGCTTGGTCACCATTATGATGTCGTTGAAGGAAGAATAATTCCTTTTCTTCATCATTGCCAATTATGTTAATTGTCATACATTTTAGGGGGACTTGCCCATATTCTGTTTGTACCATCACATTGTCTGTTCTTTTTTCGAACATGTGGTATTCTTCATTAGGACCGTCTTTGAATTCAAAATCAACTAGACCTGTACCGCCAATAATGCCAATGCGTTCCATTAGGCATCACCAATAGAATGGTTGGTTGGTTATTCCTCTAGTCGGGCTATCAAATCTGCTTTCTTTCCTGATACTGGCTTTCCAGCAGCCTTTAGGAGTTCTTTCAGTTCTGCCACTGACATACTGCTATGGTCAACTGATTCTGTTGCATCTTCTTGTGCTACTTCTTTGGTTTCTTCAACCTCAGGTGCTTCTTCTACAACCTCATTCGATTTTTCAGATTCTGGTTCCATGGCTTCTGCTGCATCTAGAATCGAAGGAGTTGCTTCTGCTTCTTCTTCATCTTCCATGGCTGCTGCTAGAGCAGCTGCTTTCTTAGCCTTCAGTTCTGAAGCTGTTTTAGCCTCTTCTGCATGAATTTCATCGAGGGTTGGACCTTTTTCATTTACTACACCAGTTTGTAACAATTGACTCTTCCTAATAGAAATGGATTTAATAGGATAGATTGGTTTTACCGCTTTTCTTACATCTTCTTCAAGTTCTCCACCTAGAATTGCTTCTTGTAACTTAGCGTAGGTGTTCTTTGCGGCAAAGCCGAGAAGTAGATCTCTCGTCTTAGAGCGCATAACTTGCTTAACTGATGTTTGAACTCTTTTCTGAGTAATAATCAATGGTTTTAGTCTAACCAAATAACCGTCTGTGGTCACTACATCAACGACATCGTCTACCTTTCCGCGGTATCTACGGATTTGCCTTCTGATGTGGTCTGTTTGGTGGTGATGACCGATGAAAGTTGTTAGCGCATCTTGTCCAACACATTCGTCAACACGGAACCTTAGAATAACGTGCATCTTAGTGAAGTCACCGTTGAATTCTTGCAAAGTCATTTCGTAGACTCTGCCCATAATGTGCTCATCCGACTCACCGATCGTTTCTCCGATATTCTTGAAATCCCATGGATGTCTTGGTGCACGAATAGTGTACCATCTCTTTGTCTTCCACTTGTCACGCTGTTTACGTGCTGCTGCACGTGCCTTTGCACTCACTTTCTTTGCCATCGATATCAACTCGGTTAGTCTTGCGGGGGCTACCCCACTTGCAAGTTGCCGACTAACCCCCCCTATTTCAAAGGGACTATTGCAGGGAGTAGTAAATAATTGATAATATTCAACAAAACTCTTCAACAACCAGCCTTCCGGGGTAGTATGGGCCTACACCACGTAAGTTGTCGAGTCACTGCTAGTGGCGTAGATAATACTGCGACAATTGTTGACGCCATGGAGTGGTTAGCAGGTGACGAGCCAGACATAACGGTTGATAAATCAACTTCTTATCACGGCTCAGCAGTATACCTAATTTCGTTTAAGTTAAGCAAAAATAAAGCGGTAAAACAATTTATCAGCAAGATTAAAACTGTCGACAAAACCGTAATTGCCGAAAAATTATCTGAAAAAATAGATGAGAATAATACTCTGCACATTCGATTATGTTTGGATAATTTGGTTGAACAACGTGTATTGATAACAAATTCAACTCAAAAATCAGTCAAGTGTAATATCAAAATTGAAGTATACCCCGGGCAGACAGCTATCGGCGAAATAAACAACATCTTGTTCGAACAATAAGAGAACTTTCGTATACCCTAAACCTTTACGATGAATCACAAGAGGTTAAGTATCTCAAGTTCCACCGAGGTAATGAGGAGAAATTATGACCCATGTTGTAACTACTGCGTGCGTAGACCACAAGTACCAAGAATGCGTAGCAGTTTGCCCTGTTGACGCATTTAGAGAAGCCGAAACTTACCTAGTTATCGACCCAGACGAATGCATTGATTGCGGCGCTTGTGTTCCCGAATGCCCGGTAGACGCAATTTTTGCTGACACTGATGTTCCCGATGAAGAAGAACACTGGATTGACCGCAATGCTGACGAATCAGTAGATGCAGAAGTAGCAGAAGGAGAATCTCCGGTTCTCGCTGACTAATTGAAGGCTGTGATATCATGGCAGATTTAGATTTTACCCAGTTTCGTAGCGGCAGCGAACTTTTGAAAAGAGGTTTTGCAAGAATGCAACAAGGCGGCGTCATTATGGACGTCGTTAACGCAGAACAAGCAGCAGTAGCAGAGGATTCAGGTGCTGTGGCAGTAATGGCTTTGGAAAGAGTGCCTGCCGACATTAGAAAACAAGGCGGCGTAGCAAGAATGAGTCATCCAGACATGATTCAAGGAATATTAGATTGCACATCAATACCAGTAATGGCTAAGTCAAGAATTGGCCACCAAGGTGAATCAAGGATTCTCGAATCTATGGGCGTCGACATGATTGATGAGTCGGAGGTGTTAACTCCAGCAGACCCATTCTTCCACATCAACAAAAAAGATTTTGAAATTCCATTTGTTTGCGGAGCAACCGAACTTCCTGAGGCTGTCCGGCGTATCTACGAAGGTGCAGCAATGATTAGGACCAAAGGCGAAGCTGGCACTGGCAATGTTGTTGCGGCAGTGACTCATGCTAGACTCATCGACCAGGAAATTAAACAACTACAAAATCTCGACCAAGAGCAACTAAGCGTTGCCGCTGACTCGATAATTTCCAGATACAAAGTATTGTCACAAAAATCAACGCTCCCGGGAACCTATGAAGTTACGCCATTTGGACCAATTGATGATACAATGCACCAAGAAGTTGTGCAAATACTTTCAGAGATAAAAGAAATCCAACGTCTCCCAGTAGTGACATTTTCTGCTGGTGGAATCGCCACGCCTGCCGACGCCTCGCTAATGATGCGCATGGGCATGGATGGAGTGTTTGTCGGGTCCGGTATTTTCAAATCTGACGACCCAAAAACCATGGCTGATGCAATTGTTCTTGCTACCGCACATTATGGTGATGGTGCAAAAGTCGCTGAAGCAATGGCAATGACTCTTGGAGAGCCGATGAAAGGTGACGAATTAGAAACCTTGGAAGTAAGATTAGATCAGCGCGGCTGGTAATCACTCTAGAGGATTATCAATTCCTTCCTCACCTAATGTCCATTTCAAAGTCTTAACTACACCTTGTAAAGCCTTGTGAGTTCTAGCCGCTTCCTTCATGCCATCTAGGTCACCATTCTTTCGACACTGGTCGTACCATTGCTTCCACTGAACTAATCGACCTTCAGCATCCTCGAGCATCTGTTCAATCTCAGACCAGGTACGATTGTATGACCGGTAGGGAGTTTCATTCTCATCAGCCATCTTACTCATCCAATCCTGTAACAAGTCATATTTATTCAATGCTATTAATTATCTAGGAATCAACTTGGGAATTTACTAAATTAGTCTTGTTTTTAATCGATACATTGTCACCAACTACACAACCAATTAACGAACATTCAGACCCTATAGTGACATTATTTCCAATAACCGAACTTTTAATTTTAGTGTTATCAGCAACTTTTGAGTTTTTCATGATTAAACTATCTTCAATTTCACAATTTTCACCAACTGAGACTTGATCACAAAGTACACTCTTAATTACTCTAGATCGAGAATTAGCCATATCAAAAATATATCCACCATCAGCAGTAATTTCACCTGGTGGGATTTTGAAAGGGAGTTCCATTCGTTTAACAATCAACTCATTTTGTGCTCTTACCAGTTCGCTTGGTGTTCCAACATCAAACCATAGTCCATCTAGCTTCTTAGCATATAAGGGCCATCCCAATTCCAATAATTTAGGAAACAGGTCTTTACTAAAATCATATTTGGTATCAAACGGAATATGCTCTAATACCTCAGGTTCAATAATGTACAATCCAGCGTTTATGACATTACTAAAAGCATCTTCAAGGGAGGGTTTTTCCAAAAATCTTGTGATATAACCTTCAGAAAGATTTGCCTTAACTTGCCCTTTTAATTTGGAAGATAAACCCACAATGCCAAACTGAGTGGGGTCTTCAACTTCCCAAAGAGCCATTGTCACCTTAGATTTAGAAAATTTGTGTGCTGAAATTAAGTTCTTTAAATCAGAAGACAGAATTGCATCACCAGAGGCTACGATAAAGGTATCAGTAAGTTTGTCTTGCAATAATTTTACACTGCCAGCAGTCCCCATAGGCCTAGCTTCATTATTTACTGAAAAGACCCCTGATTTCTGTTGGTTCCATTCTTTTACTAAAGAAACCAAACCTTCACCTTGGTAACCTGTGGTTAAAATTACTTCCTTTACCCCTGCGTCAAGTAATGCATCATTGACATAATCTATTACTGGTTTTCCTAAGACCTGTACGAGTGGTTTAGGCCTATTCGCAGTTAATGGATAAAGCCGAGTTCCTTTTCCACCGGCCATAATAACGCCAATCATATTGACACCTATCTTCTTCTAGAAACGTCAACTCTTCGCATGTTTTTCTTTTTGTCTGATTTCTTTGATTTAGATTTAGAAACAAAATCTTCGTTACTCAATCCACCAAATGTAATAGAGCCATTGGACAATAGTGAATTAGTAAGTAAATCTGCAACTTCTTCAGACTGGGCGCCTGTTTTCATCTCTTTCTTGACCGATGAATTATGATCTGTCAACCAAGATTTTCTTTCTTCCCTTACAGATTTTAATTCATCTTTGGCTTTGTTGACATCAACCATCAATTCCTCTATCTTTGCATGCACTTCGTTAGCCTTTTCTTTAAGTTCGACAAATTCTGTATGAAACCTGTCTCCTTCTGACTTTAGGAAATCACGGTGAACAAATGCCTCATCGACTTCTGGTGTTTTGGCATTTAGTCTCTCTACCGCTTCAATCATTGAATTGTGAGCTGCGTCTGCCTCGGCTTTGAGGGTTTTAATGGCAGAATCGATATCTGACATATCTACTTCAACCATTTTGAACTTGGTCACTTCAGGCTCTAGTTCTTCAATTCTC
Source organism: Methanobacteriota archaeon (assembly GCA_018659375.1). Classification (GTDB taxonomy): domain Archaea; phylum Thermoplasmatota; class Poseidoniia; order Poseidoniales; family Poseidoniaceae; genus MGIIa-L1. Next base: position 18,651 of record JABJMO010000022.1, on the reverse strand, counting down.
TTAGAAAATTCTTTGATTTTCTTAACCATTTCTTTTTCCTTATTCACACCAACAGAAGTGGTCTCAAATCTCTTTTCAAGAGCGTCTACTTGTTGCTTCAAATCAGCATATTCTGCTGTGGCTGAACGCTTTTCGGTGCGATCTTTTCTTTTACCCTTAATTTGTGAAATTAAGTCACGCATTTGACTTTGGATGGCATTACGCTTTTCTTTAAAGGATTTTATTTCAGCACGCATGGCTCTTACTTCTGCCACAAATAGTTCAATTTTCTCTCGATGTTCCTTATACTGAGACTGTACTGAATTTCTCTTTTCTGCTGAAACCTTAGCCTGAGCATTGAAATTGTTACGAGTTTCTTTCATCTTACGAACTCTGGACTCCATTGCATGGAGCTTGTCACGAAGTTCAGCGTCCGGCGTTTCTTCGCCCTCATTCAACTTCCCGCGCATGGTTGGTCGTAAGAGTTCACCATTTCAAATCTACGCTTTGTAAAAAATGTCGTTAAACAATAATAAATGTCAATAATGTCGATGAAATTAATGTACCTGCTAGTCCAATTACATTGAACACAAGGGAACTGGCGGCACGTATTCTTTCTTTGAATACCGAGCGTATTCGGACATTCATTTGTGAACCAGTGAGTAATTCTCCACTAACTTCTTCGAGTCTCACAGAAACTGTTGCTTCTCCAAATCGTTCAGGCAATAAAGACTGCCAAGCAACCGTACCGTCCCTTAACAGAGCGGACATAATTGCTAAAATGTCATCATCACCAGATTGTGAGAGAGGCAAACCTTGTGCAGGCCACCATTGCTTTTCACCAGGTTCTAAGCGGTAAGTCATCGCAATATCGTGAGGCCTAAAGTCTGGAGATTGAACTCTTAATACAACTGTTCTTGTCTCATCTGAGAGATTGTGCATGTAGGTAAACAAATTTGCCTTTCCGTAAACGACATTTTCCATATCCACTTCAAAAATTATATCGTCTTTGATAGATTTCCTTCCCGCCGATAAATCCTCCTCAATTCGTCCAATCATGCGGAAAAAGGCTGGGCATTGTGATTCTATATAATCGATAATAAGTAACCATTCTTCGATGGTAAAAACCTCGTGAGTCTTAACAAATTCCACTCCAGCCTTAGTTAGAATTTCACCAAATTCTGAGTAAACTGATGATAGGTCGAGGCCTTGCGAATGTTTGTAAAGCGTCATCATCATTTTTTCTCTAGCAAACCTCGGCTCTACGCCTCGCTTTACGTATGCTTCAACATCTTTCACAAATGTCTCATATTCAGACTTGAGTAATGGATCGAGTTGTGACTTAACTAAATCGGAAAAAACCATGTCAAGAGTTGATGGGTGGACTGGTGAATTGTATGCTTGCAAAAGACCAGTTCGTTCTGCCATATTGAAGTTTGATGATCTTGTCGCAATATGTTGGCCAAGTGAAAGCATAGTCAGGGAAAATGAGAGAGCGAGTAGGTTCTTCCCCATGTCACTTTGCATACCATAAAATGCTATACCAGATAAAGCAGATATCGCTAGCAGAGAGCAAGTTAAGGAAAAGAAATGCTTGGTCACTGAACGTTTTATTGAATCCTCGAGAGGCTCATAACCGTGCAATGATTTAATGGACAAATGTTTTGATTGGGCTGCTTTGACTTCTTCTTCAAATGACCTGATTGTCAAATTAACTCGGTGCCTATGTAGAGCCAGAGCAAGTATATACCCAAGTAAGATTACAAATACTAACCCCACTAATATTGTTGAAAAACTTTGGTTTAATGTTGGTTCGATAAAACTGTCCCACCAACCCGGTGAAGTGTTAGCATAAGCCCATGCTCCAAAAAAGGTCAGAATAGCGAACCCAGGCAAGAATAATAATAATCTTAATCCAAAGGAAATTAATTGACGATCAAAGGCGTATAAAAACGCCTCGTTGTTCCATTTCCTGATTTTTTTTATCGAGTTATTACTCAATGCCTTGACAGTATCAGTAAAGCTTTGCTCTGAATCTGAATTAGAATTATTATTATCATCAGCATTGACTGATTCCTCTTCAACCTTGGAATCAACAGGTTGGTCTGTGATTTTATCATCACCCATGGGTGGTCGAAGTCGACACCGTTCTAAAGTGTTGAGTCAAATGAATGTAGTTTATTGACTTATTATCATTTTTGCAGCAATGTCGTCATGCAGTTGGATATCTGAATCATTACACTGATAACTACTGTCTCCAGTTTTACTAACCATGTCGCCGATAGTTATGTTAAATTGTTTAACAAGATCGGTATCTAGTTTACCCAATGCGATGATTTTGACAACACCGCTACTGCCAACTGCCAAGTTTGCGAGTGAACTAAGCCCCGAATTTAATTTTGTAACCCGTTCTTCGATATCAGATGACATGCTTGGTATTTTTGTTCCACTGGGGTCTTTTACAGGGTTGTCCAAATATATGGTTAACGCGACCTCTAAATCATCGTCAATTGCGTGTTCGAGTCGACAAGCTGTCGAATGTTGATTACCATCAAACGGTAGGTGTTCTAACAAAACTTCTGCTAACCTATGCCTACGCTTCATTTTCTTACCATGAATGAGGCCTTGTTCTGTCAAACTTGATCCCTTGTAGGGAACATAGTCTAAAAATCCTTTAATTGCTAGTCTTTGCACCATCTCTGTAGTCGATGCTGGAGTGACACGCAAGGCCTCTGCCAAATCACCTGTACGTACTCTTGAATCCGGGTCTTTTTCGTAAAATTGGTACATCATCTCTAGGTACTCATCCTCGAATTCTTGGAAATGACCGCTTGACACATTAATCCCTATCCTACATATTATTCAAACTTCGCTATCTGTTGATTTGAAAATATTCTTACATGATGGACACCTAACTGAGCCTTCATAAGAATTTGGAATACGCAGACTTTGTCTGCATTCTGGGCATGAAATTTCGATTTTACCATCATTTAGAGTTTCGACTGTTTCTTCCTCTTCGATTTCTTCAATTGTGTCATCAACTTCAAAACTATTAGAACAGTCAGGACATTTTACTGTACCTGAATAATTCTGTGGGATTCTTAATTGTCTAGAGCACTCAGGACAACTTATTTCAATTTTAATTGCTGAAATATCTGTTGATTTTTTACTCTCGGAAACTGATGATTTAACAACTTGAGGTTTAGTTTTACTCGAGTCCTTCAACCTAATTAGTAATATTATTACTGCAGCTACCGCTAGACCACCAAGAATCCCTCCCCAAGGAATTGATGTTTTGCTTGAGTCTTCTTCGATAACACTCGAAATGAATTGACGATCAATGCTGGTTGAGTCTTCACCATAATCCCATTTACAATTTAGCGTCACCTCACTTCCTGCAGGCCACGAGAAACTGAAAGTAACTAATGTTGAATCACCACTGGCCAGACTAGCAGTCGTTTTTTGATCTAAGATCCTCCCACTTTGCCCATATAGAATCAAATTTCCATTTGGCCCTGAAGTTTCACCAATATTGGACACCGTGACACTAACGGTAGACAGCTGACCGGCACTGGGCCGATTAGGATTTGATTGTCCAGTGAACTCAATATCATAGTTTGGCCTATCATCTGGTACTAATTTTGTATAGGATGAAAAAGATGATTCTGCTATCCAGTTCAACTCTTGAACTCGAATTACTACAAAATCCGCAGATATTGTTCCAATGTTAATTTGGCCTGCGGTATTTCCAGGCTGCAATATCATGTCAACATCAAATATTGTAGTTTCCTCTGACAGATATGAATACCCTATTTTGATATTCACGTCGCGCTCTATTCCATTGGAAAGATCTACAGACCATGAAGCATCGATTCCTTCATCAGTATCCCAAGTCACCTCCGTAAATGTAAAATCAAGTGTTTGCCTTTGAGCAACAGGAATAGAAATTGAACCAGAAAGGTCGCCAACTGTATCGCCATCTGTTGTGTATAGAGACCAATTTAGTATTTGTTGACCAACTTGAGTTAACGGCATTGACAGAGTGACTTCTCCTGCCTCACCGGGAAGTAAATTGATTGATTGACCCTGCATGATGACACCATTAGACTCAATCTTCAGTGAAGCATTACCAGTTATCTCACCGGAATTTCTAATCAGCAAAGACATCTGTGCTTCATCACCAGCGTGCCAAGGACCTCCTAATGCTGAAGGTGATGAACTTCCTGCAAGTTCAAACATTGCAGATTCTACATCGATTTGGATTGTTGAAATGCTGTTGGATGAAACATCCATTCGTTGCCCTGTCACCTCACACATGATCAAACCTGGTTTGGTAATTACGGAAATATTATTCGAAACAATTGATTGTGGTGCGGAGATTATGGATGATTCACTCACTGATTCCCCATTAAAATCGCAATTCAATTCTCCAGCGAAAGCAACTGTACCGTTATTGTATATCACGACCTCAAAGGGAAGCGGGTCGCCTGCTACAAGATTTTCACCAACAAAATTTATCTCAACTTGTATTAATGGCAACGGTGGTGGCTGAACAGATATCGTGAATGATCTTGTATCATCCTCTGAGTATGAATCATTTTCACCGACTAAGTCAATCGTGACAATTAAATCACCTTCAAAGAATTGATTTGTCGAATTATAAGTAATTATTACGGTTTGAAAATCATTTACCTGAAACTCTTCTGAAACTCCTTGCTCAAGCCTATTACCATCATCTATGGTAATGTTTAACGAACCATTCCAGTCAAAATCACCACTGTTAATTACCGGTATTTGTAGTTGTAAGTAATCGCCATCTGAGATGGAATTATTTCCAGTCGCAGTGTTGGTTGAATCAACCGGTTCAAAGAGTATTGAACTGATTTCTGCGATAGAAATATTTAGGGGATTTAGACGATGAATTGTTCTTTCAAAGTGACTCGAATGACTTTGTGATTCTGTTCCAACATCACCTGTTAAACCCAAAACCACCACAGTATACCCAATATCTAAACTGGTTAGATTAACTACGATTTGTTGGCTACTAGCCTCTGATATATTGAAATTAACACTTTGATTTGACAATACTGAACCATCTATCTTTTGCATCTCATAATGAATTATACCTTCATAGTAGCCTGTCGAACTCTGACCAAAAGCGTCAACATCGAATTCTAGGGTAAAATATGAGTCATTAGTGGATTGAAAATCAGTTAGGTTGATTGTCGAATTATTAATCAATATACCATTACCACTTGCTGCAGCAGTTGGCAGATTTAACAACAGTAATGTCAGCACGAATATGACGCTGATTTTTGGGAATACAGTGTTTGAGTCTCCCGCCATAATACCCGGTAATACTGAGGGTTCTTGACCTTCACGCCGTAGTTAACTCCTGCGCCATGTTTTTCAACATTGAATTTTACCACCGAGGCGTGACACCCGAGGACCTGATGGCGGTGAGAACAGAAGTCCTCACAAAATTGATACTTCACAAGCGTGAAAGAATCACTCAATCACTACCTCAATTATTATCGCAAACAGGTGATCAAAAGCATACTGCTGAAAAAATTGCTCGACAAGTGCGTAGTAATAAAGAAAATTTAGAGAGTAAAATCTCTGCCCTTAAAATGGAAAGGAAGGTAGTCACTCAGGCGCTTAAACAAGAATCCCCGATAGAACATCTCAAAAAAGAGCAACAACTAGAATTATCGCAGATAATCGAAGCACTATCAATTGCTGACGCTAGTGTTGAAGAGTTTAATGAAAACTTGGAAAAGTTGTCGGAAGTCGTTACCCTTTTGGAGTCAAATGGTCCTCTTTCCGCCAAATTAATTCAATCGAACAAAGCAAACACTGCCCTAGGTGAACTAAACCCAATTTACTTGACCTTAGTACAAGAATGGAATAAAGCGGAAGGTCATCGTAGGAAATTGGAATCGAGATTTACTAAGTTAACATCATCATTAGCTGAGTCAAAAACTGCTGCTGAATTCTGGCAATCAAGACTTAATGACGGTTTTGAAGAATTGTTAGTTGACGCCAAAAGGGTTGCAGATGGTGGACCGTCTAGTAGACAAATACACCGTACTAATCGAAAGAAAAATATGACCAGGGGGGCATAAGTTGCTTGCTGACTTTGAACGAATAGATTTTGATATCGGCAAGATTGAATCTTGGCCTTTCGTCACGGCTTTGAAGGTTGGAAGTTTAGATTTATCAAAGATAAGTTTAGTTGTCGAAAATACGAATCACCTAGACACAGAAATTAAGAAATTTGCCTCTAGTCAGAAAACTTCTGATAACTTGATGAAGCGGAGAAATGGTATTACCAAACATTTGACAAAAGTACTAACAAATAAGTTCCGAGGTTCTACGGTCACTACCTTTGGTTCCTTTGAATCGGGCCTTAGTTTAATCAATGGTGACATCGACCTATGTTTGCAATTCAACGGAGAAAAGCCCAAAAAAGTTCTAAAGAAGATTGCGAGAATGCTTAATGAAGATGGCATGGATAATGTAACATTAATTACGACTGCAAAAGTACCGATTGTCAAATTTATTGATAGCCAATCAAAAATCCCTGTCGATATTTCGATAAATAACAGTCTCGCCGTTCACAATACTGAATTACTACGTAGATACTCAGCATTAGATTCTAGAGTGAAACCGTTCATTATTTCAATCAAATATTGGGCAAGAAACCGTGGAATTTCAGATGCGGCCATGGGTACGTTTTCTTCCTATGCATGGACCTTAATTGCGATTAATTATCTTCAATCATTAGAGCAGGAAGTCCTACCAAATTTGTTGAAAAAAGATGACTCCGATACAGTTGATATCGACGGTACAAACTATGACATCGGGATGTTTCTGGATGAAGAATTACATTTCACCACTCTAAACAAGTCTAATATTGGAGAATTGGTGAGTGGATTCTTTGAGGTACTGGCCAAAGATTGGCCATGGAATAATGGAGTGATATCTGTAGGATCTGGAAAAATATTAACCCGAAAGGAAAAGAATTGGGTTGCTACTAAACCGTACGTTAGCGACGCTATACAAGATCCCGAGATAAAGCGACTTGGCAAATTCGCACTACCCGTTGAAGACCCATTCGACAACAAACATGATTTGAGTAGAGTACTTGACGTCGAGGGTGTTTTTGAAATAAGAGACGAAGTTATAAGGGCTTATCAATTGATTTCAAAAAATACTAATTGGAGTATAATCACTGAAATTAAATACCCTGAAATAACACCCAACAAACCAAAACTTGACTTATTTGAAGATTTAAGAAACCAAAATGACGACAAAACTAAGCATGATTTAAAAATACTGTATGAACAACTAAAACAGGTTGAAAAGAGTGTTCTGGTAAGGGAAAGTGAACGTAATGATGCGATCAAAATGTCCAAAGCATTGCGAAGAAATGCTGAGTTAGCTAAGGAACAATCTGGTTTGTCTTCAGAACTAAGGCCAAGACGTTCAAAAATTGATGAATTGCAAAGTAAGCGAGATTCCTCAAACAATCATTACATACCAGTACATTTCATTGAAGAAGAGCTCTCCAGAGTGTATTCGATATTGACAACTGAAAACACAAATCGAGTAGAACTGAGCCTAGAAAAAGAAAAACAAATGTTTTCTTGGTTCTTTGAACTTCAAAGTATGTATGAACACTCCAAACTGGCTCGAAAATATCATCGAGAATTTTTGAAGTTATTAGAACAACAGCAACATTCAATTGAGCATATCAAAGATATCAGACAAGAAATGATAGAAATTCAATCTTTTGGAAAGTTTACTGATTTTGATGACTTGGCAATGAAATTGCTAAAGGAACTAAATCCACTCAAAAGAGAGCGCAGAAACTTGAGGAGAGAAATTGGTCGCCTTGAGGCTTGGCTCAGGAAACAGACCCACTTTAATAATAACAAACATTCTAGAAATAAAGGAAAGAGAAAAAAATCCGTTGACAATGTTAAAGTGAATGCGGTAAAAAGTAAAGTTGTTTCTGGGGATTCTTTCTCTTTGCAAGACTTAGAGGTTTTATTGAAAAACGGTGGGTTAAGTTCCGTGAATAAAACCAAAGCAACCCACAGAAAGGGTAAAAATAAGCACAAAAAAAATAATCATTCCGTTACTCCTCAAAGAGGTAAAAGAGGTAAATCTTCTAAAAATCAATAATACTAGGAGGTGCTTTTATGAGTAATATTTCATGGATTCTAGGTCCAAAACCTGAAGATATGCCTGAAACCTGGAAGTTAAGAATTAGTCAATTGTTCAAGCAGGAGACTGGGGAATCATACACAGATTCCACTTTCCGAATGCTGCAAATACCTGAATGGAATGGTAATCGTCTACTGATCAATCATCAAGATTACCCCCATCCAAAATCATTGATTGGAGTTTTGTGGTCAAAACAAATATTTGATGACAGAGTGAGAATCGTTGCGTTAGTAATTGAAAAGCAATATCAGGGGCAAGGTCTTGGAACCAAAGTGATTAAAGAATTATTCACAACATCAAGAGAAATTGAAAGAAATACAATTCAATTGGAAGTACGGGTGTCAAATCTAAGGGCTCAAAAATTTTACCAACGTTTTGGGCTAAATATCCAACAGACTATCGATAATTACTACGCTGATGAAGATGGATATATGATGGTGGGAACAGTATAAAATTATACACCTAACCAATATGTCAACCCATGGAAGAGTTTGTGGTGTCTGACTTGTGCGAGTCAAAGGATATCCAGAGCGTTGCTCTACTTGATGGGGATGGTTTTGTCAAAGCAATCGAACCAAATCAAGAAAAAAACAATCACCTGATGTCACAGTTGGGTAATAATCTAAACAATTCCAAAGAATTTCAATCAACTACCTTGATAACTGATAAACATATTATTCTGGTGCATAAACTAGAGAGAAACTACACCCTCATCGCGTTTTGTTTAGCAAAGTGTAATCTTGGCGCAATAAGGCATCAAATATCCGCCGCCACCGACAGACTGAATGCCTACCTCAAGGCAAGTTCAAGATAAGTTGATTAGTTCTGTGCGCAATGCAAAATATCAAGCATTAAATGGGGGATATCAGTCGCAAGGGAGTGTAAGGTGAGAATCTTACACAACAAGGTGAGTTTTTCAATGGCAGAAATCAGTCAAGTTCTCGAAGAAAAGAAGAATATGGTTAACGAAAAAGCGACAGCTTTTCGTGAAACACGAGATGAGTGGAATAAGAAGTCAAAAACCCATTCAACCGCTAGAAATGAACTCAATGGGGAAGTTAAAGAATTAATTGTTCAAGTTCGTGAGCAAAGAGATATTCGAGAGCAGATGAACGAATTGGTTAGAGAAAAGAAGCAAATTCGACAAGATGCAAACGTCAAAGTAAAGGACATTAAGTCTAAACTTGATGTATCAAGAGGCGGTGCTCCAGAACAAGATAATCAAAGAGGTCGAAGAGGCCAGAAACCGGTCACGCCACACACACTAAAGCGTGAACTTCAGAGACTCGAAAGAGAGTTTGAGCAAGGCCGACACACTGGTAAAAACGAAACTAAAGTCATGAAAAGAATGAAAGAAATCAGTTCTTTACTCAAAAAGATGAACTCTGTTGATGATAAAAACGACGATATGACATCGCTTCGAGATGACTTAAGGGCTGCCTTAGCAGAACAAGAGGAAGCACACGAAGAAGTACAAAACGCAGCTAATGCTGCTCAAGAAGCACATGAACTGATGCTTCAGTGGAACAAAGAAGTTGACAAGCAAAGAGAAAAGGCTGAATCATGCCACAGAGAATTACGTAAGTCAAAGAAAGAAGCTGACAAAGCACACCATTTGTACATAGTATCTCTTCGTTGTTTACACTCTGCTCAAGATATGTTATCAGCAATGTCTGGTATTAGTAACGGAAAAGGTAAATCTGGAGCAAGAGTTCAAGTTCAAGATTTGATGAGCAAACTTATGTCAGGAGACACATTATCTACTGAAGAACTTATGCAATTACAGAAATTTGACTGATGTCAAACATCAAATACCGTCTGTAAGAAAGCAAGTGTGAGGCGTGACCATGATTAATCGGGAAGAAGTTGCTCAAATTGTTGACAACTATGACCGACTTAAACTGCGAATTGGTATGACTGCCTCGCACTCTGCATTGGATATATGTGATGGAGCAATTGAAGAAGGATTCCCCACAGTAGCATACTGCAAAGAAGGACGTCACAAAACCTACGCTAATTATTTCAAAACACATCGAACTAATTCTGGCAGAGTTGTAAGAGGAATGGTTGACAAAAGCATCATAATGTCCTCATTTAATGACGTTATGAATCCCGATATGCAAACAGAGATGCGTAAAAGAAATGTGGTATATATTCCAAACCGTTCATTTACTTCATATTCGACAATTGACGATGTTGAAAATACTTTCAAAGTTCCATTATTTGGTTCTAGAAATATGTTGCGAATGGAAGAAAGAACTGAAGAGCAAGATTATTACTGGATCTTGGAAAAAGCCGGCCTCCCATTTCCAGAGGCAATAAGCCATCCAGAAGATATTGACTGTCTTGTAATTGTCAAATTACATCATGCGCAAAAGAAACTTGAAAGAGGTTTCTTCACCTGTGCATCGTTTACTGAATATAGTGAAAAATCTCAGGCACTGCTCAAAGAAGGAGTAATTGATCAAGCGTCACTTGATGGAGCTAGGATTGAACGGTACGTTATTGGTCCAGTGTTTAATCTAAACTTCTTTTACAGCCCATTAGCAGAAGAGGGAGAGAAATTAGAACTCTTAGGTGTTGACTGGCGATTTGAATCATCGCTTGACGGCCATGTTCGACTTCCAGCTCCGCAACAAATGACAATGCCAATACATCAACAAATTCCTGAAATGACTGTCGTAGGACATAATACAGCAACTATTAGAGAATCATTACTTGAGAAAGCATTCGAACTTGGTGAGAAGTTTATCAAAGCTAGCAAAGAGCATTATGACCCTGGAATAATTGGTCCCTTTTGTCTTCAAACCTGTATCGATAAGGATATGAATTACTACATTTATGATGTCGCTCCAAGATTAGGTGGTGGAACCAACGTACACGTTAATGTTGGCCATCCATACGGTAACGCCACATGGAGAAAGCCAATGTCTAGTGGTCGAAGAATCGCTATGGAACTACGTATGGCTGCTGAGCAAGATAGGTTGCTGGAAGTATTAACTTGAGATTATTATTATAAGATTAATTTCTAGCGGCTAAAAAACGATAATTTCGCTAACAGTTCACCCTTGAAAACTTGGGAAGTATTGCTGGGTATATGCTACCGCATGCTCATGCGGATAACCTTGAGAAACTAGATTTTGGTAATAATCTCTAGCTGGATCTGATTGACCTGTTGGCTGCTGGTATTGTTGTGTAACATTAGATGCTGATTGATGGTTTACTGCAGGAATAATCTTGTCATGTGTGGCATAATTGTTCTGCTGGTTATGATATCCCATTTGACTTGGCATCATGGTGTCCTCTCTGTTCCTGCCGCGCAAGAACAATAGCGAACCTAAAATCACCAATATTAGAACACCGCCTCCAGCAATTGCCACCGTTCCAAATGATGAACTATCACTACTTGGAGGCAGACCCCATCTAGTTGGATCATCCGGATATCCATCTGCTCCATCTGAATAACTCCATTGGTTATCCTTATTGGAGTAACCATCGCCATCACTGTCGTAACAACCATTACGATCATTTGTAGAATTACCAATTACACTAGGACAAGCATCTGCACCAGACGAAAGGTCCCATCCACTTGTTGGATCTGAGAAACCATCTGAATCAAAGTCTGAGCATCCAGTTCGATCAACTGAGGAATCTCCTGCAACTTCTATACAATCATCTGACAATGGATAGCCCGGATTATCTCCATATCCATCACCATCGATATCTGACCATTGTGTTGCATCTTGGGCAAAGACATCTCCGCCACTATATTTTGTCCAAAATTCATCTGTATCAGAGTAACCATCACTATCACTGTCAATACAACCTTTACGGTCGTCGGTAGAATCACCAGCTATGTCTTTACAATAATCTCCATTAAAACCATCTAGATTATCACCAAACCCATCACCATCTGAATCCGCCCATTGGCTGGGTTCGTTGATGAAACTGTCAATTGCATCATACCAACCATCCCCATCAAGGTCTGGGCAGCCATATGCTCCGTTTTGGTTTGAATTTCCAAACTGTAGTGGACAAGTATCTTGTTCATTTTCGGCGATTGATTCGACATACTGACCAGGCCATCCTTCAGGACGGTCCGTCCATGAAAGGTTACCCCAATTATCACCTAATCCATCGCCATCAAAATCAGACCACTGTAACGGATTCACCGGGAAAGCGTCGGCACCATTATCAGAATCCCAATTACCTTCAGGGTTTGAGTAACCATCGCCATCAAAATCGTAACAACCCAGTCGGTCGTAAAGTGAATCACCAGATATCTCTAGACAATCATCTGGGTTAAGACCTGCAGCATTATCGCCAAACCCATCACCATCTGAATCCAACCACTGGGACGGTTCATAATCAAATGCATCATCTACATTTGCCCATCCATCACCATCAGAATCAAGACAGCCTATTTTACCATTTTCTGTAGAGTTACCCGGTTGCAAAGGGCATGTATCGCTATTATCAGACCATGAGTCTTGATCTGAATCAGCACAACCCTGTTCACCTTGAGTAGATGTACCGTAATATGTTGGACAGTCATCAAATGAGTCATCAAAATCATCCCCATCATCATTCAAATCCTCATCGCTATCACGGCAGCCATCTCCATCCATATCAGTTCCAAGTTCTGATATCCATGTCGGTCGAGGTGGGTTAAATGAGGTTCTTGGACAAGTATCGTCTACATCTAATACTCCATCATTATCATCATCATTATCCTCAGGATGGTCATCTTTACAACCATCATTATCCCAATCAGTAGAACTAGCAGGATCGTTGAAATCTCTGGTACTAGTCCATCCTGTTTGGCTATTTCTTGGACAGTTATCCGGGAAATTATCAGTTATTCCGTCATTATCATCATCTGAATCACAAGCATCACCTTCTGAATCAAGATCGGTATTTTCTTGGCCAGGATTAGCAATGTTTGGACAATTATCATCTTCGTCTGCAACTCCATCACCATCTGCGTCTAACACTGCTATAGTTTCAGTTAGCCAAACATATGGCATCAAAACTGACGTTGTTTGTGTAGGCGCACTTGAAGTACCAAAATCAATAGTTCCGTTGTAATTACCAACAACTACCAGCGCACCATTTGGCATAAGAGAAATTCCAGCAACTCCATCATCGTCAGCACTGCCTGCGTCAAATAAAGAGACTGAGCCACCATTCGAATCAAAACTTACTACTAATGAATCATTTAATCCCCGAGGTGTGAAACTTTTACCCCCAAAAGAAAAGGAACTTTGGGATGATAATCCCATCATCGTATATCCTGTATCCGAGTCGTATGCTACTCCAGAACCAACATCATAACTACTGCCACCAATTGATTTTGCCCAATTCCAAGCCCCTGAAGGAGACATACTGGCAATTAGTGCATCACTTTGACCTGCATTAGTTAATTGAGTGCCAAAGGTAACACTACCACTGTGAAATCCAGTCATCAAGATATTATTTTGGTCGTCTATTTCAAAATCAGTAATTGATGCTTGTCCACTACCCGCAGTTGCGTAGGCTGATTGCCAACTCCCAGAGTTAGTAATCATTGCAATGCCGACAGGTATTTCGTTAATTCCCGCATTGGCAACAACGCTACCAAAAGTCATACTTACTTCGAAGGTTGTTGAAATCCAAATATTATTGCTGCTATCAACAGCCATACTGTTAACTTCTTGGATTCCTTGTCCTCTGGCAACTTCAGTCCATTCTAAATTACCGGAGTTGGAATATTTAGCCACGAAAATCTCGATGTCGTCTCCGTTTTGTGCACCTGTATCTGCAGCTACACCAACATCCGTATTACCTAAAAAGAATCCACCAATGATCGGATTTGAATTAGAATCTGTGGTAATGGAAGTCCCATAGACAACGTCTAAAGTCGTTACAGTGACTCCGTCATAATCTCCATCGCCTCTAAGCGATTCAGCCCATTGCCACTGCCCTGAAGATGATAACTTTGCAGTCCAGCAATCCCAATATCCTGTTGAAGTCAGTACAATACTACCAAACGCTATAGACTCGTAAAACATACCTGTTGCAAAGATGTCACCATTCGCAGCAACTGAAATATCCGTAATGGAAGCTTCGGCATATTGTGACGTACCAGTAATAGAAATTTTTTCTATCCATTGCCAGTTTCCGTTGCTGTCCGCTTTAGCAATCCATGGTTCTACATATTGACCTGATGTAATCGATGCTGAGCCAATAGACATAGTTGTAGATCCGCTAATGACTCCTGCTGCTACTATTTCGTTGTTTGATGATGTATCAATGGCCATTGCTACTACAGGGTTAGGAGCACTACCGGATGCTGACCAATCATTGGAGTTTCTTTGACTAAACATCTTGGGTAGATCTTCGAAATTATCTTCAAGCAGTTTATGATTAGTGCTCTTTTCATTTAAATTAATTGAGGAAAAGGAACCTATTATCAGAACAATAATCAACACATTTGCGATAAGCGATTTCCCAATATTTTTCCTTGCCATAGGCTAGCCCTATGTGTGCTAGTGATGAGAAGGAAATGAAACCTTCCCTATTTGGCGCTTATTTCCAATATCACTCAATGTTAGAATCAAGAGAAAGTATTTCACTATCTCCGCCTTCTAAAACTGTAATTGTGGAAACTGCGAATGGCTTACCGCAAGCGATTCCAAGTTCACGATTGACTAGATTTGCTCTATGTTTTATGACACTTGGATGGTTTGCATGCAAAGTATTGATGTAATCTTCTGGGCAATTTGCTGCTAGAATAATCAATTTTGCTTCACCAGATGCACATGCATCTACTGCTTGTCTTTGTCCAAATAACAGTTTACCTGTTGATATTGCGTTTTTCAGTTGTCTACTTAAATCCATATTTATCTCTCCATACTCCACATTGTTTCTCATGGTTGATTGTATCACTCTTCAGGGATATAGTACAATTCTACACTACCTGTTCCCAGTGAAATTGGTTGACCGACAATAATGTTTTCTGCAACACCGGTTAGTTGATCTCTTTCACCAATAATTCCCGCCTTCAAAAGATGGTTAACGGTAACTTCGAATGCAGCACGTGCTAGAATACTGTGCTTTGTTCCAGATACTCCGTGTCGGCCAATTGCTCTAACTTCACCTTCAGATGTCATGACATCTGCAACAAGTAACAAGTGCCTAACGTCGACTTCTAATCTAGCTCCATCAAGTGTTGCTTGTAATTCGTTGACGATTGCTTGTCTTGCAGCTTCGATACCAAGATATTCATAGATTTCAATAATGTTGTTGGTATATGTTCTACTTCGATCAATTGTTTCAATTTCGCTTACTCTTGAAAGGTTTGAGCCGATTGTTGAAAGATAATATTCACCTGTTTTATCGTCAAGTTGAACATTTGCTCTTTCTACGTTTGGAATACCCTTTAATCTTAAGTCACGTATTTTTTCTTCAAGTTGTAACAACATTGTGTAAGATGGTGGGTTTTCTGCCAAGTCAGCCAAGTCTTCCGCAGAGTGAACTCCCGGTATCATAGTGAGCTTAGAAGGATTCTTTTCCTTGTCTGCTTGAACTAGAAGTCTGGTTGCTTGTTCTAATTTATCTTTAACTTCAGCACCAGTCATATTCTTTTGCTTCAAGTTAGATTTGTTTAGTTTCAAAACTAATCTTCTTTGAGCAACGTCGGTCTCTAGAGTTGCGATACCAACAGTCGTGGTAACTTCAATGGAAGCCGCTAATTTTTGTGCCTCTTCTGCAGAACTTTTCTTGTCTCCAGCTAGTCTAATGGTCATAGTTGGTGTTTGAGGTACTTTTCTAGCATCAACAATTTCAATAATTCTAGGAAGACCTTGAGTCACGTTAACAGTTGCAACACCAGCATAGTGGAAAGTACGCATTGTCATCTGCGTGCCTGGTTCACCAATAGATTGGGCGGTGATAATACCTGCAGCTTCATAAGGGTCAATACTGGCTCTTTTCAAAGCAAAAATCGATTCTTGAACTACCTTTTTCGCTTGAGGCTTAGTGATTTTATTCTTACCTCTTGCATGAATTGCAACGGTTAGATCATGAAAGATTCTGTTAGTAAATCTACGGGATCCCGACTCTTCAACAGCAGCGACAAGTGATTTGTAGACTGGGTCATCGCATAATTCATCTTCTAACCCAATCAATTTTGCTTCAGAATTGTAGGTATCCATTTCAGCTGTGGATTTTACCCTTGACCTGGCTCTAGATTTACGACCAGTTCGGCTCAGTCTTACCGATGTTACTGGACCAATTGCTTCATTATTTGCTAACTTATTTTTTTGGTTCGCACCATCAATAATTCCTTTGATTTTACCAGCGGTTTCTGAATCTGTTTCACAGATTTGAGCAATGTTTTCTGCTGGTAGAATCTTGACATCATCCCACTTACGGTCATCTGCTAGAATATGAGCAAAATTCTCATCAATTCCTAGGTCCATTAGTTTCTTCTTGGTTGCACTCTTTACTACCATCAGTTTTCGCCTCCTTCTGTTTCTGCCTCGAATTCCCAAGCACCCATGTCCTCTTCATTCTCGTCTCGCTCTCGTGATTTCCTTTCTACTACAGTTGCGCCCTCGGTTCCTAGTGCATCATCGACAATTACATCAATGTTGAATGGAGAACCATGCACACCTCTAGATGGATCAATTCCATCTTCACCATAACTAAACTGAATAATTCTGTTAGCAGTATTTCTTACCGATAGCATTTCATCATCGTAAACCTTCAAGTCATCCATAGCATTGATTAATCTTCTTTGCATATATCCTGATTTTGCAGTACGAACCGCAGTGTCGACTAATGATTCCCTTCCTGAAATTGACAGCATAAAGAACTCTGTTGGCTCAAGACCACGCTTGAATGAATTGGAGATAAATCCTCGATCCAAAGCACCACGTCCGCCACGCTTGAAGTGAGCTAAAACTCTGTCGTTGTAACCTCTTTCTAGTCGCTTTCCACGAACCTTTGCTTGACCAATTGAACCAGCCATCATAGTCAAGTTGTCCATCGAACCTCTTGCACCAGATATTGCCATATTTACCGCAGCATTTGTCGAACCAGATTGATTCAATTCATCCTTAGCAATGTCACCAGACTTTTGCTTTCCTTCATCTAGCATGACCATGATATTCTCTTCGAGAGTCTCTCTAGGAGTTCTACCCGGTCTTGTTTCGTAGCCATTACCATCTTTACCAAATGCAGCAAGTTCCTCTTCAACAAGGGTTCTTGCATCAGCATTGGCTTTTTCAATCGCTTCAAGTGATTCCGGAGATAAATCTTCGTCATCTATACCTGTAGTAAATCCAAGTGCAGTACATGCAGCAATCGATAATTGAGTAAATTCATCCAAGAATTTGGCACCTTTTTCAGGTCCATTCGTTTGGACAATTGCGTCTAGCAACCTTCCATCTTCTGCACCAATGGCTCGCTTATCTAGGGTTCCTTCAACACTTCCCTCTCTAACTACAACGTCGTCATTTGAACGACTTCTAAATCGCAGGTGGATATTATCTGGTATAATCAAAGAAATGATATCTTGACCGCGGAAACTATCTTTGCCGTTTTCATCCTTGACGATTTCTGGTAGTTTACCAGTCCATCCAATGTTACCAAGCATTTCTAGGCCGTATTCAACACGAATTAGAGTTCCAGGTCTTGACAATAAATAAGCCCCTGAAATGTGATCGTGGATACCACCAATAACTGCACCGCCATATCTTGGGGTTAGTATGTGTTCTTGGACACGCATCAGAATTTTCGCTTCAGCTCTTGCTTCTTCAGATTGAATAACGTGGAGATTCATTTCATCGCCATCGAAATCAGCGTTATATGGAGTACATACTGCTAGATTAAATCTAAAAGTATGCCCTTGCATAACTCTTACTTCGTGAACCATCATTGACATTCTGTGTAGTGATGGTTGTCGGTTGAAAATTGCGACATCCCCATCAATCAAGTGACGCTCAACGAGCATACCTGGTTTTGGATTGCCATCACGGTCGAAAGTAGAAAGTCGATCTTCTACACCAGTTCTCTCACCATAGATTGGGTCTTCAGGGCTGCCACAATGTGGACAGGTAACATCCAAATGTTCCGGTAATGGTTCTGGATTCACTTTGTCTAGTTGTTCTAATTCCCACATCCATCTGTAATGCAATGCTGCTCTTGGGTCCTCCTTTTCTAATGGATTACCGTTTACGTCTTCCCCACGAAGATTAGCAATGGTTGCATCATCATCGACGACATAGCTAGTAACCTCAATACTTGGATCAATCACAGAACGGCTAATTTCTTTCTTAATCACTAAACCTGGCAGGAAATTTGGCGCAGGTAGTACCTCATGAATATCTGGACGTACAGTTGTTTCTTCCATACATTCTGGGTTGTGACATCTAAATCCTGCATTGATTAAACGAC
>JABJMO010000049.1 GCA_018659375.1 Methanobacteriota archaeon | reverse complement strand
CCCTACACAACGGAATCCCTCGTGTATGTATGCGTAGACAACGGTACCCATGAAGGCGTATACATACACAAGGGGTCCCTTTGTGTGATGAGGGTTAGATCTTATTTTCCACAGGTATAACAGGCAGCATCTGATACTGGATGCAAATGTAAATCACAAATTTCTCGATCACACCATTTGCATAAGAGAACAGTCGGATTACCACAATGTTCACCATTTTCTCCAGATCGAAACTCACAGGCCATAATTATTCGATGTGATACTATTACAAAATATTTTCACTCACTCCAAAAAAATTGTATCCTCAACTCAGTTGTTTTTAGCAATTCACGAGGGGTTATGCTAGACACCCTTGTACGCAATTAGCCTGTTGGTAAGGGTTCGCTATGGGCCATATTGAAGGCTACGGTTGTATAGGACAGACTGAAAGCCCTTGTATTCACAAAATTCGTTTTCATGGGTATATGGGCAAACCCTTGTGAATATGCCTAAAACACACCTGCACTTCTTAATGAGAAGAAGACAATAATCCCACAAACAACGTAAATGAGAATTCCAATTGGACCTCTTTTGAATTTTGAAGACGGTTTGAACCCGAGAACTGGTTCGGCTTTCTCTGCGGGTTTTTGCCTAAATAATTTTGACGGAGTGCGGTAAATCACTCTGCTGCCTTCGTCGCGGCTTTAGCGTCGCGACGTTTCTTATTTTGTCGCTTCTTATACCATGGATATATTGGCCACTTTGCCAATCCAGTCCACATGACAAAAAATATCAAAATGGTGGAAACAAATTTATCGGTATCTGCTGACCAAACTGTGTCGATAAACCCGTTATGATACCATGCAATTCTTCCATGATATATTACCAATATTAGTCCAGCAATTAAGTGGATATAGCGCCATATCTTATTCCAGTTTTTAGTCATTAATTTCACCCAGTAATTATGTGATAAAAATTGGGTTGATAATGTTTCACGCTAGATGATAGTTGAATACTAAATTTGACAATCTAGTCGGACTAAGCGTTGTCAAGACATATTTGTGCTGTACACTGAACTATCTGGTAATACTCTCTAGTTGCTGGGTCAAAAACGTCGAGTTGTAGGGTTGAGCCTGCATCAACCACAGTTACTAAAGTCGATGCAGCAGATGGCAGATAATCCTCTCCCGTACTGCGTAAGGTCAATTTTATGCTGTGCCCTGCCTCAACTTCAACATCCATGGGGAAGAATTCCATGACTGCTGTAATTTCCCCAATTACCGGTGTCCATGTTTGCACTTGTGAGCCACCTGCATGGTATCTCAAATCCATAATGGCATGACCAATATGGATACATGTCCCTTCATAACAGTCTTCCATCAAAGCGTAAATTTGACCACCCAGTGTCGCGGTATTGACATTGACATGTAGGCGAGGTAGGCCGCCAAAGTAGAGGCCTTCCTCTAGCGGTGGAGTCTGATAAATCGGTCCTGAACTTGCATCAGGGCGAATCATATTACCATCACCACTAGAGACCAAATCTGCACTACCTAACTCCCAAATCACTTCGGTTGTCTCGCTCATTGGATAACGGTCCTCAAAGCGCCACTCGCCTTGATTAGATTGTATCTCTACGCCAAGCCAAGGTTGTGGACCTTCATTTTTTAGATAATAGGTAAACCACTCTAGTAAATCTTGCATCCAATCCATGCGGACCATTTCGGGGAACGCTTCACCGCCTCGGCCAACCCCACTGCGGTCAAACATGATCTGCGGACGGTCTGGATAATCGTGGTCCCATTGACCAAACAAGCCCTTAGCTTCAATATCGGCATCGTATAATCGATTAATTGTTGGAACCGCCATGTGCGGGTCGACATTCCAATCATGCATACCTTGTATCAAGTACACACTGCCGTTGTAATTGTCAATAACTCGGTCAAGGAAATAACGTTCTCCCCAGTAATCACCTGCTGCTTCACTACCCCAAGCCCAAGCCGCGCCTCCGGTTGCCGGCCCGGCAATATAATCGGGACACATGTTTCCAGTATCCTCTAAGTCACCGTCAAGGCCGTACGAGCCGTAAACTCCGTTGTGCATAATTGGGGCTCTTGCCTCACTACTGCCATTGCGCCACATCAATTCCATTACGCCAATTAACCCAGAAATAGGAACTATTGTGGTCAAGTGCTCATTACCAAACATGGCTGCTTGCCAAGGGGTTGAACCATCATATGACTTGCCAATCATCCCAACGTTACCATTACTCCACTCCTGAGTACCAAGCCAAGTAACCGCTGCATCAACACCTAGTTGTTCAGCGGTACCCATCAAATCCATGCAGTGGTTTGAACGTCCAGTTCCCATTACAGAAACTTGAGCAAAGGCAAATCCATGTGGTATTATCTGCTCAATCATCATAGTACCAAGCCATGTACCAGGCTCTTCAATACCGCCAGTTTCAACCGATGCTTCATCGAAATATGGACCAAACTCAGCAATTACTGGAACAGTCATATTGCCTTCCATAACAGGAACCCACACTGCCAAACTGACTTGACCATTAGGTGCTGAACCGCCCTCTTCAACTGGTAAATCGAATTCAACGAAATGATGGGTTCCAAGCCACAAACTCGCATTATCTGGACCGGTTAGAGTACCATTTTCTAGCACGTAGGAATTTTGCCCGCCGGTGATATAATCATCGTTGTATCGCTCCCAAATCGGGGTATAGCCCTCCATAGACTCTTCGATAGCCTGTTCTTCAAGCGGGGCTCCAAGAGTGCGGCTAAGCATTAGAAAAACCAGTACAACGGCAATTGTTGCACCAATCGCGGCGTTGAGTGAATTTGTTGAACTAGACTTGACAGCGGGCAACGCCTTGGCTAGTTCAGCCTCGAGAACCTGCTCGTCCATGGTGCGCTGAAACCCTCATCACTCATCATATTGATGCTCTATGGTATCAAGAGTTTGTTGGCAAAATTCGGCTAATCTAGCCAGAGCAGGCGCAGTTCTTGCACCAAACCAGGTTAAATCTTCACCATCGATATGAACTACTGCTGGCTTTGAACCACCGGCTGCCGTGATTTTTTCAGCAATTGATTTACCCTCCTTGGTAGTGAAATTATGCGGCTCACTGGTCAGTAATATCAATTCTATTTTGTGTTCAATAAATTCTTCAACGGTAATTTCTGGATAACCATTGCCTTCCGGATTAGTATCAATAACATCGAATCCTACCTCGGATAGTATTGCACCAGGATACTTGTTTGGCGAAACTGCCATCAGAGGTTTATGCCATATTAGCGGCACTGTTCTAGCCCTTCTGGTAGATTTTTTGAGGCAATTTAGGGAGTCTTGACAGATGAGTGCTAGAGCATCTCCTGCTGCATCCTTGCCACATGCTTGACCTAATTCTCGCAGCATTTGGGGTACTTCACTTGGCGACTTGACCTCACTAACAAATATCGTAAATCCTTCAGCGATGAGTTCCCGGTACACCGGTAATGGATTTTCTTCTTTATCCATAACTATCAAGTCAGGTTTCAAACTGCGGATTTTCCCTAAATTGGGCGTCTTGGTACCACCTACAACCATCACCTGATCAACCATTTCACGTGGGTGAATACACCATGGAGTGCGGCCAACTACTTCTTTGGTAGTCAAACCAAGCGCAAATAATGTATCCGTCAAAGACGGCACTAGGCTTACTACTCGCATAATTAGGGGAGGGCAACTGGGTTGAAAATCATGTCCAACCTTGGACATAGTTAAGGGATGGAATCATACACTAAACCGCACTCCCATAATCGGGGCAGACATGGGTATCTCAAAGCGAATGGGTGATGTTCTTGGCCATGCGGTTGAGGCAAAGTTACTCAAAGAGGTACATGAGCATCCAGTCAAAGTAACCCATCTAGCCATAATCATGGATGGCAATCGAAGATTTGCCTGGAAAAGCAATCTTGCGGCGGGAATAGGCCACCGTATCGGTAAGCAGAAATTAGAAACTGTGCTTGATTGGGTACTGGAAGTTGGCATCCCTTGGTTCACTGTTTATGCGCTTTCAACTGAGAATTTAACTCGGCCACAAAAAGAATTAGATATCTTGTTTAAGTTGTATACTGAAGGACTTAGAGATATTGCTGATGACCAGCGAATCCACGACAATAAAGTCAAGGTACAAGTCATTGGCAAGCGCGAATTACTACCGAAAGAGGTGAATGATGCTATTGATTATGCTGAGGCAAAAACCGCCGATTATGATGGCTACGTCTTCACTATTTGTCTAGCATATGGCAGCAGAGAAGAGATGCTCAATGCCATTCAATCAATTGCTGCAGAACATGCAGCTGGCGACTTAGCGTTGGAGGCAATTGACGAAAAGGCGGTTTCTAGTCGACTTTACACCGGTGAAATGCCCGACCCCGATTTAGTAATCCGCACCAGCGGTGAAGAACGTATTTCCAATTTCTTACTTTGGCAAATGGCGTACTCAGAACTATATTTTAGTGACGTCTATTGGCCGTCATTTCAAAAGAAAGATTTGCTAAAAGCAGTGCGAACTTTCCAAGACCGTAAGCGCAGATATGGGGAATAAGCATGGCAACCTGCGATGAATGTAATGGGTGGTTAAATCCGGCATTAGCAGTTGATGCTGCAGTCCAACGTGGCAATGAGATTCTACTAATTCAGCGAAAATTCCCCCCGATGGTTGGCTATTGGGGCTTACCGGGTGGTTTCGTTGAACGCGATGAGGACCCACTGATTGCGGTACTTAGAGAACTTGAAGAAGAAACCAATCTAGTTGGCACCAATCCTGAATTAATGATGGTCATGGGCGACCCAAGTCGAGATCCTCGCAAACATATCGTTAGCATTGTGTACTCAGTAACCGCTCCTGACGGTGAACCTGTGGCTGGAGATGATGCTGCTGATGCCC
This sequence comes from Methanobacteriota archaeon, assembly GCA_018659375.1. Taxonomy (GTDB): domain Archaea; phylum Thermoplasmatota; class Poseidoniia; order Poseidoniales; family Poseidoniaceae; genus MGIIa-L1. Next base: position 2,553 of record JABJMO010000049.1, on the reverse strand, counting down.
GATTTTGGCCTCTTCAAGACGTGCTAAACGGCGAAGTACCGTTAGCCGGTGATCATTTACAAATCATCAAAAATTGGTTTAATCTATCAGATTCATAGATAAAAAATCAGCTAATTGCCCCCGTGCATTAGGCCAATCCTCTGTTTCGATTGCGTCGGTTAAGTGTATACCAGAAAGAAATTGGGCTAACATATTTTTCCATTTATCGCCTTGACATACTTTGTTCCAATGAAATATCGGATAACCATCTTGCTCAAGTCTTGATAAAAATCCACGCTCAGCCTTAGTGATTAGTAAGGTGGGGGTACCAAGTAATGCCGCTTCACTAGCCAGTGTCACTGATTGGGTAATCACTCCATCATGCTTGGCTAATTCCCGGTCAAGTAACCATGCATCACCTTGGTAACTATTTTCATCAGCACGAGTTATCTCAAGCCCATCCAAGGTCAAGTCTGGAATATTGATTATCTCATCGCTGTCATGAATGCCCTTACCATTAAGCATTCTAACCAAGACTTTTGGTGGAACGCTAACTGTTGCAGAGCGTATACCTGGCCGCAAATGGACATGCCCGTGCAGCCCGTCAAGTCGGTGAATTGTCAAACCCTTAGATTGGGCATTTGCCAAGAAACCATTGTCTAGGCTGGCATCCCAATGAGTTGGAATTATGATATGAGTTGCTGATTTAAGCGCTAATTTGTGAGCGATATGATTGACCTCGGTATCTGTGATGTAATATCGATGCGTGATACTAGCCAATTTCTTGCGTAGTATTGGCGACTTAGCGGCCATTAGTTCAAGCGGCGCTCCTACAGAAATAATCCGCGAAATTGGCTGACCGTTTTGGCAGCATTCTGCGAGAAAACGGTGACTTGAGCGCCATCTTGCTAATGCTTTTCTGCGCATACCTTCACCGACTGGTCGCTCAACCCAATGGATTTGTCGTCGCGGAATATGCCCGTCGCCTCCGTCAATCAAGTTCTGCACTTCTTGTCGTTTTGTGGCAATAATCACATCGTTGTTGTTAGAACAACGCAGTAGCGGTGCTAACAAGCGAACATGAGCAGGATGGTCTAGTACCCAACATGTCCGCATACCAATCCTATTCCGTCTCTATTACTCAATGCATCGGAGATTCGTCAAGTTGAAGTCCTGCCTTGCTAACGCAGTTGTATGGACAAGCAAGCAATCGAATTACCAGGGGCTGCCAAATATGGCCCATATTCTGCGGGCGTACAATCGGGAGATATGTTTTGGTTATCGGGTCAAATTGCCGTCGATTTTGATGGAGTAAAAGCCCAAACTCAAGGTGCATTGGACAAGATTGACACCCTCCTAAAAAATGCCGGACTGACCAGAGAGAACATCTGTTTCGCCCAAATTTTGCTCGATGACATTAACGATTTTAGTGATATGAATGAAGTATATGGCGCTTGGGTTAGTGATCTCTTAGTCAAACCTGCCAGAGCTGCCTTTGCTGCTGCGGCACTGCCTGCTGGCGCACTAGTAGAAATTGTAGTTCAAGGCACTAGATGAGTGATTTCATGCCAGGTACGCCATATTTTGATGAGCGACCCAAGGGTTTGCTGACCTGGCCGAAATTATTGAGGATTGGCATCCCAGTTGCTGCAATATCAATACTTGCTGGCTGGCATTTTGATGTGGTAATCGAATTGATGCTGGTAATCACTGGAGTTCTAACCATCCTCGCGATTACTCGCAGATAGGGCTTCATCGACATATCTCAATAAAATGATAAGAAACAATTTATAAATTGTCCCAAGCAATTCTTTTTGTACCATTGAAAAATAATTCAATTATATGGAAAAAGCCGTTTTACTGATTGTTATCATAGTTTGTGCGGGATTATCAGGTTGTATTTCGGCTGATGAAGAATACGAAGTATTTCCATCATTTGATTTAGTTGACCACAATAATGAGATACACAACTCTAGCATGTATGAAGGTGCCCCGTTCATCGCCTACTTTTCCGCATCATGGTGCTCACATTGCGCGCCGACTCTTAGTGCGGTAGATGATACTGTGCCAGTTGGAAATATATTGATATTCAATTTGGAATCACGAGCTGAATGGAGCAATATGACTGAATGGAAAGATAAAATGGAAGACGAACTAGAACGAGATTTATTCCACCCATTCATTCACTCGCCTATACTTGCTGAATCTGCTGGAGTTGAAAAAATTCCAACTGTTCTTTTCATCAATAGTGATGGATTAATTGAGCAGCAATTAGAAGGTGCCCAAGATAATGCTGCAATTGAGGCAAACTGGGCAAATTTATCATAAAAATTGACACCCTAATCTTTGAAATGGCGCACCTACTCGCAGTAGCATGACCGAATGGCCAGTTCATTGCTTCAAAGCCTACGATATTCGTGGATTGGCCAACGGCGATGGTACGGGTGAATTAACTCCTGATTTCGCCTATCGATTAGGTCGTGCAATGGCAACTTACCTTGGCTGCAAAACCTTTGCCGTTGGTCGTGATATCAGACATTCAACTCCTGCTTTAGCCAGTGAATTAATGCGTGG
>JABJMO010000023.1 GCA_018659375.1 Methanobacteriota archaeon | reverse complement strand
TGAAGACGATTTGTGGTACAGGGTACGCCTAGCTCCCCACCTATCCCACTACGCCCTGCCATGATTGGTATTTTAACGGAACGGTTATGCGTAATACTCATTCTTCATACTTTGAAGGACATGATGTTTTGATTATTTCTGCCTCAAAAACATATTCTGAATTAATATATTTCAACACTCCCATGGCATATACAGTTCGGTTGTCATCTAGCCCATTTGAGACCGAAGCGTCTGTAAATTCTACCAAAATTTGATTGTTATTACCGTGCAAAATGAACGTCATAGTAGAGTTGTCAATACTACCATCCAACACTTCACCCCTAATCGAGATTTCATCACCTACATATTTTGATGGTGAATCCATAACCTCGTCGACTGTTCTTGTTGGTTCTGGAGATTGTAATATTACTACTCCAACTAATATTAGCGTTAACAATCCACCTGTAATTAGTAATCGAGTTCTTCGAGTAAACACTTAATCATCTCCTCTATGATCCAACCCAATAGCTTGCTTAATTGACGTAAGTTTGTGTTCGCGTAATTTCTTCGCAAGACCCTTAACGATATCTTTGCTAATACTGGGTCCTTGAAAAACAAATGCACTATAACCCTGTAGTAATGATGCGCCCGCTGTAATTTTCTGCCAAGCGTGTTCAGCGTTCATAATTCCGCCAACACCAACAATTGGAAATTTACCATCAGTTATTTTGTATATCATTCGAATGAACTCTGTTGATGTGTCAACTAAAGGAAGGCCACTCATCCCACCAGTTTCGGCCATAGTCTTAGCCTCTTTACCATTAACAGGTTCAACTCGTGAAACTGTTGTATTGGTCGCTACTATGCCTGAGCAGCCTGAGTCAATAGCGGTCTTTACTATCATCTCCAATTGCGCCAGCGACATATCGGGGGCTACCTTAACCAAAATTGGTTTACTTGGGCATAGATGTGTTTTTGAATTCTTTTCGTTAATCGCCATGCAGGAAGCGATGATTTTGGACAAATCGCCTTGATTTTGCAAATCTCTAAGATTAGGAGTATTGGGTGATGAGACGTTAATAACGAACAGATCTCCATACTCCCACAGTCGATCCATAGTTGTTGAATAATCTATATGAGCATCCGAGTTGTCAGTAAGTTTAGATTTACCTAGATTAACCCAAACAGGTATCTTTGGAGTGCCATATTTTTTGAAATGTAAATCTAAAGTCTGTGAGACTTTTTCTGAACCAGGATTGTTGAATCCCATTCTATTAATCAATGCTTTATGTTTATCTGAACGAAACATTCTAGGTTTTGGGTTACCTTGCTGTTCTAGCATTGTAACACCGCCAATTTCAGCGAAAGAAAGACCAATTGCTTGCCATCCAAGTAATCCTTCGGCTTTTTTATCCATGCCTGCAGCAAGACCAAACGGGTGTTTGAAAGTGTGGCCAAAGAGTTCAACAGGTAAATCCTGTTTATTTTGGTAAAGCGTACTCAAAGCGAATCTAGACACGGAAAAAGATGACAATTTCTTAAGATAAAATAGCGACCTATGATGTGCTTTTTCAGAATCTTGAAACTTTAACATGGGGCGGATAAACAAGCGATATGGTAACCCCATGGTCACCTCACAATGACGGTATCATTCAAGACTTACCCCTCATTGGCCCAAATGTGCGGATGAATCACCCTCTGTGGCCAGTTGTCAGGGAGGCCGCAAGAAGAATGGTAAGAATAGAAAATTTAGAAATTTGGGCAGAACAACAATTTAGTGCTGATATCTATGAATTATCAAATAAAATATCAGATCACCTACCACAACGTACTACTTTTCCTCAACATGTAACGTGTAATCAAAATACTATCCGAGTTTTCGACAAAAGTGGAGATACTAATACACTAATAATAGAGATAGGTAATAACGAGCCAGATATTAAGGTATGTTGGGTCCAAATGACTGGAGACATAGGATTTGCTGCAGTAATGGAATCATGTTTACAATTACTTAATGCTGGATATCCTGGCTGTATCGGATGTGATGACTCAATCCAAGAAGGACGGTGGGATGAAAGAAAATTTAGGAATTCGGTAAGGCAAATAACTGATTAGTTTACCCGTAAAATCTAACTAGATACTAAAGTATCTATACAAATCTAAGTTTAAGAGAGGGTTCAAGTATCGTCGGTTCTGCCGCATTAATCATGGCAGTTGTAATCATCGCTGAGAAACCTAGTGTTGCTGAAGATATTGCCAAAGTATTGGGTGTTAATCAAAAAACCGACACTCACTGGCTCTCTGACGACATAGTTATCACATGGGCAGTAGGTCATTTGTTAGAACTAAAAACTCCAGAAGAATATGACGACCGCTTGAAAGATTGGAGAAAAAGTGTAGATTTATTACCCTTCATTCCTTCATCATTTGAATTAAAACCAAATAGCGGAAGAGGAAATAATAGAAAGCAACTTACGGCTATCAAAAAATTAATTTCCCCTAAAAGTTGCACCGAAATAGTAAATGCTTGTGACGCAGCAAGAGAGGGTGAACTTATTTTCCGACGGATAATTGAATTTGCTAAATCAAAAGTTCCAATGACCCGAATGTGGCTCCAATCGATGACTCCAGATTCCATCCTAAAAGCCTATGATGGAAGACAAGATGCTGAAAGTTACTCATTACTGAGGGATGCTGCTGTAAGCAGAGCGGAAGCAGATTGGATTATTGGGATGAATGGTTCTAGAATTGCTTCTACTTTCCTACGTACTGGTAGAAATGATGGCACTTCAATGTCACTTGGTAGAGTTCAAACAGCAACATTGGCAATGATTGTTGATAAAGAGTTAGAGATTCTAGGCCATGACGCGAAGCCGTTCTGGGAATTAGAGGCTGAATTTCAATCTGGAGATTGCCTCTGGACTGCTAGATGGGAGCGACGAAACAATGTCGAAGACAAAGAAGATCCTTTAACCAAAGCTCATAGAATAACCTTGGAAACAGAGAAAAAGATGCTCGAAAAAATAATTGGCGATGCCGGTAGTTATGTTACAACACAAAAACATCGGGATTCAAAAGAAAACCCACCATTAAATTTTGATTTAACTACTCTACAGCGTGAGGCAAATAGCACTTGGTCTTGGACATCAAGAAGAACTCTATCTGTTGCGCAGGAATTATACGATACACATAAATTAACTACATATCCACGAACTGATTCTAGACACCTCCCCGAAGATATGATCGAATCAATTAGTAAAACAATCAAACAACTTGGTGCCCAAGAGTTTTTGTCTGCTCACAGTGAAAGATTAACCAAAAATGGTTTAAAAAATGTAACTAGAAACTTTAACAATGCCAAAGTATCAGACCACTACGCAATAATTCCAACTGGTAAATTACCGCAAGGCAACCTAAGTAATGATGCTCGAAGGTTATATGAGCTAATTTGTCGCCAATTCTTTGCCTCATTCCATTCAGAAGCGATTTGGGATGTTCAGACGAGAACTACGACTAAATCAGAAAATGATTTTGTTAAAGAAGTTAGAATCTTAAAGACTCCGGGATGGAGAGAAGTTAAACCAAAGAGTAATTCCATTCCGGAAAAATGGAATAAACTAGCTTCTAATCCCGCTGAAACAGATATCACTTCACATAAATTCAAAGAAGAATTCACTAAGCCTACAAATAGACTGAAAGAAGCTAAATTGTTGTCATTAATGGAAAATGCTGGACGAAGCATCGATGACGATGAGATGGCTGATGCCATGAAGGGCAAGGGACTAGGCACACCGGCTACAAGAGCGGAGACAATTGAAAAACTAATTTCACGTAACTTCATTCAAAGAGCACGTTCAGGTAGTTTGCGCGCTACGCCTGGTGGAATAAAATTGATATTATTACTTAGAGCAATTCCTGTTGAATGGATTACTTCTCCGGAATTAACAGGTGATATGGAAGCAAAACTTTCGTCAGTACAGGTTGGGGATTATTCTCGTAAAGAATATATGGATCTCGTGTTTAAAATTGCTAATGAAATGGTTCAAAAAATCAAAAATCATGATAGAAATGAACTATTCAAAGATGTCGAAACCATTGCACCATGTCCTATTTGTGAAAGTACATTAAAAGAAACCGTGTTATCTTACATCTGCTGTGAAAATACCGGCAGAGATACTGGATGTGATTTCGTCTTTTGGAAAAATTCCAGTGGAAGATGGTTTGATCGAAAAACTGCTGCTAGGATTTTAGAACACAAATCTATCAATGATTTACATGGCTTCTTCAATCGAAGTGGTGAACCATACACAGCCAGCATCAAAATGTTAGAGTCTGGAACAGTTGAATTCATCGGTGGTGGGGAATCCACATCATCAGAAGAAGACGCAGAGTTGTGTGCTTGTCCAAATTGTAGCCATGGAACAATTAGAATCAATTCCACAATGTATGCCTGTGACAATCAAGAGTGCAAATTCCGAGGTATCTCCCATGAAATGTGTAAAAGGAAAATCACAGAAGAAGAAGCTAAAGTTATTTTGACCAAGGGTAAGTCATCATTATTGGAAGACTTTACGTCAAAGAAAGGTAGACCATTTAGTGCATTTTTAACCCTTGATGGCAATCGTGTCAAATTTGAATTCCCCCCTAGAGAGGCAGCAGCAAATGCGAAGAAATTCCCTGTTACAGAGGGCGTAGTAGCAATCTGTCCCAAAAGTAAAATCGAAATCATAGAAACATCGACATTTTTCCAACCTGCGACAAATGGAACTGATTGCAAAATTCAGATTGCTAGAGAAATGTCCAAGCGTGAAATAACTAGAGAAGAAGCAAAAACACTCGTCGAAAAAGGCGAAATTGGACCTTATGATGATTTTATCTCTAAGAAAACCAACAAAAACTTTACCGCAATCCTTTACTTAAAGAAAAATCAGTCGGTTGGATACAAATTTGCTAAAAAGTAATTGATTGGCCAAGTTTAATCCACAACAATAAAACGCACCGGATTTCACACCATGACATGGACGATGGTCAGTCGAGCACAGACTGGGATGTGGTAATCGTTGGTGCTGGACCTGTTGGCGGCCATGCTGCCAACCTACTTGCTCAGAGAGGCCAACGGGTTTTATTATTGGAAGAGCATTCTGAAATTGGTAGACCATTTCAGTGTGCAGGCCTAGTAACACCCAACGCAATGAAGCAAGTTGGACTATTTGATACAATTCTAGAAGAAGTTGATGGCGCCTTAATCCATGGTCCGTCTGGGACATTGGTTCCCGTTGGAACCAGTGGTAAAGTAAGGACATACGTGGTTTGTAGGAAACTGTTTGATGAAGGAGTAGTAAAACAATCAATGTTGTCAGGCGCCACACTTTGGTTAAATTCCAAACCAATTAATGCTGAAGCAAATGATGATTGTGTAATTGTTAAATTATCAAAAGATGGTATTAAGACTGAAATCAAGACTAAACTTTTGATCGGTTGTGATGGTGCACACTCATGGACTCGTAGACATTTCAAGATGGGGAAACCAAAGGAATTGATGATCGGATTTCAAACCGAAGTAGTTGGGTACAAAAACCGGAAACGTTGGTTAGAAATGTATTCAGGATCCGCGATTGCTCCCGGTTTCTTTGCTTGGGTAATACCATCAGGCAACGATAGTTGTAGAATTGGATTGTGGTCTACAGCAGAACGATTGGATGGTAAAAGTATTGAGGAGTGCTACCATTCACTACTAAACCATCCATTGTGGAAAGATAGATTTGCAGATATCAAGGAAACTGCGAGGTATTGCGGTCCAGTCCCAAGTGGCATGGTAAAAAAGCCGTACAAAAATCGCGTACTACTACTTGGCGATGCTGCTGGAATGGCTAAACCTACTACTGGTGGTGGCATTGGGCCCGGTTTTGAGCAGATAACTGGAATCGTAGATAAATTATCATTGGCAATTGATTCTGATAATTTGACAGAATCTAACATAAAGCATATTGCTAAATCACATTTTGAAAAGATGAAAAAAGATCAGAATAGAGCGAGAGCACTACGTAATTTGTTAGTGAGTGACTGTGAGGATGTAGACTTAGACAATAACTTTGAACAGTTCGCCAAACCTGAGATTGTTAATTTGATAAATCAAATTGGTGACATCGAAAAACCCGTCCCACTGGGAATGGCTTTGTTGAGAAAAGTACCAGCGTTTAGAAAAATGGCGCTGAAAGCAGGAATGAAGTTAATATTTAGTTGAGTGACTCAAATGAATGACTTACTACTCGAGGAACGAATAAGGTATCCCCCTTTTGAAAGTTATAGATTCCAACCACAATTACTACCAATTGGTATAGCAAGAACAGAGATATCTAGTCAAATTACTAGAGAAGAAGCAGACAAGATAGTTGGTGATATGCCACCACCATTTAGAATTGGCGATAAAAAATCATGGTTAGTTGAGCGAAGATACATCTACCAAGGCAAGACATTAAAGTTAGATAAACCGCATAACCAAGAAATGAATGAAGCAGTCCCGAAAGATTCAGTAGTTCACAAACAGAGAACTGGTTGGTATTTGACTCCTAATGTAATACATGTTCAAGCTAGAAAAATAATGAACTTTTCAGTCATCATTCTATTGGTTGCCTTATCTTATTTATTTTTTGAACCCATATTGAGTATTTGGGGAATCCCTAGTATTGGCACCGGAAGAGTTCGATTTGGACTACTTGATTATCCACTACTAGCCGTGATAGTAGTACCCATATTGTTTGTTCCAATAATAATGAGAGTGGGTGCTAACTTCTCTGATTTAATCAAACAAAGAAACTTTCTCACTTCACCGCCACCTGAGCCAAAAATAACCTTTCATTCTGACACAACTTCTGGGGAAAATTTAGTCGTTGGTATTAAATTTCCAGAAGAGTATGAAAACTGGGGGAAGAAACACGTGTTATGGCGTGTTGGTGTTTTACCGCCTCGCAGAGACAGACTTATGGAAATTTTAGGTCGCGATGCCAACGGACAACCTGCTCCTGGATTGACCACAGAGTTACCGCACCATTGGACTGTTGACCTTGATGATGGAACTGGTGGTGGAGAAGATTTACCAATGCATAATAATAAGATAAAAGGAGGTCTGTTTTTGAAACCAATGCGTATAATGAATCAGTCGGAAATGATCCCTTTAGAAAATGACACCACTACTATATCACCACCAAACGGTAAATGGCCTGGCACAATATTTTCTTCACTAATTAGAATTCATTGGGAATTAATCGTGGTAATTGAAAGGGAAAATCAATCAGAACTGCTATGGGTACAGCCACTGAAAGTAAAACACTCTTCTAACTACACAGAAACAACTGCAACCGTTAATAGCGGACGCACCGAAACAAACCATCCAATGTCACTTAGTTGAAGTGACTTGGGACGGTATTGGAGAGGGGTATTCTTTGATGTTATTATCATTGATTAAAGTGGGTAAATGATTGTATTTACTATCACGCTTAGACGGTATAAAGCCAGAACGGATTATCGTATTTTGTAATTCAATTTCGGATGCGGATAATTTTGTCGTGCCTGAAGCCGAGACAACGTTCTCTTCCATCATAGTTGATCCAGCGTCGTTGGCGCCTGCAAGTAAAGCCATTTGGGCGATACCTAAGCCCATGGTAGGCCAAGAGGCTTGTATGTTATCGATATTATCAAAAAATAGCCTTGAAATTGCAATATGCCTGATATACTCAGTTGGTCCAGCTCCTAAGACATACTTATTTTGGCCACGATTTCGTTTCCCGAAGGTATTAGTTTCAAGTTGAACAGGCCAAGCGATGAAAGAAGTAAATCCATTTTCATATTTATGCAATGATGAATCTTGGAGTGCTCTTATTCTATCCATATGTTGTACTCTATTACGTAGCGTTTCTCCAAACCCAAAAACATTGGTTGCACTAGTAGTCATCCCCAACGATTGGGCTGTTTCCATAACGTTAAGCCAATTATCTGGAGAACCTTTTTTCGGTGATATATCAGTTCTTATTTCCTCGACTAACATTTCCGCTCCACCTCCGGGAAGCCCATCCATCCCTGCGTCACTAAGTCTAGTCAAAACTTCAAGAATTGATAGGTTAGCAACCTCGGCAATCCCTTCAATTTCTATCGGGCTAAAACAATCTAAATCAATACTTGGGTGGTGTTCTACAAGGTGCTTGATCAAGGACTCATACCACTCAAACTCTAGTGAGGGGTTTACGCCGCCCTGCATCAAGATGCGTGATCCGCCAATTTGTTCTAATTCAGTCACCCTCTGTGAAATCTCATCGTATGATTGAGTATAAGTCTCGTCATGACCAGGAGGTCGATAAAATGAGCAGAATTGACAATTGATCGTACAAACATTGGTGTAGTTTATGTTTCGATCAACCAAATATGTTACCACACCATTGGGGAATATTTGTTGCCGCCTCAAGTTTGCTGCAAAAGTAAGTTCATGTAACGGTGCATTTTCATATAATTCCGCAGCTTCATCAATAGAAAGCCTAAATGAAGAACTATTATCTTTAGACCATCCTTGTTGATGTTGAAGAATAGACTTCCAAAGCATAGCGACCACTTAGACAGGCTTACCAACAATCGATTCTATTTCAGTGATTGTTTTAGGACACCTTTCAGTTAATACGATTGGACCAGTTTCCCCAACTAGAATATCATCTTCTATTCTGATCCCAATATTTGAGTAACGCACAGGGCAATCAACGTCTGGCCTCCATGCGCCAAAGTATAATCCAGGTTCAATAGTCAAGCACATTCCTGGCTGTAATGTTCTTGGTTCACCATTTGGCAAATATATTCCAACATCATGAACGTCTAGACCAATCCAATGACTGGTATTATGCATATACCAATCTTTTAATTGACCAGATTTGCTATCTAATGCTTCCTTTAGTGTTTGAGTTATGACTCCTATTTTTATCAAACCTTCTGCCAAAACTTTCCTGGCAGCTTCATGTGGAGCGGTATATGGATTTCCTGGAACACATTCGTTTATTGCCGCAATTTGGGCGTCTAATACAATCTGGTAGAGTTCTTTTTGTGGTTCTGTAAAAGTTCCATCGGTAGGCCAAGAACGGGTAATATCTGCGGCATAGCCTCTAAACTCTGCACCAGCATCAATCAAAACTACATCGCCGTTAGTACACGGTGAATTATTTTCTTTGTAATGGAGAATTGTCGCATTTTCTCCACTACCAACAATAGAGGGGTATGACCAACCCGATGTTCCAGCATATCTAAAAAATCCTTCAATGACAGACTGTAGTTGATTTTCAGTGGCATTTTTACCACCATGACGCATTGCAGCAATATGAGCCAAACTAGACACATCAGACGCAAATTTCATTTGCTCGATTTCAGCATCGGATTTGATTAACCGCATCTCAGCGATTTTGTTACTTGGGTCCTCTACTGAAATTGGACCAGTGCCTAGTCTTTGTCTAGCTCTGTCACGATTCTTTATCGAAGAAACTACTAAGTCATCCATGGACGACATAATACCCATTCGGTGAAATACTCGATTAGCGTTTGAAAGCATATCAATCAATGTTGACTCAACCTCTTCAATAGAATGGGCATGGTCAACAGGCCAATCTTTTTCTGCACCCTCTAAACCAGGTCTTCTGCCTTCCCAAATTTCCTTCAGTGTATCCTTTGGTTGAACAAAAAGGTGAGTTTTCCAAGTCCCTGAGGACATAGTAGCACACATTACAGATTCTGGTTCAGTCCACCCAGTCAAATATAGCAGGTTACTTTGCGTTCGGTATGGATGATGCACATCGTTTGAATGAATTGTTTCTGGAGATGAGCATAGAATTAACACGTCAGATTCTTCAAAAGTCGAATATAGTTGATTTTGTCTTGCGGTATACTCATCAATAGAGATCGGTTCAGGCATTTTACCAAGCACTGCAAACATCTTCTCAAACATAATACTCCCACCGGTTTTACCCTATTCAATCCTTGCTTAAGTCTAATTTTTCCACTTTGGTAATTTAAACTCACCATTGGACCTCTTTAAGGTAAAAATTAGCGACACCAATATTAGAATTGCAATAAATGAAATCGAACCAACAATCACAGGACTAAAAGCAGCATTCTCGGTTGTCTCAGAATATTGTTCTAGAGTCAATAAAAATTGGTATTCATCTTTATCACCATCGTCATCAGTGATAATTAAGTTAATTTCATAAGAGCCTGGTTTAGACAATACATTCTGTGAAAGATTCATACCACTGTAAATCATTGATTCATCAACATACCATTGGAAAATTAAATTTGCATGATCATTTTCTGTATCAACAGAATTTGAAGCATCAAGGTACCAATCACTGGAAATATCAAAAGTCATATCAGAATTAATTTCATCAATGGAATCAATGGATATAGTTGGGGGAGTGTTTTCTACATCCACAACATGAGAAATTCTAGTGTAGTGACCTACTGAATCAATAGCCAATACGCTAATACTCCAGCTGCCAGATTTGTTAAAAGAGATTTTAGCACTATAATCATCGATAATTTCACTACTAAACAATGCCCTAATATCACCATCTGGATTGGCCAGTGTCCAAGTAATTGCGATAGAAGAACTATCGTAGCCATCATCTACCAAAACTGAGTATATGGTTTGACTCATTTCAGTGGTATTCTGATCTCCAAAAATAGTCACATTGGGCGGGTTTGAGTCAAAAGTCAAAACTTTACTATGTAAATTAGAAGTTCTTAGATATGAATCTCGATAAATGATGTTAAATAACCAATTCCCATCGCTAATTTGTATTTCTTCTTGATTAATTTGTATCATATAAAATCCATCATTTTGTACTGAATAAGGTAATTCAATGCTAAATGGATTGCTTACACATGCCTCACCTGAATATAGGCAAATTTCTGCTTTGAATAATGAAATATTTAATCCCTCAATTAAACCATTATCATTAGACGGCCAAGTCACAGCGTATTTGAGAACTACATCAGAATCATCATTAGGTGATTGGAAAGATGGAATATGTTCAATAATTGGGAAATGGTTAGATTCACCGAGGTATACTAAAATGTTACTTTGATGAGAGTTGTCATTATGTTGATGAATTATGCTAAAGTCGCAACTGCAATTTAAGTCACCAATGTAAATAGAGAGTTCCCAATGCCACACGTTATCTTCAACAGTGACTTGCTCAAATATGTTAGATTGATTAATAATGTTATGATTACCTACAAGTTCTGGTATAATCTCACTGATAGACCAACTCAATTCACTAGCTGGGAAAATCGATGTCCCACTTAAGTTCAAATATTCAACAAACTGTTGTCCATTAGGTTGGTCTATGGTCAACTTTTCAGTGCCATGATGGTGACCTTTACTAGGTACGGCGGATGTATTACTTACTAGCATAGAAATGACAAGCAAGATTGTACAAGTCACCGTTACAATACGCTTGCGCATAAATTAAACCAATCAGTAACAGTCAAGAAGTTTCTCTCTGTATGTTCAGGAATCAAGCAAACGGATCACAAAGTTCACCTTGGCCAGGGAAACTTACTGGATCCCTAGGATTAGTATCCCACTTGTATTCACAATAGTTTACATGTCCATCCCCATCGGTATCAAACATACGATCAGCGCCGTCATATGGATCGAAATCAAAATGATATTCCCAACCTGTAGCCATTCCATCATCATCATGGTCTTGGAAATATACCTCCGGTCCGTCGTTCCATTCATCCCCGTCAGTGTCATTGGATACTGGGTTGGTATTATTTTGCATCTCCTCATAATTTGTGTAATTAGCTAGATTGTCATAGAATTGCTTACCGTCTGGAGTATTAATGTCGATGTGGCATTCTGCATTGGAAGGATCATTATACCCTGGGCAATATCGCTTTAGTAAGCCAGTTTGGTTCAAACCATCATCATCGGGGTCTTCTTGACCGTCATCTACACCATCTAGGTCACTGTCAATCATGGATGGATCTAGGACTCCTCTAGCACCGAAAGCCGTTAAACTAGCATTATCAACCAATCCAGATTCAATAGCATACTGTGAATATTTTACTTCCCAGCCATCAAACAATAAATCGCCATCAGAGTCTTTGTCTACAGGATTTGTATTCCATTTATCTGGCGCCTCAGCACCGTTCATGAGTGAATCATTGTCAATATCGTAAGTAGCATCAGGAAGTCGACTTATACTGGACTGGTCGGACGGGTCAAGTGCCCACCTTCCATTACAATCACATAATAGATTATTAGGAACACTAAATCCAGATAAATTCATTTCCGAAATCTCAAATTGTTTCTCTTGTATGAAGCCACCCAAGGTATTAATCCAAATGTAACCACCTGGGCTCTTCGCACAATTGTTGGTTTGAGTTGGGACACAGTTAGGAAGATTCCAAGAACTCGTTGCGACCCACAAACTGTGGGAATTGGTATTATCTTCCTCAGATTGAACTTGCATCTCCCATCCATCAAGCATGCCATCTGCATCTGTATCGTTTAGCAGTGGATGAGTTTGCTCTTGGAATGGGCGTGGAATGTAAAGAACTTCATTACCATCCTTTAGACCATCACCATCTGTATCTGAATTATTAGCATGGGTCAAAAATCCATCTTTCCCAACGATTACCTCTTCACCATCTTCCAAACCATCATTGTCTGTGTCAAAGGCACACGGACTTGTAGTGTATGCATCTCCACCACCAACTGGCCATTGTAATGTACCTCCACCACCGGTTGCTTCAAATTGATCGTCTAAACCATCACCGTCGGTATCTGGATTAGAAGCATTTGAGCCTGAGTCACACAGTGAAGAATACTCTAAGAAATCAGACAAACCATCTGAATCTGTGTCTGCAAGACCGGGGTCAGATACTACAAGTGTTATCTCAACACCGCGATTAACCACCAATATTTCCCAGCCAAATACTTCAATACCGTCTATTAATCCGTCATTATCCGTATCTGAATCCATAGGGTCTGTTGAACGTCCAATAATCAAATTTGGTTGACCATTTTCATCAAACGGCTCGTTGTTCTTGAACTTAGCCTCGTATTCATCCTGATTAGTAAATCGCTCGTTATCCTCTACTACAACGAACCACACAGTATCTCTAGATGTTATTATTTGATCTACTGATACATACATTTGGTAGATAGTACCGGATGATGTTGCTTTTATGTTAACTGGTTCAGTTTGGCCACCTGCTTTAGTATATTCAGCTCTAACTACTGTTTCACCCTCAGCAACAGTGTCGCCAATGGTTTTCTTGATTTGAGTGACTCTAGTGTTAAACACTAAATTTTCGTATACTGCAGAGCCATCACCGTCTTTGTCCCATCCATCCATGTCTGGGTCTTTATCGCCGTTACTGCTGTCTCTCGGGTTCAAACCATTGTTCGTTTCCCATCCGTCAGGCATACCATCAATATCTGTATCCTCTTGCCACGGTGAGGTGAAGTTCTCTGCCCCAAATATTAGTGCAGAGCCATATTCCTCTAAGTTATTTAGACCGTCATCATCCCAATCAAAGAAACCATCTGACGGATTGCTAGGACTAAGTACATCACCTTGTTCCAGCGAAGTTAGTTTAAGGGCAGTGATGACATTTTGTTCAGGATATATCGAATAACAGTATTCATATCCGTCTGGCATTCCATCTCCATCAGAATCCCAATCAGACGGACCATTTAATAATCCATCATTATCGTCATCAAGATAAAACCATGAGTTATTTTTATCCATAAACGGTGCGGGGAATTCAAACGTTTGACTGTTGTCTTCCCTAATTTGTTCATTACAATTTCGGTATATATCTTGACCATTCCGGTCAAAACTCTTGAAAATCCCTACAGCTCTAGTCAGTTGTAAGTTTACTCGCGATATTTCTTCTGCATCGGATAATAAATCACCATCAGAATCTTGAGCAGTTGGGTCTGTTCCGAAGGTTTCTTCTTGGAAATTAGCCAAACCGTCATTGTCAAAATCTAAAACATTATCACATGAGTGTTGATCAAAACTATTACCCAATTCTTCCCAAGTTGGAGTCGTCTCATCTAGATTATATTTTTCTGTTAGCATTATTTTGATATCTGCAGTCAGCAAAACACAATCCCAGTTTCCATTCAGTGGGTCAAATAAGGTAAATGAACCACCTGGGATTTCGACTTCAGTCATAAAGACTGACTCCCACTTATCGTTCAGTCCGTCGTTATCTGTATCAGAACGCTGAGGATCTGTTTCTAATTCCTGTTCTTGTTGATTAGTTAGCCCATCGTTATCTGGGTCACCATTTGGCCCTTGATTTGGGTCTGGCCAAGAATCTGTTTCATTCTCTTGTTCTGCATCAGTGATATCAGCTTCACCAGGATCTTGTTCAAGTGGGTCAGATTCACCGTCATCTAAAGGATTTAAACCATGTTCGACTTCCCAGCCATCAGACATTCCATCACCATCTGTATCCTTATTTGTTGGATCTGTACCGTATTGAGTTCTTTCTAAAATATCAGCAAGGCCATCTTCGTCAAAGTCTTCGGCTTCATTGGTGGTAATTCCATCACCGATGATATCTTCCTCCACTGCACTATCAAAGTTACCCAAACCCTCGCTGGTTTGTAGTACCCCTGAAACACCAACAAATATCGAGCCAAATATTAGGGTTGAGACAATCGCAACATAGGCCATCTGATTAGGATTCAAAGACATGACAATCACTTGGCTGAGCGCCGGTATACCAAGGTCTAACTCTATGGGTTATAGAGGTTAACCATACTTGACCTAATTTGAATCTTCCAAAACAAATGTTAGCAAAGGAGATATTTCAAGTTTTACGCTTTGGCTAGACAACACTATTCGACACTTCGCAGTCTTCCCGTTGGCTCTTTCCCAAAGACCTACTAGTTTGCCTAGAGACAATGGTAGACTAGGACTTAAATTCATTTCGAAATTCGTTGAAGATTGGTCTTGTTTAGTAAGCATTGGAGCAGCATAGCCAAAGTATGTCATATGATTGGCAATTGTTTTACTCCAATCTCTTTCATCCCTAAGGTAAACGAAATTATCATTTGAAAGAAAGACCTCTTTTGAAGCCTCAAGCATAGCGATTAATCCGTTTGAGTATACCATGTCAAAACCAACTAAATCCCATCTTTCTAGTATATTTTGAGGAAACTGCTTAACAAAGCCCGAGGAATTGAATATCACTCGATTAAAAAAATCGCAAGGCAATAGAAACGATGTACGCCCTTCGATAGACCAACCCAATTCATGCGATTCGAGTTTTACCTCACTATCAATTATGCCACCTGATAAATCATTTTGGTAAGCCCATGGAATAGACTTGAGCAAGTTGGGAGGAGGCATTTCATTGTTTGCTGTTAGGCGATTAAAATTAATTATATGATTAGATTGCTGTGACCATTCAAGTTTGTAGCGACAGCTTTCCAGTAATTCTACTGTTGATAAATAAAATCCTGCGGCAACTGAGGCAAAAACATTGGTTTTGATAGTAGAGTCATGAAAACTATTTGTTCCCCAGCCACATAATTTCCAAGCATCTATCAGCATTTTATTCAATCTTTTCTGCCGAAAAATTTCCGCCTAATAGTATGCAAATCAGCGTTTATCAATTCCAACGAATCGGCTGCAGAATTATGCAATATTCTACCGACTGGTGATGAGATTATTGATTCATAGTGATAGATGAGCATGTTAAACTCATCTTCATGGAATATGACCCATGTATTTCCGTTATCATCGATAATCCCACCTGACTTCTGAAGACTAAACCTGTCCCAAAATGTTACGGTTAAGTGTTCATCATGAGTGTCGATATTATCCTCTACAAGTGGCATAATTACACATCATAAAATATAGCCAGATTGCTCTTCTTCGTTAAAGCAATATCGTATTGTTTGAAAACCAGATTTAAGGTTTTTAACATCCTGTTTGACACGATTCAAATCCTCACCATGGATAAGGGCTCTAGCAAATAATTTAGCAACTTCTGCCATCTCAGTCTTGCCCATTCCAACTCTGGTTAACTCTTGAACACCAAGTCTTAATCCAGATGGAGTCATGGCTTTAGTATCACCTGGGAGCATATTCATGTTGGTAATGATACCAACGTCTTCTAAGGTTTTGGCAGCTTTAGCACCCGCACCAGAGTCTGTATCACCATGTCTAGTCAGAACTTGATGTGAAGCGGTATAATTCCTTGATTCAGCAAGTACATCAAATCCTTCAGCAGCCAATGATTCAGCCAATGCTCGAGAATTCTGCACAATATCTTTGGCATATGCCTCACCATATTCCTCAAATTCTGCTAGAGCGACTACTTTTCCAGCCACGTGATGTAAGTGATAAGATGAACAAACACCTGGAAAAATCGCATTATTGAGTTTCTTTTGCATTTTTTCATCCTCAGATGAGGAGAGTAAGAAACCTCCTTGCGGACCAGGGAAAGTTTTGTGCGATGAACCAGTCATTATATCTGCACCCTCTCGGAGGGGATCTTGAAATTGACCTCCAGCAATCAGACCAAGTACGTGGGCACCATCATACATTACGGATGCTCCAACTTCATGTGCGGCAGCGGCGATTTCTTTAAGCGGAGTAGGAAATAAAAATACAGACTGACCTATCAGGCAAACTTTAGGACTGATTTCACGAATTAATTTGCATGCTCCGTCAATATCTGGTTCCATACGGTCAATATCCCAAGGATAGGTAGACAAATCTAGATCTCTTAATCCGACAGCCCCCATTCTCGCATGGGAAATGTGGCCACCATCTGCCGTAGAGACTGCTGTAATCTTGTCGCCTGGTTTGGCAAGCGCCTTTAGAGCTGCAATATTAGAAACCGTTCCTGAAGTTGATTGGATGTTAACAAATTGTGCGCCAAAGACTTGTTTCGCTAAAGAAATCCCTAAACTTTCAATGGTATCAAAGTCATCACAGCCTTGATAATACCTTTTACCTGGCAAACCTTCAGCATATCTACCGTGTAAGTCACTAGAAACTATTTTTTGCACCATTGGAGAAATTATATTTTCAGACGCAATCATACCAAGGCCATTTCTATATAAATCACCGCTTGCTTTAGCAGCCTCCATTACTGTGTTGGCTTTAGCTAATGTTTCATTTTTGGGTTTCCAAGCACCCGGTATATCAGTCATAGACCGGGGTAGGCAACTAGGTCTTTGAACAAATTGATTACCCGTTAATTATTTTTTTTCCTTCGAGATGGTGGTCTCCTAGAAGTTTGAACTTTTGATTTAGGTTCAAATTTTGGCTTGCTCGAATTCCTTTCTGAGATGATTGTATTAGTTGGAATACCTCGTTTTGATAAATCTAAAGTATGGGCAGGACGAGCTTTTCCTGGTATCTTGCCGGTTGGTCTCGCCCCCACTCCCTTCTTTCGATCGATATATCCTGCTCTGCCGCGATAAGCCACCTTGCCAATTAATCGTTCCAATACTGGAATATCTGATTCGTCTTCTTTAGGACGCTTTAACCACCAACCATCACCTAATGGTTTTAGTCTTGGAGGGCGGGATTTCACCAATTTATTGCTGCGTCTTTTCAATCTTGATTTAATCGCTTTATCTGGCTCATTGGGTAAATGTTCGGTCATCCATCCCGGAAGTCCGATATCTAGCACTACTCCATTCACCGACACTAATATACCAGACAAAAGTAAGTGAGTTCCAACTGGGATATTATCTCTTTTAGGAACTACTTTGAAGCGTTTCATTCGCTTGGCATAAGCGACCATGGCCTTTTGATCTCGGTGTCTAATTAATTTCCTCTGTTGCCGTAAAACTCTGCGACTGGTCGAATGGGTAGTGAGTAGTATAGCAGTGGAGATTAAACCTTCCACTTGACCAATTTCTGTGAATATGTATATGCCAAGCAGGAACCAAAACGGTACAAGTATAAAGAAATTAAACACAAATGATAATTTTCCAGATTGATACCGGGGGGTCATTTGCTTTCTTGTTGCTTCATGAGCAGTAATCAATAGATTAGCATTAATTGCCTCATCCACACCGCCTTTAACATCAAGTGCCGCTACGGAATTACAAGGTGCTTGATTAATCCATTTCTTCATTGACTTACCTTCTCCGTTAACTAATGCTACCTCAAACTCATCTGCATCAACTGGCTGGCCAAGAATTGCTGAAAGTGCCATGACTCTTGGATCATATTTGTCACTTTCATTAAGTTCTGCCATTATTGAACGAGCACTGTGCCAGTCACCTTTGTCGATTAAGCATAATGAAGCTGCAATCCTAGGTCGCACTCCCGTTGGATCTGCCCTAACTAATTTTAGAGAAATTTCTAACGCATCGTCATGCATTCTTTGCGCTCGCATTAGTGAAATCATGGACAATTGAGCATTTCTAGAGAGCCTATCTTTGTTTAAGAAGTCATTATTAGGTTTAGGATTCCAACCTCTAATCATTTGAGTTAAATGTTGTAAATGATTGATACAAGAATTATTTTCCCAGTCCCAGAAATCGTCTTCTGAGACATTACCACTCCATGGGTCCAACCATTCACAAACAAAAGCAAGTAGTTCTGGTTCATCATATCCTTCAGGTTGCTCGAGACCATATAGTGCATCTCTAGCTGCATCAAGTCTACGTGAAGCCATGTGACCAGTTGCGATAATCATTCTAGCGACATCATCATCACCACCAGATTGAGCAAGTATTTTTTTTGCTTCTTCTATAGCAGAAGGCCAAAGACCTCTCAAAGCCAATTCCCACATCCTAGCACGTCCCTTCTCGAAACGGATTACAGATTCGTCACCCGTAAGACTACGGCGTTGGAATCTAATAAGTGAATCAAGGTCCTCTTCCAGTGCTGCCTCGTCGACTAAAGTCCTCATCCAGTCTCCACCAGCTATCTTTACGGCACCTTCACGCCTTTCGTCAGGATTGAGGTCAAACTTTAAATTTTTCAAGTGACCAAATCTGATTATTGATACCAACCATGTAAGTAAGAACACAAATTGTCCCACCGCAATAAACATCCAGGTTGCCAGTAAACGCATACCTTCATCAAAATTATTCTTTTCGAGGGTATCGGTAAAAGGCATTAAACTACCAAATTCTTTGTAACAAACAAGTAACAAAAGTAAGACTGTGTACCCAGAGAATCCTGCAAAAGCAAATTTCAGTTGCCGGGTTTGAGCGGCAACTTCAGATCTAATATCTCTCGGATTATCTATTATCACACCAAACACTCCGCCGAAACTTTGGCCACCAAGCATAAGGTTTCTAGTCAATTCAAAAATGAAAGCAAGTCCTACGATTGCTATATTTAACGACAAGTAAAGCGATAGGAACTGAGGCATACTTTTGATAAATTCCCAATGGAATAAGATTTCTGATATCAGGTCAATTCTTTCGTATATTGAATACCCAATAATACCACCATAGTTGAGGACTTCCGCAGAGTTATCAGGATTATTGAGTAAAATGTGTAAGACGGTCACTATGCCATTAAGTGCAGTAATAGGCATAGTTATTAGAAAGATAACTAGCAGTAACGAGAAGAATCTATTTAATATTCTTGGCTTGTCAGGGTCGATTGGGTTTTTCTTGCCGTTAGCAGTACGCCATTTCCCGATAAGCAGCATATTCCAAGAAGCACCCATAATCCGACCATAGGCAAAAATTGTTGGAGACATAAATACTAACATTGCAAGTGCCAACCAAAATGGTTCGATTACTCCTCCATCTGATTCTTGCAGACCATACAATAGCGAAGCAATGGTGATTCCAACTAAAATGAAAAGCGTAAAAGTACGCCGAAAGAAACCAACTATCGCACTCTTGTTAACTTGGCTACGGTTCTTGGATAGCTGAGCATTCATTGTTTCCCAAGGCGAAATCAAAATTGGAATTCCAACCAATACGGCAATTAGATAAAGATTAGGAGTGTAAAAATAATCTGGGTCAAAAAGGAACTCACCAATTAGTATCAATACTCCAGTCATACCCATCATGTAGAGACCTAGCCCATATCCCACGGACCCTTCTGAAAGTAAATCTCTGGCATCTTCATTATCCTTGGTTACACGATGCACTTCATACAAATTATCATCAATTTCAAATGCAACTTGTAGGTTAGCCAACTGAATTGGTATAAACCATTTCCACATTATAAGGGCGACGAAAAATCCAAGAAAAACCGGCGCTAAATACATAATTTCAAATCCTGCCTGTCCAGAACCCTCAGCAGATACTGACAGTGAAAATAGTTGGAAAAATATCAAAGAAAAAAGGAGCAGCAAGCCAATTTTCTTCTTATCCATAAACCAGCGGCGGATTCTCTGCAAATGAATACTTCGGTGATTAGACTCTATGACGAATTAAAAATCGCTCTATTCGGTCGAATGCATCATTCAAGACATCAATATTTGGCAGATAGACAATCCTAAAATGACCCTTGCCAAGTTCAGCTGAAAATCCGCTCCCATGTACTACTAGAACGTGTTCTTCATGTAATAATTGAAGGACAAAATCCTTATCGTTTTCTGCCCATCTATCATCAAGTAATTTGACAAACATATAGAACGCTCCTCCTGATGATTGGACTTCTAACCCTTCTATCTTAGCAATTCTATCGACACACAGGTTCCTTTGTGTGATAATTTTCTCCGAATATGATTTCATCCAAGCTCGGTCAGAATCAAGTCCTGCTAAGTAGCCAAGTTGTGCTGGAGTTGACGCACACAGTCTTGAACGTAATAGTCGCTCAATACCATCTCGCACTAATGTTAGCCTTGCTTTGGGATCATGTATTCCAAGGTAGCCAATTCTCCACCCTGGTGCATAAAATACCTTAGAGACTCCATTTAAAACTAAGACTGGTACATCTGGTGAAAGACTTGCCACGCTTTTTTGCTCCCCTGTGAAATCTAATCCATCATATATCTCATCGGCAATCACGATACAATTGGGATATTTTCTAACAATTGATAGCAAACGAAAAATTTCGTCTTTGCCAACTACTGCACCACATGGGTTATTTGGGTTAATCAAAACTAGAAGTTTGACATCATCTGACATTTTTGCTTCTATGTCATCAAAATCCAATTTCCAACCATCATTTGGATTCAACTTGTATTCCACTGTTTGGGCGCCATACATCTGAGGATAAGCCATGTATGGAGGATAATGCGGACCTGGAGCAAGTACTTCATCACCCGACTCTAAAGTTGCAGCAAATATAATTTGTAATGCTTCTGTAACACCGTGGCATACATAGATGTCTTCTTGTCTTGCTGGCCAACCTTTGCGCCTTTCGTCTTGGGCAATTGAGGACCTCAAATCAGAAATACCATAGGACGGTGAGTAGCCATTATTGCCGTTTCGCAACGCTTGCACATATGCCTCAACCATATGTTTTGGAGTTGGCAATCCAGGATAGGCAATTGGATCACCAATATTGAGTTTTAAAATTTCATGCCCTTCGGCTTCTAGTTTGCTTGCTGGTACAACTACATCACGTATCGCATATTCAATATTAGCAGCTCTTGCAGCAACTGGAACTTGTGGTCTGGCCATTATCTCAACTCAAATCCTCAAGTGTCATTTTAGCCATTCGCAATACCGCAGAAAAGTGTTCTTCTTCGACCGGTTGAACTGAAAGTCTCTGACCTTTTCTAACAAGTAACATCCCATCACATTCTGGATTATTCCTCACTGCATCTAGCGGTATAATTTCTTTCAAACCCATCACTGGTTCAATATCCACCATCATCCATCGTGGATTTTCAGGATTAGCTTTTTCATCAAAATATTTAGAATTAGTATCTTGAGCAGTAAAATCTGGGTATCCTTCTTTGCAAACTCTGGCTATTCCCGCAATGTGAGGAGGTTTGTGATTGGAATGATAAAATAACACTAAATCGCCCATTTTCATATCATCCCTCATCATATTTCTAGCTTGATAATTTCTAACACCATCCCAGTGAGTAGAACCGTCTGCAACTAATTGCTCGTAAGGGTACACATGGGGTTCTGACTTCATTAACCAATAGCCGGCCATGATACTTCCAAAACTTCCCGCTCTTTTGAGATTTGGATTACCATGCATCTTTAATTTCGTTAGAAATAGCGGCATCTAATACATCAACATCGGATTTTTGGCCAGATATTAGCCCCAACTTTCTCGCCATGCCTGTTGAACTACTAACAGCACCAATGCCCATTTTATCTAAAGTGACAAATATTGCTGGTAATAATATCAGCGCACTTGCAGCCGCAACCCATAACAAAATTAGGATTACAGTGATGAACGGTTTGATTTCCGGTATTGGGATTTGGTAAGCGGTTATCATACCCAAAGAAGTGACTATTGCTGCCTCAAACAACGACATACCAGTACCTACTGCAGCTGTCCTGATGGCTTTTATGCCGCCACCTAGCTCCCTGATTCTATTAGATATGTGAATAGAGAAATCAACACCGACTCCAACTAAGATAGAACCAATCATTACCGTTACTAATGAAAGTGTGACATCCATTTGCCACATAACTAACCATTGCAAAGCAACTGTGGCAATAACAGGGGAAGTAGTCCAAAAGGAGTACTTGATATCTTTGAATACAACTGCTAAAACAATTAGAGTCAAGATAATAGCAAATGCCAGCGAGGTATATTGAGATCCTACAATTAGTTCGTTTACTTCAATTGCTGTTGCTGCAACACCCGTGAGATGTTCGGCTCTGCCGCTATCTACAGACCTAAATGAATCCGCATGTTGATTGACTTCTTCAACACTTGATGCTGTTTCTGCAACAGGTATAAACGGCATGTCAACATAAATCAAGGTTCTATCAAAATCTTCATTGATGAAAATCTCTCTGGTTTCATCCGTAATGGAAGCGTAGAATACATTGAGTAAGAATATCTGAGATTGTGTGGTACCAGGCAGACCATAATTATCTGGTTGGATTAGCAAATCCCAGAATGATGCGTCTGCAGTAACCTCTTGGTTTAGTAGAACTTCAGCAGTTTCTTTAATGTCGTCAGGCAAGGGAGTTAAATTGACGAATTCATAGAGTTGTGCTCCTGATACAGTTGGTGCAAAACCGGTCGATTTCATCAAAAAGACTATTGAAACTGCTGAAGTATCTTTGACTGTATTTAATTTGCTTTCCAATTGATCAATCCGCTTTAAGTTCTCAGCAGGGTCATCATTTCCTGTATCAGCATCGTTAGTATCTCCAGTAACATTTGCGTGGATAAGCACCATACCGATTTGACCAGCATTAAAATCATCAGAGTATTGCTTCATCTTGATTACCGGGTCTTCGCCTTCTGGAGCCATACCTAGCAAGTCAATATCTTCCCTTACATTTGCTTGACCTATTGTAGCAGATAGCAATATTAGCAGTATAAATACTCCAATAATTGCTTTACTATATTTTATCGGAGCCTCAACCAATATTTCGAAAGCTTTGAGTGGAGGGTGTTTAGGTTTACGTAAATCAAGTAATAATGTCAGATTAGGAACCATGAACATCGTAAGGATGTAAACAACAATGATTCCTCCCGAAAGTGCTATTCCAACTGTCTGTATTGGAGCCATAGGGGTGAAAACTAGAGAAATAAATCCTATTACCGTTGTAACTGCAGATAAAAATACTGCTTTCCCAGTCGATGATAGGGAAGCCCGCATTTTTTCCGACTTAGTACCATCTTCCTCGGCATATCGATTAGTTATGTGCAATCCATATGATACTCCTAAAGCAAGTAAAATGGGACCAACAATGATAACAGTCATCGTAACTTCATAATTCGACGCCCCAATAATACCCAGCGTCCAAAATACCGAGCATAACGTCGGCAGACCTGCAATAATCACCACCTTCATACCCTGTATGGGCCTCATTCCTGTAATACCTGTCTGCAATAAATCAGAGTGGAATATGAATAATCCAAGCGCAACTAAGACAATTGCAGTTGGGAATATTTCCCAAAACAACTTGAAGGAAAATTCTGTGACAGCATTGGTAATTGGAACAGGACCTGTTAATGTCATTGTTAGGTTCAAATCATCCCAATCACATAGACCAGATTCAGGATCTGGTATTCCGTCACCATTGGTATCATCACAATACCTTTCTTGGGTGCGAAGTTGATCTAATTGTTTCTGAGTATCTTCTATTAATTTTTTAGCTGGATAATTTGGGTCTTCGACAACTGCTACTGCCATAATGGCTCGATCAAGTAAACCATCTGGACCACCACAATCTCCATCACCACCAGTACAAACATCTCTGGCCAATTTGTCTAAACCCGGCGTAGGAGTTCCGTCTTCTTCATACATTTCATTGATTACTAAGTCAATTGTAGTCTGACTAGGAATTTCATATGAACCGCCAAACTGGTCATCTGTCTCAGCAAATACCGTGTTAATTGCTTCAGCAGCATCTGCAGTTGCGCATTCATCTAAACCAGGAGCACATCCTAGTTGGCCAAGTTCAGTAACGAACGCCTCTCTTACTCTTGGAGCACTTGAATTAACTTCTTTGAGTACTGTTGATAATGAAAGAATGTAAATGACCCTATCGTTTTCAGAGTCTGAAAGATACGGATTAAGTTCTTTTTCAACATAACTCATCTCTTGTAAGATTCTTTGGTCAGTAATATTCCTTGTACCTGATTCGACATAAATAATCATCACGTTGGTAGACCAATCTTCTTCAACTAACGCAATTAGTTCTGCTACTTGGCTTCCCTCAGGCAAATAAACTTCCATATCCCCATTAACATTCAGTGCAGGGTTATCTAAATCGTCATCAAAACGCGTATCATCAAGGAAACCGGATTGAGTTACAAAGTATGCCGTAAGTAACAGAAATATGGTAATTACCGCTACAGGATATCTAGTAATTGCACCAGTTGCACCACTTTTTTGCCACTCACGCTTGAAGCGGTCTGGTGCATCTAAAACCGCATCAATAGCAGATTTAGCGCGAAAATCCTTGACTCTTGCAGTCAAATCAACTGCACCTGTTTGAATTTTGGAACGACTATATTCAGCCAAAGCCCCAATTCGTTTGGAAAATTTACGACTTTCCATAGAAGGTTCAGGATTATCTTTCCCTTCCGACATTGTCTTCCCATGCTATCCCAAGAGTACTCTCTTCTAATGTTTACCGACTATATGACTAAAGTTAATGATAATACCAGACCATCCGTTGGTTTGATAGCAGGTAAGTATTGGGCAGGTTGGACCCGTACTATTAACGAGCGTGGGGCCGGTGAGGCATATGCCAACTCCAAGATTGAATGAGAAAAGATGGTCAGTAGACCTAGAGAAGAAAATTCAGACCGAGCATTCGTCTGATGCAACAGAATATTCCAAGAGATACGGGTTTAATCCAGACTCCGGAAAAGAGATATTTGTTATTGACACACCACCACCATATCCCTCTGGGACCTGGCATATTGGAGCTGTTGCACAATACTCTATGATTGATGTAATTGCTAGGTCACAAAGATTACTCGGCAAGGAAGTATACTTTCCTTGGGGCGTGGACCGTAACGGAATTAACATAGAATTTACTGTTGAAAAAAACACCAAGAGAAAGATGAAAACTTATGACCGTGCTGAATTCTTAAGGTTATGTCAAGAGACCATCGAAGAATTCACACAAGCCATGAGAAATACTGCTAAGAGAGTGGGTCTGTCCTGTGATTTTGACAAAGAGTATCTTACAGATGCACCAAATTATCGCGCAGTCACACAAGCAATATTTGTAGAATTATTCAAGAACGGTACTATTATTGAGGATTTACGACCAAATATCTACGACCCAGTCGAAGGCACTACAATTGCTGATGCAGAAGTAGAAAGACTACCACGCAAAACAAAACTCGTAGATGTTAAGTGGCAATTAGATGATGGAACGGAGATAATTATCTCTACAACTAGACCTGAGTTAATTTGTGCATGTGGAGTTATTGTTGTTCATCCAGATGATGACAGATATCGACATTTAGTTGGCAAAACAATCTCGCTGCCGTTACCTGTTGATGGTCGAGATAATACTGTAGAAATCCTGACCCATCCATCTGTAAAATCTGATTTTGGTTCAGGTGTTTTGATGGTTTGTTCCTTTGGCGATCAAAATGACGTTGCAGTGTTTCGTGAACTCGGGCTAACTCCATTTCAAGCCATTAATTTGGAAGGGCGGATGACCACAATCGCAGGCCAATGGTCAAATATGACAGTGATTGAAGCACGCAACTCTATTATTGAGTACCTTAATGAAAATGGCAAAGTTGCCAAAATTGAAGAGCGAGATCAAGAAGTACCAGTATCTGAAAGAGGGAAGAATCCTGTTGAAATCATTCTACTAAAAGAGTGGTATGTCAGGCAAACTCATATTCAGGGTAGAATGAAAGAATTAATTGAGGATATTAAATTTCATCCACACAGAAACCGTCAATTTCTACTTGACTGGATGGATAACATAAGTATCGATTGGCCAATATCTCGTCGCAGATGGTATCATACCGAAATACCGATATGGTACAGTGAGGATACTAAACACATCATAGTTCCACCATCTGGAACTTACGTTCAACCATGGAGAGAATCACCACCTGCAGGCAGTCGCGTAATAAATCGCGACACTCGTCAAGATATCGGTGCTTATTCAGAATTGACTACAGACATGGGCAATATTATCGGTGAAGAGAAAGTATTCGATACATGGATGGATTCATCAAATTCTAATTTGTTTGTCAGTGGATATCTAAACCAACCAGAGGTATTTGAGAAATCATTCCCCACAGCATTGCGGCCGCAGGGCAAAGAGATAGTCAGAACTTGGCTTTACTACACGCTACTAAAGTCTGCCCTCTTACTCGACAAACCAGGCTTCAACCATGTTTGGATTGATGGTTTAGGAATGGACCCATGGGGCAGAAAAATGAGTAAATCATTAGGCAATGGCATTGATGCTGATTCTGTGCTTGAATGCGGCGCAGGTGGCCGTACTGGTTCATGGAAAGTCAAAGGACCAGAAAAAACTGTTAGCTTAAAAGCGAATAAAATTGGTAGTGAATGTTTCCGTTTGTGGAAAGCTTGTGATGCCCAAGTCGGTGATGATTTCCATATTAATCCTGAAGAAATTGAAAAGAGATATTTTGGAGTATTAACTAAATTATTTAATGTCGCTAGATTTGCTTCCCAATTTGATGTTCCAAGCGACCTAGACACTAAGCCTGAGAGCTTGAATATTGAAGACGAATGGATATTATCAGAGTTTAACCTAATGATGTCTGAAGTAAAGACATCATGGGCTAATTTAGATATTTACACAGCCACACAAAATTTGAAAACATTTGGCACGGGAATATTACCAAGTCATTACCTTGAGATGGTGAAGTCTAGATTATATGATGATGATACTGCTGCAGCATGGACTATACATCGTGTAGTTAGAGATTTTATGAGTGCTTTTAGCCCTATATGTCCATTCTTTACTCACCATATCAGTAGCACCATCTATGGCAAATCTGCTGTTGATGTTGATGCATTTCCTAGTGCTGCTACTTCAAATCAATTACGGGATGAAGAATTGAGGTCTGCCACAGTAGACTTACAAGCCTTCAATGGTGATGTTTGGGCCACGAAGAAGGAGAATGGTATATCTCTAAATCAGCCAATTTCTGGTATTGTCATACCAGAGAGTCTACATGGATTCTCAAATATACTTACATCAATGCATAGTTTAGAATGACTATTCTTCCTCACTAAATAAATTTAACAAACGTGTTTGTTTAGTTTTTGGTGTATCAAGTTGGCCTAGCCTAAAACCAATTAACCTTATATTCCGATCTTGTTGTGCATTATTGGCAAACAAACGCTTTGCTAGGCCAGTAAATACCTCATCATCATCCATTGCTACTGGTATTGATCTACCGTGAGTATGTGTTTCAAAACCAGTGTAGCGTATTTTTACTTCTGCCAACCGCCCAGAAACTCCAGATTCCCTTGATGATTTCATTACTCTACGCACTAAACTAAGTAATGATTCAAGAACTATCTCATGGTCCTCTTTATCAAAATCGAAGGTATGTTCTTTGCCAATTGATTTTCTACTCCGAAGTGGACTAATTTCACTCGATGTTTTTCCTTCATAAACCATCATAATCCAGTTGGCAAATCTTTCACCAGTAATTCTGGCAAGAGCAATTTCTCCATAACCATACATTTCATCGACTGTTGTTATACCCCATTCAGCCAACTGAGTCGCTCTTTTCTTACCAATTCCGGGTACTTCTCTGATATCTCTTGATTCGAAAAACTGACTCACTTCGTCGGGAAGAATTCGAAAAATACCCTTGGGTTTGTTGACTTCACTAGACATTTTTGCTAATATTCTATTTGGCGCAATACCAAACGAAGCTGACAATCCTATTTCTTTGATAATCTGTTCTTGTAAAACCCGACATAAAGCCACGGCTGCGTCCCAGTCTCCAGATACGCAATTAGTAATATCCAGGTAGGCTTCATCTATACTTGCTTGCTCAAAATATTCCGCTGGTTTTTGTAAAATTTGCATGACTTTACGAGATGCTCTCGAGTATAAGCCTCTACTACCTCTAATGTAAGTGCCAGTACCATATGGCACTCCCGGACATCTGCGCCACGCTTCACTAATTGCCATGGCAGAACGGATTCCAAACTTACGCGCAGC
Organism: Methanobacteriota archaeon; assembly: GCA_018659375.1. Classification (GTDB taxonomy): domain Archaea; phylum Thermoplasmatota; class Poseidoniia; order Poseidoniales; family Poseidoniaceae; genus MGIIa-L1. The sequence continues at coordinate 27,293 of JABJMO010000023.1, read as the reverse complement.
ATAGTTACAAGTAGATACTATTCCTCTTCCTCTACCGCCTTCAGGATCTGACCCAATTATCAGAGGAATCGCTTCGTCAAAACCATGATGTAAGGTTTCAACAGCCGCATAAAATGCATCAAGGTCACAATGAACTATGATCCTCGGTTCATTCATAGTACCACACTATATGTAATTCATGTCACCAATGGTTATTGAAATTAAGGTTATCAAAGATACTTTTTGTTAACAATATAGTCACACTTCTTGCCTTTCAAAACAGACATTACATTTTTAGAAATGTCAGTCCCTACCCTTCGCTGTGCTTCTATTGTAGCTGCTCCTATATGCGGAGTACCGTGAAAGTTTGGATGTTGACATAACTCATAATCAGCCCTAACAGGTTCTACCTCAAAGACATCTAATGCCGCAGTAGTCAGGGATTCATCATTAAGCGCCTTGAGAACATCGGCTTCATTGACTATACCACCACGTGCACAGTTGACTATATGATTGCCACATTTCACCCCATCTGGAGATTTGCCTGGCATTTTATTAATCATCTCATAATTGACTAAGTGGTGAGTTTCCTCGGTTAAATTACAATGAATCGATATGTGTGTACAGTTAGAAAAAAGGTCTTCAACTGATTTGTGCAACCTAGTATTCTGACTTTTGGCAACCTTAGGAGGCAAATATGGATCAAATGCGTGGACAGTCATCCCCAAAACTTGGGCAATTGCCCCAACACCTTGGGCAATTCTGCCAAATCCGACTAAACCTAGAGTTTTCCCAGACAGTTCCGAACCCTTCATGGCTTTTTTTGCCCACTGTCCGTCTCTAAGTGACCTGTCTGATTTAGGGACTTTACGAACTGAAGATAAAAGGTGGCCAATGGTCAATTCAACCACTGACTGGGTAGAAGCTCTAGGTGCATTAACAACTGATATTCCAGCCTTACCGGCTGCCTGGAGATCTATATTGTCGACACCTACGCCAGCCCTTCCGATAACTGAGATTCCGGGCTTGGAAGCTGATATGACTTCAGCGGTAATTTTAGTAGCACTTCTGACAATTACCGCATCAAAATTTGCCAACGCACCATCTAGCAACTCATCCATTGAATAGAATTTCACTACAACTTCATGACCGCTTTTCTCGAGCAAAGATTTTGCTTCCTCAGAAATACCGTCTGTTACCGCAATTCTGCCCATATATTCGGGAAACCCCCATGGTCGATAAACTTGACACAATTTTAATTGTCAGCCAAACTATTCAAACCGGATTAGCAGTTAGACTAGTTTGAGCGGGACATGGCTGCGGAACTAGATGTATCTGGACTGCTGTGGGCTACAGCAATCCTGTCAATACCAATAGTGATGGCCTTGCCAATGAGATTAGCTTGGAGTTTCTTTATTGGAATTGGTCATGAAGAATCTCAGTATCGTAACTCAGTAAGACAAATTATTGATGCAGGGCGTCAAGTCTCTCCGTTCAGGACAACACTAAATGACTTAGCAAGGGGCCTAAAGATAAAACCATCAAAGCAGCGCTTAATTGAAGCAGATTTATTTCATCCACTAACACTTTCACATTTTATTTTACTACCAACTTTGATTATTTTTCCTCTGGCAGTAATCATGGCTCTCCCAATAATAGTTCTAGGGTTGCCAATACTAATTTTGATTGAGTATTTATTAATCAAGAAGAAGTTACTCATTAATACTCTCAAGCAAATGGAAAAAGTACTACATTGGCAAGTCATACATATTCCTAAACCACACAGAGGTTCAATAGAAGAATCAGGCAAAGTTAACGAATTTTCTAACCATGTCATACATTTTAATTATGTGCCACAGGGGGCTTTCTTGGGATTATTTGCCTGGTTAATCGTTCATTGGATTTTCAAATTAGAATCTAACCCAAGTGAATTCATTATTGCTTCAGGACTTTATATCATAATGCTTGGAATCCTAGGCGTACTAAACACTGCGTTTGAATCAGATTTGGTATTTGTTGACCCTGCGAAGGGTAGATTGGTACCGGTAGATCAGTGGCTCGAAAGCATTCTAAAACCAGTGGTAGGAATCGGTTTGCTCTTTTTGATTGCTAGGAATTTATTAGACCAAGCAAGAGATGGTAACCCAGTGGTATTTGCTGCAACAATATTGTTATTGCTTTACGGTGCGGCAATTGTTGGAATTGCCTACCGATGGGGCTACTCGGTCTGGCGAGGACAAAAAGTCAAGGACGAATTTGAGCATCAAATAGTCCAAAATCTTGAACCCTTGTCATATGATTTGACAAGAACCAGAGGTAGGATAGAATTCATTGCTCAAATGTCCATGGATGAAAGATTAACACAAATTAGTGAAACACCAACAAAGCAACTGACATTTGCTGATTTACAAGCATTACCAAAGAGTCAAAATAACGGAATTATCCCCAAGAACCCGATAAAATAAGCCATTACATCCAAGGAATTTCATCAGGAATCTCAGCAAAAATATTTGCTGGGAGGGCTACTTTGATTTTAGAAACATAACCAAGTTGTTCTGTTGTAGACTTTTGCCAAACAGCATACTCAGTGAAATTATTCATATTGAGTATTGGATTATTATCCCTATTCCAATCCAATGTTTGCATTTCGACATCAGGTGCTTCATGACCAGTACAGACTAGTAAATCTCCGGACAATCGGTTCATGACTTGAAGTGAATCCCAGTGTGCCTGTTCTCGACCACTGGGTAAATCATCTCGTCCCACACCACCATCGCCGGTAAACAGAAAATCTCCAGTAAAAACATGCTTTGAAGTAACTACAAGCATCGAATCTTCGGTATGGCCAGGAACATGATAAAAAGTCATAGAATGATTTCCAATACTCAAAACACTATCAGAATTCACGAATTTGGACACACCAAGTGACGGTGTAGAATGCCACATGACGTAATGGCAGCCCACAGACTCAGCAATAGTAAAACAGCCAGTAATATGGTCAGCATGCGTATGAGTTGCAATACACATTGTTAATGTCAAGTCCATTTTTTCAATAGTCGATAAATAGGAATTAGTAAAATCATAAACCGGATCTATTATAGCCGCTTCCTTTGATTCGTCATCCCAGATTAAGTAGGTTTTAGCCCATCCCTCAGTATTCAATTGTTGCATCTGCATAGATAGGTCTAGAAGCATTTATTCTATAATTTCGATGTCTTGGATGTTATTGTCAATGATTAAACATAATGGGATATAGGAACAGATATGAGCCACCCTGATGTTGTTGTGTATCTTGAACACGACGGCAAAGTATTGCTGGTTGACCAACAAGGTAACGGACCGCAAAAACCTATCAAAGGTCGAGTTAGTAACCAAGAGATTTTACGCTTCCCTACCATTGAAGAAGTTGCTAACCAAGGCATTGAATATGATGCTAAGCTAACTATTAGAATTGTTTTTGGTAACCAAGTAATCAAAGTAATCAAAGCCTATCCAAAAATTTCATGGCCTGAAGACTGGGCATGGAAAGATAGTGTTATTTCGGATAATTCAGTACATCCAGTAGCCAGAGAATCGATTTATCGAAGTATTCACCGACTAGTATCTAAGGTAATAATTAGAAATGAATCAGGACAGGTATTGTTGGCTAAGGTCAAACGTGGTCATTTTACTGGCTTTTGGACATTACCAGGTGGATATATGGATCATGATGAACACCCATCAATCGGCTGTGTAAGAGAGACTATGGAAGAATTAGGTATTGACATCCAATTAAACGATATAAAACCAGTAATAACTCAAAAAATATTTAATGATGAAGGTATTTCATTTGTCTCCTTTACTTACCAAGCAGCATGGAATGGAGATCTCAGCCAATTGGTACTACAAACTGAAGAAATAGAAGAAGCATTATGGTTCAGTCCAAAGGAAGCATTAGAAAATGCAGTATCATTCTTTGATTCACAAGCGCTGCAAGCCACGCTTTAGATTCCTAACATAGCCTTAGCAGCATCGAATGAGTTTTGCAAACCTTCAGGGTTTGAGCCTCCTCCTTGAGCAAAAGTTGGCCTTCCACCACCCCCTCCGGAAATATGTGGAATAATTCCTTGAAGTATCTCTATTGCGTTATACTTCTCACTAGCGATTGAATTTTCTGTAGTTGCAACCATTAATTTTCCACCACCTTCTTTCGAGCCTAATATCGCTAGGGTTGGTTGTGAATCATCTAGAGTTAATTCTTTCAGCATTTTCGACATGTTTTTCAGCCCGCCGTCTGATTCCATGATAACAATCCTCACTCCGTCTTTAGATACACTGGAATCATCTCCACCACTAGTTCTGAGACGAACGATTTCAGCCTCTAATGCCTCAATCCTCTTTCGCTGTTCTTTCCACTCGCCAAAGAATCGTTCTGCGGTTTTTGGGACATCAGCCACGTTGACACCAAACACTTCGCCTGTCTGACGCAAGATTCCATCCTGGCCCCTTGCATAATCAAGCGCTGCTTGTCCGGCAACAATGTGTAATCGTTCAACTCCATCTTGCACAGCATTGGAACGGACTAGACGGATTGAGCCAATTTGCCCGAGTTCATCGTGGTGTGTGCCGCCACAAGCTTGAATATCGTGATCTGAAATCCTCAACACTCTAATTGTATTACCTTTAGGTGCGCCGCCTTGATACAAATCAAAACCATGCTTACGGTCAGCATCTTTACGATTAAGAATAGTTTTCTCTGTTTTGTGAACTTGAACTATCACCTCATTAGCCATCTTTTCAATAGAGTCTAAATCTTGTCGAGTCAAGCGGTTGAAGTGAGTGATATCTAGTCTTGCTGAATCCACTGCTTTGTTAGCACCTGCTTGGTATATGTGCGGGCCTAAAATTCGTCTTACTGCACCACCAACAATATGTACAGAGGTGTGATGATCCATCAATTGTTTTCGACGATTCCAATCAAGACTACCATGGACTAAATCCCCGTTACTAAGCGGACCATCGGTAAGATGAACAATGTGATTGCCAATCTTTGCAACGTGCAAAACTTGGCAATGGACAGAATCAGTTGACAAGAAGCCCAAATCAGCTTCTTGACCTCCTCCTTCAGGATAAAAACAAGTACGGTCTAGAATTACACCGTGGGTGATACCTTTAGGCAGACCTTCCTGGTTTATTTCTGCACAAAACAGGACACTTGCATCGAACTCAAATTGGTATACATCGTCATAATAAAGTGGACTTGTTGGTGGTAGATGTTCAATTCCGTCAATCAATGTTGATTCGGTATTTTCTTTGGCAGCATCCTTGGCCATCTTGGCATGTCGTTCCGCTAACTCTGCGGTAAATCCAGTTCGAAGAGATACTGATTTCCAGCCAGAACGTACGGCCAATGAAACCGCAATTTCCGGAGCGATACCGTGTGAATCATTGAGCGAAAACAGTAACTCATCCGCAATAGTTTCAGTTGACTTATCGACCCCACTCAGCATAGTCTTGATTACCTGTTCCCCTTTACGTAACATCTCAACATATTTTGCTTCCTCGAGGTTGAGTATTGTTGCAATACCATCGTGAGTTTGTTTCATGGTTTTATTGCCCAAATTGACCTCTAGATGGTGAAGTGCTAAGTCAGCTAGTGATACATCTATGCCAAGTTCATCACGCATTCTAAGTGTTCGACGTGCCATCATCCTTGCCAGATATCCTGCTTTAGCATTAGATGGTACAAGTCCATCACCTAACATGTTACATAACGCGTGAAGATGGTCTGGTATAGCATAAATCCTAGACAGTGGGTCGGTAATAGCGGTGAATTGCTCACTAGAAATATCGATGCCACGTTGAGCCAGCCTTTGTAAAAAGGTGGCTAACAGTTCTTCACCATCAACACCCGCTTCGATATTCATAATCCCATTAAGCCGACTCATTTCACCAAGAATTTTGTCAAGGTCTAAATTAGGCCATTGTTTTGCGACTCCCTCAAAACCTGCTAAGTCCTTGAGCCAAGCCACAGTTTGAGGATAAATTGCTTCGTAAATTGTTGGAGTACCTGCCGCAGCCCAACAAAACCTTTCTAGTCCATACCCAGTATCAATAATTTGCAGTGGCATTTCGCTATACTTGTCGCCTTTTATTTCAACATCACCATTTTCATCTTCATGAAGGTTCATGAATACTAGAGTTGCTAATTCAAGCCCACCAACAATGACTTCGACTGCAGGGCCTGCATTACCGCCACCACACCACGGGTTTTCCACGTAGGTAATTTCATTAGAATCTATACCGAATGTTTGGGTAAACATTTCATGACAATACCTGACACATTCTTCCATCCAGTAATACATTCTACCCTCATCAGGTCGGTTAAAAACGTGATGAGCCATCATCTCAAAAGTAGTCAAATGGCGACCACTACGCCCGACTGCATCAACATCTGTTAATCGAATACAGGGCTGTGAAATGGTCAAAGGATTTGCCGGCGGGTCTACTAGACCAGACGTAACATGTGGTTGGAAATCAGCAATAGATGCGATGGTCAAGTGAATGTCATCGCGCCACCTTGCCAGAATCGGATATGGTTCTATTCGAGTATGTTCACGTTCTTCAAAAAACCCGAGAAATGCTTCTCGCATGGCATCTTTTAGTTCCTTTCCCCGCATATCAAAACCACTAATTAGTGGACTGCCAATAAAGGTGTACTCATCTTCATTAGTATCACCACAAGTATCACGATCGTGATTTGAAGTCCAAAACCATAAGCCAGTTACTCGACATTGTTTTCGGATGTAGCCATTCTCATGAAAGACTGCTAAATCGATGGGAGCCATAACCATGGAAGTCACCTACTGGACAATCTTGCCAACATAAACAATGTATTGAACCCTACGGGTAATCTGCCAGTTTATCGACAATCCTCAAAGGTAAATGCAGACACCCGCATCCATGGGCGAGGACTGGCGAGAGCATCTTGAATCGCTAGATGACGGAACGGTCAGAATAAAAGCCCATGGAAAAATGAATGTAGATGCTCGAATTGTTACTGACCAACAACATCTCAGCAACCATATTGATGACAGGGGTCCAGAACAGTTGGTTAACGCAGCAGAATTGCCAGGGATAGTTGGTGAAGCATGGGCAATGGCAGACTGGCATTTTGGCTACGGATTGCCAATTGGCGGCGTGATTGCCACTGACGTAGATTATGGCGACAATGGTGGAGCAATTTCACCAGGTGCGGTAGGATTTGACATTAATTGCGGAGTCAGGGTTCTAGCCTTAGAAGCAACTATCGATGATGTGCCAAATATCAAAAAACTCGGCGGTAGAATTGCTGGAAGAATCCCTGCAGGTGCTTCAGGCAAGGGTGGACTTGATATCAATATGGCAGAAATTAGACAACTTACTCAAGGTGGTGCTCAAGCAGCTGTCGAGTTAGGAATTGGCTATGATGAGGACCTTGCCGTACTGGAATCAAATGGACTACTAGAAGTAGCTGACAACGACCTTTCATCAAGAGCTCTAGAACGGGGCCTTAGAGCACTAGGAACTTTAGGCAGTGGCAACCATTTCATGGAATTACAATCTGTTGAACAAGTGGTTGACCAAGAAACTGCCAAACAATGGGGCTTGTATGAAGGGCAGTTATTGGCCATGATTCACTCTGGCTCAAGAGGACTAGGCCATCAAGTATGCAGTGAGCATTCTAGAAAACTAGAGCAAAAATATCGTAAGACTGCCGAAGGGTGGCACTCTGAGGAATACGGATTTACTTTGTCGGACCGACAATTAGCTTGTGCGCCTATGCACTCAAAAGCCGGACAAGATTATCTTAACCAAATGAATGCGGCAGCAAATTTTGCGTTCGCTAATCGTAGTGCTTTAGCACATCGACTAAGAGAGGTTTTGAAATTGGAAATGGGCATTGATGGTGAAGCAAGAACCTTGTATGATGTTGCTCATAATATCGCTAAAATCGAAACCCATAATTTACACGGCAAAAACTGTCAATGTGCCGTTCATCGCAAAGGTGCTACTAGAGCATTTGCTGGAGATAGTGGACATATTGAAGCAAGTTTCCAACAAACAGGCCAACCAGTATTGGTTCCTGGTGACATGGGTACAGGGTCATGGATTATGGCTGGGCCGCAAACGGGTCAGAACCAAGCGTTTGGTTCATCATGCCATGGCGCAGGCAGGGCATTGTCAAGAACTAAGGCCAAGAAAACTATTGATGGAAAAGCGCTCAAGAAACGTCTTGAAGCTGCGGGAATACGGATCCATGCTTCGACTCCAAACGTACTTTCAGAAGAGGCCCCTGAGGCTTACAAAGACGTTGATGAAGTAATCGATTTAACCAGCCGTGCAGGTCTAGCAAGACCTGTGGTTAGAATGCGTCCAAATATTGTAATAAAAGGCTAAATCACATACAGAATTTAGTGTGTGATTGACCAGGTATGGTTGGTGCAGCACCGGTGTGCACTCCATCTGGCTCTTCACAAATAACACTGAGTAGAGTATTTACGAGCTCTTTTAGTTCGTCTACTTGTGATTGTAATTCTTTCATCCGACTTTTCATGTCTACTTTGTTTTCTAAACTGATTCCCATCATATCCCATCCAAGGAAGTTGCCTTCCTTATCCTCTTTTCAGTAAAATAGCCTATTAATCTTTGAGGCTAATAGTGAACAAAAAATGCCATTTCCCTAACTGATATATTTGACGAACCGTTATATTCATCTTGCATTTCGCTGCCTTTGCGCCACTGTGGCTTAGGGGTATAGCACCTCATTGGTAATGAGGAGGTCGCGAGTTCAAATCTCGCCAGTGGCTCCACCTAACAATCAATCTGTTGATTCAATTGTAATCGTTTTGGCGCCGAGAGAGGGATTTGAACCCCCGAGGGAAGATCCCACGCGATTTCCAGTCGCGCGCACTACCAGGCTATGCGATCTCGGCTTATCTGCGCCGTGGCCTACTTCCCGTTTAACATTCTCGCCTAGAAATTTTAGTCGGAAAACCGAAAGAACTCATAGGTGAGTTGCTTAGGGGCTAGTATGAGCGAGCCGTCCGCTGAGTCAGGTGTGGCTGAGGACATTGATGCTGTCCCGTTCAAATTACGAGATGTTACTTTAACTCGTCAGGCTAGTAATATCCACCCAATATTTAGTAAAATTGACGAAATTCGCAAGCAGTGTAAATTCATGATTATACTTGCGGCTAGTAGTTGGAAGCGAGAATACTACTTGATGATTGGATTTGGCATCCTAGCATTTGTGCTTGGATCTGTTTCCACTGACGTCATCTCCGGTGGCGACACAAGCATTAGAGGAATGGATGGATTGTTTGGTGTTGCATCGTTTTCTTTCTTCCAAATGTTACTCTCTATTGCTGCATGGATAGTCTTCCTGTACTTTGTATGGGTTGAATTTCCCGTTATGCGCATTCACTCAATTACCTTGATGTTGTTATGGAATGGTATGATATTAGCCAACGTATTCTTTCACCAAAACAATCAGAATTTCCCCCAAGGGTCCTCATTGTCAGACATGATGTATGGTACTTTAATCATGCTAGTAGTAATATTCTTTTCATACTTCTTTTGGAAAGCAGTTAGTGACACTAGAGACTTGTACGTGCAAATACATCACGTCCATGAAGACGTTCGAGTAATGGAGCAAAACATGTATGAATACTCATTGAATGGATGGGGAGCGGTACTTATTGGATGGTTTACTGCTGCTTTTATTTCGGCATGGAGCGGGGTTAATTTTATTGCTACAAGGAATAATGATGACTTTTTTGGTTTATTTATTCACATAGCATCCGGAATCATAGTAATTCCATTATTCCTTGGACTTATTTGGTACCCACAAAAAATGTTAGGAATCAATACCAAAATCAGCACATCAGCCGCATTAACTGCCGAGATAGAAATGCAGCAAGGCCAGTTGAATTTAGCTACTGATGCTAAATGTCCTGAATGCTCTTCTCCAGTAGAAGTGTCCCTACAACTAGACGGCCAAATAGCTGTGCCTTGTAAAAACCCTGCATGTGAAACATTTGGCGTAATAGGTTCTGTATGCCTAACTTGTGGTGATGAACATCCTTCAAGATTTAATTGTCAATCTTGTAACACAAATATTCCTTATGTTGATAGTATACCTGATACGGAGGCTTGGTGATGAGTTATTCAAACCTCCGAGAAGACTTTCCGACACTACGTCAAGAAAACCCACCTGCTTACTTGGATAATGCTTGTGTAACATTAAAACCTGATCCTGTAATAAAATCCATTAGCGATTATTACAGCATGTACCCAGGTTGTGGCGGACGATCTGTTCACCGTTATGGCACTCAAGTGTCCAGATTAGTTTCTAACTCTCGAAAGTCAGTTGCTGATTTTATTAACGCAAAATCGGTTAGTGAGGTAGTTTTCAGTCGTAATACTACCCATTCAATTAATCAGATTGCCAAGGGGATAACTTGGCAACCAGGAGATGTGATAATAACCGGAGACCGGGAACACAATTCAAACCTAGTCCCATGGCTACAACTTGCCGAAGAACAAGGCATAGAACACATCATAGTCAAATCTAATGAAGATAATACATTTAATCTGGAAAATTTTGAACAACTATGCGACGACCATGGTGAACGATTGAAGATGGTCTCTCTTAGCCATGTAGGCAACTTAGATGGAATCGATATACCAATTGCCAAAATAGCCGATATCACCCATCGGTATGACGCATTGATTGCTGTTGATGGCGCACAATCGACACCACACATGAATGTTGATGTACAAGCATTAGACATTGATTTCCTGTCGTTTTCTATCCACAAAATGTGTGGCCCGTCCGGCATGGGTGGACTATGGGGCAGGTATGAATTACTTGACAATCTAAGGTCGATTCAATCAGGCGGACAAACCGTTGAAACGGCTCATTATGACTCTGTTAAGTGGGCTGCACCGCCAGCACGGTTTGAAGGCGGACTAGGTAACTTTGCCGGCATGATTGCTAGCGGCAGCGCTATTGAGTACCTGAGTAAATTGAATATGGATGATGTCCATGAACATGAAATTAAGTTAAACTCAATAATTACCGAACGAATTAAACATCTTGAATCAATTGAAATAATTGGTCCAGAAGATGCTAGTAAGAGAGGCGGTATTTGTTCTGTCTTAATGGGTGAATTACCATCACACGACATCGCATTGTTACTTGATGAAGCCGCAGGAGTCATGGTAAGAAGCGGTCAACATTGTGTACATTCTTGGTTTAATTCACGAGGTATCAAAAACGGTTCTCTTCGGGCTTCAGCCTACTTTTACAACACAGAAGAAGAGGTAAAACTTTTTGCCGATACCTTTTGTGAAGCAGTTGAAGCATTCAGTTGATAGTTATGGAATCAACCAGTGACAACCAATCTCTTGATGAAATACACGAGGCGAATCTGCTATCACATAATGAGTCACTTAGGCCAATAATAGGCATACTTCTAGCCATAACTGTGATTTTAGCGACTGGATACTTAATTGCTTTAGTAATTGAAGAGAATCCGTTTGGAATACGACCAACTTCCGAGGCATTGGAGGCTCAATCAGTTTATCAAGAACTAGTCCAAATCGACGAGGTTGGTGGTGATGGGACTGGAGTAAAAGTATGTATTGTTGACTCTGGAATAGATACTAGCCACCCTGATTTGTCAGGCGTTAATTTAGTGGCATGGCGAGATTTTGTCGGCAGTCAAACGTCTCCTTATGATGACCAAGGGCACGGCACTAGTATGGCTGGAATCCTAGTAGGAGATGGGTACATTGAAGGTGTTGCGCCAAATGTTGAGTTGGTGGTTGCTAAAGCATTGTCAGAAAATGGTAGTGGAGAAGATTCAATTGTTGCAGAGGCAATCGATTGGTGTGTTGACCAAGGTGTACAAATAATCTCATTATCACTCGGTGGAGCACCAGGATTAATTCCGTTCAATCCTTTTTCAGGAAGAGATTCTTCTGACGCAGCAAGCGATGCTATCGATTTAGGAATCGTAGTGATTGCCGCTGCTGGAAATGATGGAGGCACTAATGATGATGGTGATGTGGCGCATCCTTCTAGTGAACGACTAGTAATCTCAGTGGGTGGAACAACCCAAACTGGTGAACACTGGAGTGGATCATCTACAGGTGACAATAACGGCAACTTATTCCCACTAATTCTACCGAGAAATCAACCGCATGAAAAGCCTGAAATTGTTGCTCCAGCCGAATCCGTTCCGGTAATCAACAATCGAGGCACTTGGCAACTAGTTGATGGCACCAGTGCTGCTACTGTCTACGTGACTGGAGCAATTGCATTATTACTCGAGCAAAATCCTGAACTAGGCACTAATGGTGGACAAGCCTCAGAAGATACTGTAATACAAATAAAGCAAGCAATAATGGATACAGCAAAACCATTGCCAACTCAAGATGGTCATGATGATGACTACGGTTATGGGATGATCCAAATCGCCAATTTATTGGAAAGTTTTAGTTGACTACTTGGGCAAGAATGCCACAATAGTCGCTTCAAATACCGGGCAAAACGCGATATGATAATCATTTTGTGAGTTTTTGATAAGTTCTATCCATGAATTAAATCCATCGACCATTGCCATCATTTCTTTATCATTCTCGTCCACATCTCCAGAAGGCACAGGGGGTTCTGTAGTCAAGAGAATTCCATTCTTAGATAATAATTGCAAAGAATTCTCCATGTAGCTGGCTAAATTAGATAACTTTTCGTCGACAATAATCACATCGTAACTGTGTGCTAGAGGTGAGTCACCCTCTTGTAAACCTGAAATTGTGGCTGCTTTCCAAGCAATTGACTCTGCAGATAGAGTAGAAAACTCGCCAACCACGATATTGGTCCATGAAGGAGCCTCATATCTGTCTACTAAACGCTTTATTATTACGGCAAATTTATTGCCTTGCTCAACAATATCAAATCTCTCAGGTTGGTTGTGTTGTTCAAATAAATCCAACAACCATGCTGTACGATGGCCTATAGCGCCACCAACTTCAAGTATGCTCTGTGGATTTACCCGATATACTGTGTCTCTAATTCTTCTAATGGCAGATAATGACCATGTTGAAAGACCCATGTGTTGCAACTGCTCATTGATATTAGCAGCAATTATTGGTTCATCCCGCGGCAGTTCACTAACCTTGGAAAGTAAATGACTGAGCAACTCTTTACGACTAGGTGTCGTATCGGTATCTTCGCTCATGCTTAACCCTACAGTACACCTCTCAAGAACTCTCGTATCAAAATATTTCATGCGATTACTTGAAACCTAGTGGGCTGTGGGAGAGTCGATAGCATGACAGATGACATAGCAGAAGACGACTCCGAAGAAGTTGTTGAAAATGTGACTGTATGCAGCGAATGTGATGAATATACAGAGCATCAGGTACTAAAAGAAAAGTCTGTTGGAACAGGTAAAGACTTACTAGTCAAGTGTCTCGAGTGTGATTATATTTACAATCTTCAAATCCGTGAACCATTATCGATAAAAATACCTTTCATATTAACAGATGGACCTAACTCCAAAAGGGTTGAATTAGATATCGATGATGATGAGGTATTTCTGTTAGGCGATGTGTTTCAAGATGAAGAGATGCTTTGGAGTGTCAATCAGATAATCGACAAATCTGGGCGAAAGAAAAAATCTATCAAAGCTACTAATGCATCGATTATCTCCGCACTTAGAACTGATATGGTTCGGGTCAAAATAACTATGACTAGGGGGGAATTTTCAGATTCGACCTCTATGTTGGTCGACTATGGAACTAGATTCTCTGCAGGAACAATGATGGATTATGCTGAGGAAGTTTGGCGCATTAGAGCAATCCACACCGGAACTGGTAGAACTTTGAAAGGAACTGTAGAGGCTCAAGACATCAAACGAATTTACCTGCATGAGCCACCGAATTTGGAACACTTTGAACCAAAAACACCCCGGGAGAGAAGACAAGCATGGAAAGAAGGTCGTCTAGGGGATAATCCAAATCCAGAATTACCTAAGGAAGTTACTAAAAAGCGGGTAACTCCGAGTAACAAACGGAAGAAAAAGAAACCAAGAAACTAATCAAGGTCTATTGGTCCAAGGCATTAGAAATGCTTTAGCAACCTGAGCCCCTACTGTTGGATTTTCTTTTAGCCGCCTAATGCTATACTCATACCATTTTTCACCATATGGAATATAGACTCTTGTCCGGTGACCTTTGGCTGCTAATTTTCTGCGTAAAGGACCTCTCACACCTAGCAACATTTGGAATTCATATCCTGGTCCTTTGCCATTACGGGGTTTACCCGCATTCCCCCTAGGATCTTCTATACCAGGGCCCATCTTATATGATTCAAGGGCTGATAACGCATGATCAATCACCGGTTTGTCATGTGAAGCAATAGCACAATAAGCGCCTGCAGATAACATCCTGTCGATACTTGCATTTGTGGCTCCAACAATCTCTGAGTAACCCGTATGAGATATTTCTTCTGGTTCCAAATAAATTCCCTTGCAGATGCGATAATCTGCTCCCGGTCCAAGTTGCTGCTCTAGATAATCAATATCACCAAGAGTTCTAAACAATCTTCCTTGGTATACTGTACCAACATTGGTGATGCCCTCATTGTGTAAATCCACAACTACGTCAATAGTATCTTGAGTTACGCGATGGTCTTCCATATCGAGCCTAACAAACATATCGTTTTGTGCCGCCATCTTAACCAAATTACGAATGTTTTGGTAACCCTTTTCACGATTAATTAGTAATCCAAAGGCAGTCGGTTTGATGCTGAGATTTGAATCTAAACCATGTTCAATAATTGCCGATATGAGTTTGGCATATTCATCGTAGAAATACTGTGCTTCTGCCATGGTAGAAATTTCCTCGCCAAGAACATCAACGGTAAAGCAAGCGTTCTCTTTGCTCAAACGCTGCATAACTTTCACTGCATCCGCTATTGAATTCCCAGCAACATAACGCCTAGAAACCCAACCAACAAACCATTTTGGCATGCGAATGGTCATGCCGACAACAACTTTCGAGAACCATCCAGTCATGACTACCCCATACCGCTGTCTGCTAGGAGATTCATGAGGGTTGTCATTTTGTGCCTAACAACTCAAGAATTTGTTTAGTGGTAAGTAGAGGGATATTCTTGCCAGATAGATAATCTCTAATGGCTTGTCTTTGCCATCCTCTAAACGCTTTCTTATCCATGGAGCAGATTATGTTCCCATTAGGAAAAGCAACTTTGGTTGCCGTTAATGCCTGACTTATTGATTGGCTCCATGTACCACCTGGTAAACTCCCTTCCTGCTCAGATTTTTCGAAAGGTAATGCATATGTGGCTAACATATGACCTAGCCAAACGCCGTCAAGTAAGGCTAATTTGTTAGCCCTAGGCGCGTAATGGCCACCGCCTAAAGTAACCAAGACAAGTTCGCCAGAATGTTCGACTGGATCCCAAACCCCCTCTTGTTTTGCACCATTAAAACCAAGACCTTCAGCAATAATATTGGCAAGGTGTTCTGCTGCTTGTTCATCGGGCCAAGTTTCCTCAGTTGAACCAATTTCTATGAATAGTGCTGGTACTTCCAGCCACGGGCCGTGGTGAGTGACTTCTAAAGTAAGTTCAAACCGGTCGGCTAGTGGCGTACCGTTAACAGAATTTGTCAATTTCTTCCACCATGATGCAAGCCTAGTTGATGGTGGCGGAGCATAACCACTTTTACCGCCATATTGTGGTATTGTGCCTCGGATTAAATGTGGCACTCCA
Source organism: Methanobacteriota archaeon (assembly GCA_018659375.1). Classification (GTDB taxonomy): domain Archaea; phylum Thermoplasmatota; class Poseidoniia; order Poseidoniales; family Poseidoniaceae; genus MGIIa-L1. Next base: position 11,491 of record JABJMO010000023.1, on the reverse strand, counting down.
ATTGGATGAAGAGTCAACGAGGGTTTACCACTTGCAGCAGCATGCCTAGATGGAAAAATCACTTCTGACACTATCTCTCCTGTTGCCAGATTCCAACGTTTATCGATATTATCCTCGAATAGAATCCCATCACTAAACATCCACATCCTTGCTTTTCCAAACTTATAGGCAGTTTTACCCTCAACTGGAGCTAGTTGCTGCCAACTGAATTTATCGAGTAATACCTTGGCTTGATTATGTGATGCAATGTCACCTTGATTGACTGCTAACACAGATACAACCTCATTGGCCATAACAGTCTGTACAGGTGAACATTTTTGACTTCTTTCCATACGAGATTTGACAAACCACAATCAACTCGTCGTGTCATGGCGTGGGGAATTCCAGACAATCTTGGGTTTACTCCCAAACAAGTTTTGCCTTATTTGGGTGGTCATATTGTCATTGGCGTCGATGGTGAATTACAAAAGATAGACTCTGAAGGAAATTTAGTAGGCCAACAAACAAGGCCGTTTCCGACACCAATCAAGAACGCAGCAATAATCGAAAATATGCTTGTAGCAACATGGTTGGATCAAGAACTTCTACTTGCAAGGATGGCTGCTATAGACCTCAATAATGAATTTGAAGAGGGTGTTAAGCGAGGAGATCTAAGAATAAGGAAGACTATTGAAAAATCCATTCACCCGGCAGGGAATACTTGGTCACACGTACTTGATGCTGAGCCACTTTCTCTTACCGCTAATGCGAATTCATTCACCTTCGTATTATGGCGTAAAGGAATTTACAATCTATCCATTGACGCAATTGAAAATTGGCGAGCACCCGAACCAAGTTGGAAAAAACTAGCTAAAATCCCTAGAGCGATGGAAACTGTTGGAACTACCTGCGATGAGCAATATTACGAGGTGTGGTCTAAAGGTGGGGGAATTATACGTTTTGACATCAAAACTGGAAAAACTATTGAGAGTAAAATAATACCGCTAGATGGCTATCTAGAAGGAGTTTTCAAGCATGACGATCATTATTTACTGCAATTAAATAACTCTATAATTGCAGTTTATGAAGCCGGTGAAGTAAAACTAACTGCCAAGTTGTCAGGGCCGATAAATTACGCTGAATGGAGTGAAAGCGATCAGGGTTGGCATATAGCGGGTTGGCGTGAGTTAGCATTCATATCAGCTAAAACCATGTCTCGGACACAATTATCTGAAATCGCTGTCCACATTGACAGTAAATCGGGTATTTATCTGTGTAATGATGGAACTTGGGACATTATTGATGCCCAAGAAGAAGAGTAATTACTCATCATTCATTTTGGTGTAGCCGCAACGACCACAAGAAATACGGTTCTTATGAACTGCTAGAAATATACCAGGGCCGCAACTTGGTTGTGGGCAGAATTCTGCTTTGCGTTCCAGTTTGCCATCTTCGCCAACTGAGTATTTATTCCACTTGCCTGCTGAATTAGGTCCGTCTCCCATCACTCATCGCCTCCTTCTGCCTTTGCAGGCTCTTCAGCAGCAGCTGGCTCAGCCTTTGCTGCTCTGAAAACCTCATGTCGCTTGTGGATGTATTCTGGCTCTACCTTCATCGAGTCAACATCACCGTAAATGTAAGCGAGACCTGTGGTTAACGGTTGCCCGAACCTTGTATTGGTGTATTTGATTACAATATGTTCAGGATTAGACTTTGGCTCTAATGTTTTAACTAAATCCATTACATCTTTCCTTGAAGGTGTAGCTTTTCCTGTATGCCTCATACTGAATTTAATCTCGATACGATTCAATAATTTGTTTTCCATTCTATCAACAATTTGCATTTTTATTCACCTCATCTAATGTTTACCTTTAGGGCATATTTGCCAGGTCTATCGACATTCAATCGCTTGGCAATCTCAGAGCGTTCTGGATTCATAATTATGACATATCCTTGCCAATCTGTAGTGACTTGTGCTGTCGGGCAACGATTGCACTGAGGAATTTCTTTTTTCTTTTCAGGGTCTGGAAGAATCATGCTACATTCAGAACAAGCGAACGGATTTTTTACCATACTTGACACCTCACTCGTTGTTATCTTCTTCAATCCAGTTATGGCATCCAAGTCCTGGTTGCTTACTGGTAAGACCAATCTTCGATCTTCGAGGGTCACTGGTATCAGGTGAAAGAGAAACAATTCTTGCACGAATAGAGTCACCAATCGCTAGTCTGCGCCCGGTTTGTTTTCCTTCAATCCAGCCCATTCCTACGTTGGCATCAACGCTATCTTCCATGATCTGTGATTTGTGTAATAGAGCTTCCATTGGACCAATTCTAACGAAGGCGCCAAATTCATTGACTTCAGAGACTACCCCTTCAACAACTTCATAATCATCCATACAGAACAATACTGCGTCGAATCTAACTCTTTGGTATATTGCTCCATCACCGTGAATAATTCTTCCACGGCCTAGTGTTGTGTGGTTGGAAGTAACCAAGACAAATCTGTTGTTATCATCAAAACGACCTTCAAAGGCAGTCATTGAGAGTCTGTCTATATGTTGATCTAATGATTGACCTTTGCGCATGTATTCTGCTGGAATACGTATTGTATCCTCTTTAGTTACGACTTTGTACATCATTTCACTTCCTTTGGCCAATTCAGAGGAATGAGGAAGAATAGCAAGCTATCCTGTCCTTCACCGGTATTACCTCGGGATAGAATCGACCGTAGTCAATCTATCCACCAACGACCCCTATTTAATTGAAACGGAATTTAACTGACTCCGGACTAGTTTGGGATTTAGCAGAAATACCCAAATTTGATGCAAAACCTGTTCGAACTGCCATAAGTCATAACAACCCCATTGACACACCTACAAATGATGTCATCTGCGACTGCCTTAGATAAGTGGCGAGTAAAGACGTCGTTGTTCTTGGTATTAATCCTATTTTTGATGCCATTATCAAACTTTAATCTCCCCATGAATAGCGAAACAGAACTGTTAGAAAAACAGCCTTCATTGGTTATTGACGCAGAACCTTGGAACCCTACCGCTCAACCATGGGGACAATATGGCCGAGTCCCAACCCATAATGGCTCAATGCCAATACATTCACCGGACGGTGGTCCAGGCACTGGAACCGTCGCAGAAGTATCCACTTATGGAATAATAGATACGCCCACCATAAATTGGGTAGCTTTGGATGATTTAGACGGAGCGGATACTTATGGGTCAATTATTGGTGATTTTTCCGCCTCAATCACCTCGACACCTGCATCCATTGAAAGATGTGGGCAAGGAGAGTTATTTGCCGTAATAATATCTAGCGACACGGGGTCAAGTACAATGAGTATTGTAACTGGTAATGATGCAAAAATTGCCTGGGAAGTAGAGATTGGACTAACTGAGGCGATCCGGTCTACTCCAATGCTAACCGACATTAATGAAGATGGGAAACCTGAAATAATTCTCACTTATGATACTGATTCGACATTTGAGGTTGAAGTATGGTCACCTGAACTTAGTTGCTCAGAATCTGGATGGGTCAAATCGGGTCACGAAAATGAGAAGTTATGGTCGATGAGTGATTCTGATTATAGCATTGGTATTAACAGTCCCCATTTTGCAACCTCTCAAAGTGATCATAAATCAATAACTCAGCCACTAATTGCTGATTTAGATCTTGATGGAGATGCCGAATTAGTAGTGGCGTTGGTAGACCGTAACTCAAACAATCCAACAGTCGCTGCATTATCTCTAGGCACGTCAACCCCCACAGACTTCGATTGGGAAGTGGTACTTGATAGAGGGACACACCCATCAGACCCTGCTTGGGGTATGCTTGATGATGACACAACGGCAATTGTGTTGACTACAATTGATTCCAACTCTGGAAATATGTGGATTTGGCGAATCGATGGGGCTACTGGGTCTCTAGATTGGGAGCGTGTATCTGTTGATGGTACCGATTCGGATTCAGATGCACCTAGATTGCGTCTCCCTGGCCCAGTAGTAGTTCAACTAGATTCAGATAGTGCTCCAGAAATGATCTTAACTATTCCAACAGACTCTAACGGTCGAACGCCGGGCAATGGTGCTAGATTCGTTGCTATGGAGATGACATCAACCGATGAAATCTTTGAATTTCGCACACCAAATGGATATGCTGATGCCCAACCATTACCAATCGATACCGATGATGATGGAATTCATGATCGACTTTGCTGGGTGACATGGTACTCTGAATCCAGTATCAATTTTAATCGTAAAGGCATGGCAGGATGTCATGATATTTCCGAGGAACCTCCAATTAAAGAATGGTCTAAAGATATGCAGAGAGGTAGCGGCAATGATAATGATGAAATTGCTGTTGCTCCACCGATATGGATGGACATAAATGATGATTCCGTAGCCGACATAATTGTACCATTTGGCAAGCGTTTATGGGCCTTTGATGGAGTTGATGGAACCTCATCTGAAGTTTCAGATGGGTGGTCATCTCCACTCAGTATGCCCCACCGGGTGTGGTCCGCCCCTGCAGTGGCTGACATGGATAATGATGGGACATTAGATATTTTGATTGGTGATACTCTAGTATCTCAGCATGTAGCAGATTTTGCCCCACTAAGTGACAACAGGGGAATTAGTTTCAATCCAAGTCAACCAGACCCGGGAAATTTAGTTACTGTAACAGGGCAATTTAGCAACATAGGAACTTTAGACAATCAAGATGACTTAGATGTGGCAATCTTACAAAATGGTAATGAAATATCACGACAGAGATTCACTGATGTTGAACCTGTAGCACCTTCAGGCAATGGTGGACCCTATACGTTCAGTGTTGACATAGTGGCAGAATTAGGAATTCACACATTCGAGATAATTATTGATGTAAATTCTAATTTAAGCGAATCTCGCAAAGATAACAATAATGCAACTATCAATCTCTTAATTGTCGAACCTTATGCTGCTCAAATTGATATTCCAAACAATATACCCCGCATCAACCCAGGAACCAGTGAAATAGTCAGTTTATCTATGCTTTCAACAGGTTCTCAAACTGAAGATTGGACATTAACATGGGATGATTCTAACCTTCCAGATGGCTGGTCGATTAACCCTGACACCAACCAAGATCTAAATCCAACATTAGTTACTGGGATTCAAAAAGATGTTGACTTTGTTGTCTCTATTCCACAATCTGCACTAGGTGATGATAATTCCTTTGTTATAATGACATTGACCCTAGACCTAGATTCAAATATTACATTTGACACAATCCTGCCACTGGAAGTACTCCGTACTCGGGGATTGACAATCGTAGGACCAAGTGGCCTGGATAATACTTTGGGTTACGGCAGACCTGGAGACATCGCCACAGCTTGGATGATGGTTGAAAACCTTGGAAATGCCTTTGAATCCACCACATCCATAGATTGGACTGCTCCTTCATGGGGTGGAACACCAACGTTACATGACCAAACTGGTACAGAAATTTTCTCACTGAATCTAGCACCTGGTGAACAAAAAGAATTGTTTGTTCATCTAAATACACCTCCAAATATACAGTTGAGTTCAGTAACCACATCCACTATGACAATGTGCATTGGTAGTGGTGCAGATACGTTGTGTGAAGAATTATCGGTCAACCTTACGGCAACCGCTGTGACCATTCAGCCGACTCATCAAAGAACATTACCCAACCAGACATTAGATTGGCAAGTTGATGGGATAATACCAAATGACGGAAAGATTTCTTGGAATACCGCTTCGGCAAGCATGATTCACGCAGACTGGATATGGAGTACTGGTGGTGATTTGACCATCAATGGCAGCAATATTGAGGTAACTGGTCTAGCCGATGAACCATTTAGTGGGAACATATATCTTGATTTGCCAGTTAATGCGGTCCCGCAGCGTCACTACTTCCAAACTAACTCCCCTAATGACCCAAATCACAATTTAGATTTCACCATGCAGGTACTACAAGTGTTCCGAAGCGATGCAACAATATTACAGCCAACTCCAAATCAAATTGGCGAACCTGTAGCATTATTTGTTGAAGTAACCAACCAAATTCTATTACGACTAGAAAATCCTGGCAATGGAGAAGATGAATTTTTGTTATCAGCAGAAGTAATAGAACACAATGAGATGAGTAGTTCTCCGGTAGTACAGTTCACCACCTATAACCCACAACGAACACTTGGACCATTAGCAACAACAATCGCTACTGTAGATGTTATGCTATCAGAGGATACCCCTGCACAAGAGCCATTTACTCTTCGTTTCACCTGGAATTCTCTTGGTGATGAAACAGTGTCCACCGTTGTTGATTTATTGATCGAGGCAGAACCGGATCATAATTGGGAGGCTTCGTTCAGCCAAGGACTTAACCACCAAGTAACCCCATCAGAGTCAATCAATCTTGATTACCAAGTAATTAATTCAGGTAATGCAGTGGATGATTTAGTAGTAAAGCCAATCTTTGAAGTTAGTTACTTTGGGCAAGACAACAGTATTTGGCATGCTGAAGAAATGAATTTCCCTGGTATTGAAGTAAATGAGAGCGTAAGTATGCAACTGCAATTTGCGACCCCAGCAGATGCTTGGGCTGGGACTACTGCTGATTTAACACTACAATTATTTTCTGACGACTTATTGGTTGACAACATCTCATTAACATTTAATGTGATCCAAGTTTCAGGTTGGAAACTAAACATCTCTGACACCAATTTGATAATTGACCCTGATGGGCAAAATCTAACACTGAATGTTGAGCATTTGGGCAACCTTGCTAGACAGCCATGGTATACCAAGGCTGGTGACGGTTGGAATATAACAGTCCCACAAAATGGCGTGGAAGTCAATCCTTATGGCACCTCAACGGTTACAATCTTTGTCAACCCGCCAGAAAATGCTGGAGCAGGGGAAGTAGGGGTATTACGACTAAGAGTTTCTGATGGAGACGGTTCAGGTCAAACTATACAAGAAGTACCTGTTAGAGTTGGAACATCTCCAAGTATTGAATTACATTCAAATGGGTTTTGGGCGGTTAATCAATCCGATAACGGAATGCCAACTGCCTGGTTGGTAAACTCTGGCAATGATATTGCAGTGGTGCAAATCTCAGTATCGGGTGTTCCAAGTCAGTGGTCAATTGACCACCCACAAAGTATGGTTATTTCACCAGGTCAAGTTATGGGAATTCCAATCAGTTTAGCACCGGATAATAATTGGGATAAATCACCTGTTTCTGCTACAATAGAGATACTGCATCCAATACTTGGTATGCAAACTATGACCCTTTCAGTAGAAGATTCTAGTTTTGTCTTTCAATCGACACCGGTAATCTCCGGAGTTAGCGGCGATACAAGGCAAATTAGCGTCTCAGACACAAACATATCGATTAACTCGCCAGTAACAATATCTAACCAAAATTTAGTAGTTACACTATCTAATAATAAACAAAATATTTCAATTATTAACGACGATAGTGGGCAAGAATACCATATTCATTCTGCAGGATATCAATTGCCACAATTTTCAGCTTCATGTTCTTTTGACTCTAATTCTTTAGAACAATTAGGTATGGCAACACTATCAACCAATGTCGCGTCTTGTAACCTAGCAGCCACCCAGAATGAAATATTTAGTGGATCTGTGATATTAATTACTAGCATGGGTGAATATGTCGAATTAGATGAATCACTATTTTCCATATCTGCTAACACCACCGAATCTTTTGCAGTCAACACCAGTAACTGGAAACCAGAGGCTGGTGAATTAACTCTAACTTTGTTGATTGTCGATTCTTATGGGCGCCAGATTCAATCCACAACCAAAGATGTAATTGCTAGAAGTAACGGATGGAATATAGGTATTTCTGAACTTAGCGCAAATGGTGATATTAGAATTTCAATTGCTAGAGATTCTTATCAGAGATTGGTTGGTATAACTTGCTTACTTACTGTTGAATCACCAGGTAGTAGTTGGGAAGGTGAAACACAAGTAATTGATATTGGAGGTATCGATTATGCACCTATTATCAAGATTGACGACCCTGGTGTATTGGATAAAGATGACTTGGTAAAGGCAGAGTTAAGATGTAGTATTCCTTACGATATAGACGATAACTCAGAAGACGATACTGCTCAAGCATTTTTCCAACCAGCCAAGACCAGTGCGTTGGAGGAATCAGATTTTATCTTTGGAATACTAACAGCTGTTGCTGTACTATCACTGGCATATTTTGTTGGATTACTAAATAATAAAAATCCTAACAAGCCAAAACCAACTAAACAAGAAACCACTAAACCTACAACTCCTAATCAAGCAACTGAGAAAGTAGTAGAAGTAACAGATATCGATAGTGAAATAGATGATTTCAGTTTAGAACTTGAACAAGAAACGGATGTCACTGCACCTATCGACATTGATGAGGCACCACCGGTTGAACCAACAATTGACAAAGAAGACGATTACACAGCATCTGGTAGACTTGCATCGATTAGAGATGAAATGACATCAGATGAAAAACCAAAAGATACTAGACCATTAGGCGACAGAATGGCTGATTTCTTCAAAGATTGATTACAAGGTATTAATTTAGTCGGAGCATTCCGCAAAGCATGGACCTAGACCAAGCCCATGATTCCACAACAGCATTCTATACATTACATTCATGTGATGGCGACGTAGCAGGAGAATTGACTGCTATTTTATCAGATGATAAACCCTCAAAAGAAGAGAATTGGCAACAATTATTACGAAATCGCATATCAATACGCAATAGGTTGGTAGATCAAGGATTAGTTGAACCGTTATCATTAGAAGAAATGACTTGGGATGATTCCATGTTATTATTTACTTGTTCAATTCATCTAGATGAAGAAGGTAAACCTATGACCGTAGGAGATAATTTGACTAGGGAACGTTTTGGAAGATTCCCATATGGAAATGGATCACTTATTGATTATGTGTTGGAATTTCTAAGACCAAATAATAGGGTAAAATCCTCTAATGAAGGATATAATAAAACTTTGAATTTACTGAACAAGTTAAATTCATTTAACACACTGGATAATTATGACTCACCAAGATATGTTGGTGGACGGGGAGGAATGAATATCCTCGGTTTTCTAAATTTTGAAGAAGTGGTAGAGTTGAGAAAATTACTAGGTGGACGTAATTGGTCAGTAGCGTCAGAAGAGCCTCTTGATGGTGGCATAAGAGATGCTATCAAACATCTTTTATCGATGATAAAGGCAGCAGAACGTCGAGATTCTGGTGTCATGCATCGAGCGCATTCATAATTAGAACTCTTTTGAAGTTAGTCTCTCATACATAGAAGCATACAATTGGGCTGTTTCATCAATGACACTCTGTGGCAATTCTGGAATAGGTATATCCTCGGCACCAGTATCTCTGGCATGCTTTAATTGCGCTTGATGGCCAGTTCCAATATAGTGAGTTCGAACAAATTCTTTTGACAGTTCGATACATTCACCGCTTTCATATGCTGCAGCATCCCACCAACGGTCCTCGTCTAAAGTTCCAAAAGTATCGACAAGCACAACTTTCCGATTAGGTCCAAGCGCAAACTCTTTTTTCCCATCAACATGAATTAAGCCATTCTTTGCGGCCTCTCTTTCTATCAGAGCATCTACTTTTAGCACAACATCAAATATTTCATTCAACTCATCCGGTGTAATATTAGAAATCTCTAGGGCCTCTTCATTAGTAATGTTTCTATCAAACTTTTCGAACTTTGTAGTCACTTCCAAAAATGGTTTAGATAGTTTAGCACCGTATTCACAGTCAGCTGAGACACCAAGTTGTTCTGACGTTAATTCACCGCGTTGGAACCTACGCCACGCAGAACCTGAAAGGTAATGTCGGCAGATTATTTCGAGTGGGACAAATACCCATTCCATATCCCGGGGGATTGCGCCTGGTTCTTTGATGACTTCTACCTTCCTTACCAAGCATCTGTCAGCCGCATTTACTTCCACTAGATGAGTGCCGCAGATGCCTTCTTGCTCAATCAGTTTGAACCAGTGAGCGGTAGTTCTGTTAAGAGATTCTCCCTTACGAGGAATCAAGGAGGGTATGATTTGGTCAAATACAGAAATTTGATTGGTAAATCTAAATTCTAAAATATCTGGATCATCGGTTGACCAAACTTGTTTTACTTTCCCTTGGTATAGCATCTCGCCCATGTTTACCTTTGAATCAAATAGGTCTTTGAACATTTCACAAGCAATCAAAGGAAACCTAAAGCGTCTTCGATACGATTCATTTCAGGACCTGTAGTCTCATTACCTGTTATTGCACCGTCATTGGAAGCACATATTCCCGCACCAACATATGGCGAGCCAAAACAAGCAGTACCAACCATTGGAGGTACCTTCATCACTTCTTGAATAAGCATAACTTCTTCTGGAGTTACATCAGGATGGAGTAATATTCCTTGGTCATTGGTTACTCCAAGGCTACCTACAACATCTTGACCAGCAATAGTTGTAGCAACCACATTCACTTTCATAACTTGCGATATAATTTCAAGACCATCTTCTGGAATACTTGGAGAAGCAACAACACCAGTTTCGTTGGCCAATAATAGATTACCAGCAGTATTTACTCCACCTTCCATGACTACGACATCTCCGTAAGAAGTTAGTAAGTCGATATCTGATTCGGTAGCAATATCTGCAACTGCCATGCCTTTGGAGTTACCACAAAGTAAGGCACCAATAAGATTAGAACCGCCGATGGTTAGTTCAACTGACTCTAAACCAAGCACGTTATCGATCTTTTCTTTAATTGGTTTGCTCAATTCAGGAGGATGGAATACATAGCCACCCACAGCTGACAAATGAATACCAACTTGGTCGCTACCAAAGATGTCAGCGGAGTCTACAGTCATCGCAATCAACCACGCCAAATCATGAACTCATAAAAGGAAGACCTCTAGAAAATATAAATAAATAAAATAAAAAAAAGGCCGGCACCAAAAGATACCGGCCGATTTAGTAGAGGAATTCGAATGAAAGAAGAGGGGCACAGTGACTTCCTTTCCCGTGGACTCTCGTACCACAGTATCGGGATAGACGCAGATGGGCTTGACTTCTGGGTTCGGAATGAGACCAGGTAAACACCACCGCTATGACCGTGCACCCATCTTCTCTCGAATCGGATATGGATGCGACTATTGTCGCAGCGAATTGGCATGAATTATAAGACGAAGAGCACTCGCGGTGCGGATACATACGAAAATAAAGATGCTCGAACATTAGTGCTGCTGGACTGAATACGTCGCCGAAGCTTCGTACTTACATCCGCAGTCTATCATCTCGTCTTTTACGAGCGTTCTGAGGTGTCTCGTCTATGGGGTGGCTTCGAGCTTAGATGCTTTCAGCTCTTATCCTTCAGGGCGTGGCTACCCAGCATTGCCTTGTCAGACAACTGGTAAACTAGTGGCCCCGAGCCCTCGTTCCTCTCGTACTA
>JABJMO010000024.1 GCA_018659375.1 Methanobacteriota archaeon | reverse complement strand
GTTAGGTGGAATGTGGCTAGGCCAGATATGTGTGTGTCATTATCTTCGGACATTGGCAGGCAAGTTGTAGTAACTGTGGATTCGCCACCAAGAACTAAGCCACCAGTTCCTGTGAATGCTCCAGAAGACTGGCATTGTGACATATCAAGTTGGATGCGTTCAACGTCCTCTGGGGGCCAGGTTTCTTCAATTCTCCATTCTCCATCGTGGCGTTGTATTTGCGCATGTAAGTCCGGTTTAGGGCCGATGTCTTTGAGATAATATTCCATCCATTCAAACAAATCTTGGCCCCAATCCCAACGAGTCATGTTGTGAATCGCTTCACCGCCATATCCTGAATCTTGGGCGTTGTGTTTACTCCACTGGTCAGGGTAATTATGCTCCCATTGACCTAACATTCCTGCGACTTCGTAACCCGCATCAATGTACGCTTGATACCAATTGGTTCCAGGGGGCCCGCCAAATACCTGGTGTGGATCAACATTCCAATCTTGCATGCCTTGAACCCAATAGATACTGCCATTGTACTTGCCCAATGCCTTGTCAATATGGCTCCTTTCATCATAGTAATTATCCATGTAAGGGTCCATTTCACCTAAACCATATCTGGTAGGGCCAGCGAGAAATCCTTCAACAACGTCAGCACACATGTTGTCTAAATCATCGTCATCATAATCAAGAATACTGCTGCCATAATTTGAGTGCATAATTTGTGAACGGGCTTCAGCGCTGCCGTTTTTGTACAACAGTGGGCCAAGTGCGGTAGTGCCTGAAATAGGTACTATTGTCTTTAGATGTTCGCTGCCTTGGGCTGCTGCCTCCCAAGCAGTTGCCCCTTCGTATGACTTGCCATAGATGGCGACGTTGCCATTACTCCAATTTTGTGTGCCAAGCCACTCAACAGCAGAATGTATTCCTAATCCTTCCCCATCACCACGGTAGTCAAAGCAACCACTGCTCTCTTCTGTGGCAAATACGGCTACTTGAGCTAAGGCATATCCGTGTGGAATGAAATTGTCATAAATGAACTCCCCTCGTCCTGCGGCAACAATGTTTGTTGGATTAGACTCGTCGCCTGGCTGGCCATAGGAAAAATAAGGAGATATTACGGCAATTACTGGGACTTTATCGCCTGCTTCTGTGTTAGAAGGCAGCCAATATGACAAGTGTACGTCTGCACTATTTGGCCCGCCAACCCAAGTACCAGTGGTATCAACTGTGATTGTTGCCTCTTGAACATCAAGTGATTCGTGGGGCCCAGGCTCTAGTACCATAGCATAACTACCGTCCCAATCCCACTGTAATTCGTATCTATCATAAATATCGGGATAAATGGACTCTGTGCCGTCTTCTGTTGAATCGTTGCTAGGTGAAAAGCAGCCTGATAGGGGCAGCATCAAACACATGAGGGCCAATATCACTGCCTGACGCATGGTTAACGGTTATGGTTCCCTTTGAATAACTTGATGATAATAAAATAATTAAATTATCCGCAAGTTATGAGTTATATCACTGCTTGGATGGTAACATGCAACCGGAAGATGTGTGGGGTAATCGTTGGCTGGAATGTACTCTGACAATGGCTAAGCGATACATGACTGTGGCTTGGGAAAAACAAAGTTTGGTTTGCCTTGCTGCAGATCGTAACACCATGTCTGGATTATTTGAACTTCTCGAACAAGTTGGACCTCATATCGCTGCTCTCAAAACGCATGTTGACTTGATAGATGATTGGTCAGCAGAAGGGTGGGCTAAATTCTGTGCCACTGCTGAAGAGTACAATTTATTGATTTTTGAAGATCGTAAATTTGCCGACATTGGTAAGATTAGTCGGTCACAAATGGCGGGAATATACGACATCCGCTCATGGTCAAACATCGTAACAGCCCACCTTATATCAGGCCCAGATATTGTTGATGGCCTGCAAGCTGCCTGGCATGATGTTGGCCGCGATGGTGGGGTTTTGTTGCTTGCCCAGATGTCTAGTCGAGGTAATTTACTGACTACTGATTACCGTGATTCTGTAGTTGCCAAAGGAGCGGCTAGTGCAGGAGTTCTAGGATTCATTGGCAATGGTTCAAGGCCTGAAGAACTAGAAGAGTTAAGAAACAAGGTTGGAGATGGTAAGATGATATGGACTCCAGGGGTAAATATAGCAATTGGGGATGGAGAAATGGGCCAGCGATATGGTGATCCCCGTGAAGCCGTGCTTGCCGGTTCTGATTGTATTATTGTTGGGTCAGGTATCCACCGGTCAGACAATCCTGCTGCCATGGCTAAACAATACGCAGAAGCATCTTGGAATGCACTATTAGAAAGGTGAAGTCTTTGATAACTGCGTTTCTTTGGTTCATTGCCTTAGTTTGTTTATCGCTACCTGCTTGGCTACTATATAATTCGTGGAATAAGGGCAGGTTGCTCAATGAGCGGCTTGAAAATTGTGATGATACTTTACTAACGGATTCTGGTGTTAAGGTTGCTCAAGTTATATCAGCGCCATTGGGCACAACGGTAACTGAAAACGCAACTTTAGTTGCGGTACCAAATAGTTTAGATCAAATTATTTGAATAGGCATAATAGCCCGCACCGCCAGCGATTAATACCAAAAATAACACGATATATTTCATTGCACTTGGCTTTTTAGCCGATTGAGCAATTAAGATACTAGGCTCAGTTTCAAGGGGTGGAAGTGAAATTATTGCCTCGGGAGCTGGAAGTGCTGGAAGGGGCATCCCTGGAAGTGCTGGAAGAGGTAGTGGGCCGTCATCTTGTTCGGGTTTTATTCGATCAATTGGGTATAATTCGTCTAAATCTTCTAAACCTGGAGCATCTGGAATTGGGCCAAGTATTGTGTCCCATTGCTCTTCAAGTACGGTTGAGGTGATTGGTTTTTGCAACCATGCTACTGCTCCTGCGGAAAATTGGGCATCGCCTGCTAGTTTGGCTAAGCGTCTTGGTGCAACAAACATGATTCTTGCCTCACCACCGTGTTCTCTCATCTCAAGTGCTGCTAGGTGTCCATCAAGCGATGGAATGTCTAGTGATATTACCACTAATTCAGGGTCTAAGCGTATGTATTCGTCTACTGCTTTGTCGCCGTCTTCACAAACTTCGATATTGAAGTCTTTTATTTTGAAGATAGTAGTGAGTCGCTGAACAGACATTACATTTGACTCAACAATAAGGACTGTTGGAGCCGCTTCGTCTTGGGTATTGGAGACATAAGCCATGTCAATCTATCCCAGCGAACAAGAACTAACTCATCAAACAACCGGAAGAATGGGGTCATTCTTCTTCATTATCAGAAGATAATTCCTCAACCGGGCCACCTTGGGGGTTGGCAAAGGTTTCACGAATTGTTGCTGATTGCCCTTCTTCGTCCTTGGCTTGGCGGTGTAATGTTGGTGCTCGAGTAAATTGTAATTGTAACTCACTGATGACACTACGCAGTAATTGAGTTTCTCGATCGATTAGATTGCCTTTGGTTTTGTTCTGCAACATGGTAAGCAAATCTATTGCTTCTTTAGCTTCTGAAAGATCGTAATATTTGTTACCGTTTTGATCTGGAATATATCCCATGTGTAACAACGCACTACGTTGGAACATGTGTACTAACTGAAACAGTCTTGTTGTGTCTTCGTCGGAAAATACTTCTGTCATTATAACGCCCTCTAAAATTTATTCAAATAACTGGTTTAACAGCCAGTCTGGGTCAAATTGCTTCAAGTCTTCATATCCTTGCCCGGTACCAGCGAAAACTATTGGTCTTCCTGTGGCAAAAGCAATTGATAAACCAGCACCGCCTTTCGCATCGGTGTCCAATTTAGTAAGCACTGCCCCGTCAAATTTCATGATCTCTTGAAACATTCTTGCTTGGTCTACTGCATCATTCCCGGCAAGAGAATCACCCACAAATAACGTCAAATGGGGGTTTGCAACACGACGGACTTTGTTTAGTTCATTCATTAAATTGGTTTTATTCTGCATCCGCCCAGCTGTATCTACCAGCACTACATCAATTCCACGCGCTTGTGCAGATTCGATTGCGTCTCTGGCTACTGCTGCTGTATCGCCGCCACGTTGAGTAGATACGCATCGAATACCTAAGTTCTCGCAGTGTGCTTCTAACTGTTGTATTGCACCAGCCCTGAAGGTATCCCCTGCAGCCGCGATAACTGTGAGATTGTTATTTAGTAAGCGTTTAGCAATTTTAGCCGCAGTAGTGGTTTTCCCTGTACCATTAACCCCAACCAACATAATCACTACCGGAGCATCACCAGAATCAATAAAAGATTGTACTGAGGCATCAAAATCCCAATAACCAGCCGCTAGAAGACCTTTCAAGGAACGTTTCAATGCTGCTTCTACTACCTTAGACAAGTCTGCTCCTTTTCTGAGCCTAGAACCGACTAGATTAGTCTTTAATGCACCAATTACTGCTGTTACAGCATCGCTAGAAATATCTGATTCAAGTAATACCCATTCCAGTTCTTCCAGCATATTATCTAATGCAATACTCGGTTTGATTACTCGGCCACCTTGGTCTACTACTCCTCCACCAAGATCAACTTTGATTGTTGAGCCGGCTTCTGTTGCTATTTCTGCTGACTTAGTCGAACCTTTTGGGGCTTGGGCAACTTCTACCAACTTTCTTCCAGTTGTAGTGCGCATCATAGACAAGTCAACTTTCGAGCCTTTTGGGCGAGCAACTTCAGAGGCCCCTCGCTTTTTCATAGACTTCTCGTAAGCTTTTTTTGTCTTTTCAATACGTTTCTGCTCTTTTTGTTGGCGTTTCTTTTCTTTCCTCGAAAGCTGGCGGGGGATAAAATCTTCCTCGTCATCGAAATCTTCCCAGTCATCATCTACGCCATCGGCAACATTCGAATCGATTTCATCATCTAAAATCTCCCAATCATCTTCATCAGTTAATGGGCTGACTAATTCGGGTTCTGGGCCTGTTATTGGTTTTTCAACAATAATTTCTGGTTTTGCTTGCTTAAGGGCGTCTCGAGCTTCGGTTGAATCGCCATCGGCTGAAATCGCTTCGGTATCGACTTCGTCGACCACCTCAGTCAGTCGTTTCTTGAATCTGTCGAATAAACCCATTAAACCAACTCAGTCATCCAGGGTTAATTCACTACCAAACATGCTACCTCTGCGGCGGTGCTTGGGGGTCGATTTGTTTGCCTCGTCCGAAGGTTGTGTTTGGGCTAAGGGCTGTGGAGTGGTTTGGTTTTCTGGCGATTGGAGTTTTTCAGCTGCTTCGTTAAATTCCTTGGCTAGCTGCCCGAGTTTTTCTTCGATAGAACTTGCTTGTTTCAACAGTGTTTCTTGTAAGTTGGTGAATTCTTCACGTCGTTTAGCAAGTATATCTATTACTTCTTGCCAGTTCCTTTCACCAAAAATTCCACTACCAAGGTCAATCATTGCCGTTCCTTTGGTTGAAGTATTGTGTTGATAATGTAAAGTTACTCCAGCACCTATTGATACGTGCGCTTTTGACTCGCCGGCTTCTTCCATAGAGATTAATCGACTGAGTACCTCTTCAGTCACCTGGTGTTCATTGATGACGCTGACTATTTGGTCCATGCGTCGTTGTAGTTCATCTAGATGTTGTCGATGACTTTCGACTAGGCGGGCCTTGTTTTGAAGTTCCGTACGATCAACCATTGTATACAACTCTCAACTGGAGTAGGATTAGAAAAAGGCGTCGGTTACTCTTCTTCGCTGGTCGGAGCAATTGCGCCGCCTGCAGCTGCGATTTGCTCTCTAAATGCGTGTTGGATTTTTGGTTCTGTAGAAATTCTCGGATCTATCTCTTCAACAGATTCGATGTTTATTGTTCGTCGCTTGGCCTTGTGCCTTGAACCGATTATCGAGTAAGTGATGTGCTCTGCGTCTGCTTTACTCTCGGCAGGAAGGTCAAGACTAAACTTGTTACGTACGCTACCGAACGGTGCTATTCCGGATACTCGATATGCCTTCATCGAGTCGGCGACTTGCACGGCTGGTTTAAACTTCCCGTCGCGATAAAATTGATGATTTGGTGCGAGAGGTTGACTAATATTGAGGTTTTGTCCTAACTCATGCGGGGGTTAATGTTAGCTATTATGATGCTATTGCTGCCGCTTGCTAGTGCCATCTCTAATCCCACAAATCCAATACCTACAGAGGTTGATGCCGGTGGCTTAGAAGTGGTTCTGACCATCGAGGATGGGTTTTGGACTCAAGAGACTTGGGAGGATTTGGAAAGTTATGGTTTTTATCCGTTAAGAGCCTTATCGGATAGTTCGATTTTGGCTTGGTCCAAAGAAACGGTTTTGTCTAGCAACCAATACGAAATTCGAACTGCTGACCAAGCCGAATGGCGCGGGGATGATATTGATCTAGGGGCGCAGAGTGGTCTAGTGAAGATTGTTTTAGAGCCGCGATTACCTGTAACCGCACAACAGCAAGTTGCTGATATTTTTACTTCGCTTGGAGTAGATATCAGGCATGTGATGACGCTTAGTTACAGTACAATGCCGCTTGATTTCACTATCTTATTGCCCAATCAAGTTTCAGTCCAAACTCTTTTGTCTATTCACGGCATTTTGTGGATAGAGCCCGTACTAGAAACCAACTCTCGTAACTTGGTTGCGGCTGGATACATGGGCAGTAATCAAGCGGTATTCCATCCACATTGGGAATTCGGATTAAATGGAGAGGGGGTAGTTCTAGGGGTTGCTGACAGCGGCATGGATTTGGACCATGCTTGTTTCAGGAATGCAACTGCTCTTGGTGGTGTTGGAACGGAGTTTAGTGGCCAAGATGCGGTAGTCAGCCCCGGCCCCACACACCGGAAGATTTTGTTGTATAATTCTAGTATTGATGGTGGAGATACTCCTGGGCACATGGATTACAGACATGGGACCCATGTAGCAGGATCGATTGCTTGCCACGATATTTACCGGCATACAGATGGTGGGAAACCAACTAATGCGTCAACGATGTCATATGGTGCAAAAATAATTTTCCAAGATATAGTCTCCGCTGACGGCTGGGTCCCACCAGAAAACGTCACCGATTTATTGATGGAGAATTCGGTAAATGGGGGTATCATCCATTCTAATTCGTGGGGTGATGACACTACAGCATATACTGCAAGGTCTGCTGACTTTGACTTGTGGGCGCTAGAAGTCCCATGGTCGCTGGCGTTTATTGCACCTGGAAATACTGGTGCACAATTACTGGAGCCGGCAAATGCTAGAAATGTAGTCGCCGTGGGGGCATCGACTAAATCTGCATCGCCAACACTGTGGGCTTCTTCGTCGATAGGGCCTACAGAAGCTGAAACTTTTGGGATTTTCGCAGTCGCTCCGGGAGTCTCTATTAATTCGGCTAAGGCTGATGGCATCGATGATTCACTAAATGATGACTTGCGAGTTTCAAGTGGCACAAGTATGGCTACGCCGATCGCAGCATCGTTTGCTGGAGTTCTACAACAAATGGTCGAACAGGGTTGGATAATGGGTTCTAACGAGCCGATAAACCTAGTTAATATCTCTGATATTTCACCAAGCTGGGCATCTATTGAAGGTGAATATATTGGTTTAGGTCATGGTTTTACACCTTCTGGGTCACTAATACGTTCACTGTTAGCGCTGGCCACGATTGATGTAGGGGACGAGAATAATTACTTCACGAGAAATAACCAAACCGGATGGGGAGCATTGAGTTTACCTGAATTGGTTGATTTTGAAGATCTTGAAAGTCGACTTGGACAAGATAACCTGACACCTAGTCAAAATATATGGATTCATGACAGTTTTCGAAGTGATTTAGACATAAGCGAATGGATTACTAGTCGATTACAAGGTGCACCGAGCCAGGACATTGGTGAGAGTCCGTGGACTGGAAATGGTGCGGAAGGCCCATTTCTACAAACAGGTGATGTTTGGAAAAAGCGATTAGTGCCAGAGCATAGTGAAGATTTGGAAATCATCATGTCATTTCCCGCGAAACCAGAACCATTCATTATTGATGATTTACAATTAGTTGTTAAAATGTCAAATGGCTATTCTGCTGTTGGAGGGATTTATGACCTCGACGGTTATTCTTCTCTTACCCCTAGCGTGGAATTGGATGTTTCTGGACTCGTTAATTCGAACGAAACCAGCATTGGTGTCAAAATTTCACAACTAGATTTGGTTGATGCTGAGTGGGTCGAGTTAGAGGTCCATGCAAATTATATCGCTCCAGGAAATAGTCCGGGAACCGTTGGAGTTGATGGTAATCGAATCGGTTTTGCCGTTGCGGTAAAGGGCGTTTCCAGAGATTCAATAAATTGGGAAGATGCTGATGGTGACGGGATTGCTAATGCAGAAGATTTGTGCCCCAATGAACACCCACAACAGTACGATCTTGACTTAGATGGTTGTAGTGACGATACTGATAGTGATGGTATTGATGACCAATATGATTTGTGCCCAATGAAGAATCCCGGGCTTTATGATTTGAACTTAGATGGCTGTGTGGATGATTCTGATGATGACGGGATTGGTGATGATGTTGATGTATGTATTACTGAGCCCGTGGATAATTCATTCCCAGTAAATTCGACAGGATGTAGACCTTTGGATGGTTTAGTATCAATTTCTAACGTTAGTGTTAGTGGTTTATCGGCTAATATTTGGGACGGATTACTTAATGTTTCATGGGTAATTACGGATTCGGATTTTGACCCATATCTTACCGGCTCTAGGATTATGATTAATCAAACTGGTTCTCAATCTTACTTTCCAATACTGTCGTGCCTAGCTCAAGATGTTGCGTTGCATGAAGGGATTCATTCCTGTACTTGGTTGGCACCAAATGATTTGCCAATCTTCAGCATTAATGGAATGAACATGCATGTACAGGTTTTTGCTCAGAGCCTAAATGCTTCACCAAGTGCTAATGCTGACGTCCAATACTTTGATTCTGAAACTTATTTCAGTGCTATTAATGGGCAAAGTGAGGACGTATTAGTTGATAGTGGTGAAGCAGGATCTGCAAACCCTGTTAGGGCGATTGGTTGGGGAATAATCACCATTTTAGGAGTCGCACTAATTGCCAAACGGTTGTGGAACTCAATGAAAGAAGAGCGCGTTGTTGAAGATGGGCAGCCTAATATTGGTGAGGCTTTTGTTAAATCGGGTAATAATCAAAATTTTTGACTGATTTATGTAGACTTTAAGTTGTTTTCTACTTATTTTCAGGGGTGATTTTTTTGCGAGCCGAGAAAAATCTACTTTGGTGGGTTTAGTGTAGTGAAATTGTGTTAAACCGGGCAACTGGGAAGTTTTTTTGACATTTATCGCGGTTTTTTCATCGTTATCGACAGGGTGAACCTTGAAGTTCAATGTCGTTTTGGGTGAAACATCCGCATGCGGATGGTGAATAATATGAGTGACCGCCTATACGTTGGAATTGACCTAGGAACATACCAATCTACTATATCTTCGAGTGCTGGTGAAAGCCACACAATCGAAACTATTGTAGGTAGACCGAAAGACCCTGTTGCAAGAAATTTTCTGGGACGAGATGTCCTGTTTGGAAACGATGCTTTGAAAAATAAGTTGGCTTGTAACCTATACCGCCCCATGGCTGCTGGTGTTGCTCAAGATGATGAAGCAAACCTGGCTGCCGCTAAAGCGTTCGTATCTCATTTACTGGAAACTGTAGACCCTGAAGAATACGATGAAGTGTTTGGAGTTATTTGTTCACCAAGCCACGTATCTTTTACCGATAAGTCCAATCTGGTTGCTACCCTAAGGGGCCAGGTAAATGCCATCATGGTGGTAACTGAACCTTTTGCAACTGCTTATGGAATTGAAGAAATCGCAGGTTCAATTGTAGTTGATATTGGCGCAGGTACAACTGACATTGCAAGAATTCACGGTACCTTCCCAAGCGATGAGGACCAAATTACAATCCAAGAAGCAGGCGACTGGCTAGACCTTGAATTGATGGAACTTGTTAGGAAGAAGTACACTGGTGCTCAAGTCACTAAGGACATGGTGCGAAGATGGAAAGAAGCCTCATCATATGTCGGAATGGACGCTAAAGAAGTTATGGTTGAACTTTCAGTTGAAGGTAAAAAGCAAGTTGTCGATATTGGTGACCTAATAGTCGAAGCATGTGAATCAATCATTCCTCTGGTTGCTAATGCGGTTAAGAAGATTGTAGCAACTGCTGACCCTGAGTATCAACCTATACTAAGAAACAACATCATTCTATCTGGCGGCGGATCACTGATCGAAGGTATCGCTGCAAGAATGGCTGAAGAAATTTCAGACATCGGTGATGTCAATGTTTGGTGTGTTGAAGATGCAATCAACAGCGTGGCTAACGGTGCGTTAAAGTTGGCTGGCGAGATGCCCGATGACATGTATACCGCAATCAACTGATTGGTTGCTGGTTTTTCAAATAAGGTCTAAAATACGGCCCAATTGACCAATAATTATTGGGAAAGTTCAAGAGTGGTTGATTACCGATAGGCGTCGTATGACAGTCGGCTCTCCATCACCAAGCGGAATAAAACGTGTCGGTGATACTTCGTCAGAAGAGCGTGCGGCACTCGAAGGAATGCTGCAAGGATACCCGGTTGAGCAACTCGTTGAAGAGGTGCTAATAGCATGGGATGAGTTGGCTAAAAGAAACGAAGAAATGGTATCTGTCAAACAACGTTTGCGAGTCATGGAACTTGACTTAGCCGAACGTGAAGATATGGTTGCTCCTGAAGTTGCTAGAATGAACGATTTGGA
This sequence comes from Methanobacteriota archaeon, assembly GCA_018659375.1. GTDB lineage: Archaea > Thermoplasmatota > Poseidoniia > Poseidoniales > Poseidoniaceae > MGIIa-L1. Next base: position 4,900 of record JABJMO010000024.1, on the reverse strand, counting down.
GAACGAACTTGAACAACGTAGAAGCCAAATGGTCCACCTTGAGAGATTACTTTCCGATGCTAGGCAAGATTTAGCTGCCCAGCAATCATCGTTATCAACAGAAGAGCGTGCTAGGCTTGAAGATGAAGTTGAAAAATTGAAAGTGCTAACCACTGAACAAGATGAAGTCATTGGTGAAATGGAGGGGCGTATCTCCCAAATGGTTGATGCATTAGAAAGAGCGGCCGATGCTGGGCTTACTTCTGTTACTGCTGACGAGGTTAGGAGTTTGAAAGCACAAGTAGATCAGATGACTAAACAGTATGAGGTTGAGCAATCCGCCAATAAAGCGTTGGAAGAAGAGCGTCAACGGCTGCGCGATATTGCTGATCGTTTGAGAGGTTTACTTGATGCAAGAGATGGTCGATTAACCGAACTTGAAGAACAATTAGAACGAGTCATGCAGGGTCCTCGTTCAGTATCCGCTGAACACGATTATCTTGTAGAGCAAATTGAGGAATTAAAGCGAAGATTGCTTGAGAGGAATCGTGAATATGAATCGTTAAGGAGAAGAGAGCGAAGATTGCATAGCGATGTGTTTGAGCGCGATGAGAGAATCCAACAAATATCACTTACTATGAGTGATTTAGAGGCTGCTCTGCAAGATAGAACTGCAGAGTTAAGAGAATTGGAAGGCATGAGAGAGACTATGGCAAATGAGTTAGATTCTGTGCGCCGTGGTGAAAGAACCAGAGAAGTTGTCGGCAGGGTATTTGCTGACTCGTTATCACTAGTCAGGGGCCATGATGAACGTGAGATGAAGCGTGAAGTTTATGCTAACTCTCCAAATTTTGAAAGAAAAATTTCTACACCTACTGTCGAGGATATGGCAAACTTAGCAGAAGGTGGCAGGGTCAATCTAGACGTTGAAGAAACGGTTATTGAGCCTGGAATGGATGTCGATACCGATAGGCCAGCCGCACCGGGTGGTAGTGGCGATCCGGTAATCTTCGATGATGAAGATTAGGTTATTTGACATTACAGAAATGGTTATTGGCCTTTTGAGAAGGCAATTAACTCATCAATAGAAAGATGGTCTGCAGTATCTTTACAATAATGTGCTTTTACTACTTTACCATCCACATCGATGAGGATGTCTACTGGGATAATAGAGAGTTTAGCGATCGATAAGGTCAACGGAAAGTAACCTTTGAGTGTTGCCTGCATGAACGTTATCGGTGAACGTAGTGCACCCCACAAGAACTTCCCAAAAGATTTGACCACTGAATTCTTTTCGAAATGTTCGTAAGATTCATCTGCGACAATGAAAAATGGTGCACTGTGTTTTTTCATGCGCTTGGTTAGTTCGTCTATTTTAGCGTTGAAAACGCCGACTATTACCGTATCATCAGCAAACTCATTCCATCGCTTGACTATTCTATTAATACGAATATTGCAAAAAGGGCAAGAAGAGAACCTAAAGAAAGTAAGTATTACCCGCTTACCTTACATATCTGACATTTTGAATGTAGTTCCATCTATTGCTGGTAAATTGAGGTTTGGCGCATTGTCGCCAACTGTTAATCTAGGCATATTTAATGTACACAAAATTGGAAAATAAACTATCCCTAATGTTGCTGATTAATTTGTTTCCCAGTTAATTAATCCTAGAATGCTAGTAATTGCACTAATCTTTTCTCGTAAATCCGATAAGTCGGCTGCATCTTCTGTGAGGGTCCCCGTTACAATCCAGTCAGCACCTGCTTCGGCAGCTATTTGTGCCTGTTGAGGGGTTCTAATTCCACCACCAACCAACATAGTAAGTCCATCAGTAGTCTTTGCCGATTTAATTAGTTCTGGGTTGACTTGATTTTCTGCGCCGCTGCCCGCTTCAAGATATAGTAGTTTGAAACCATACATAGCAGCGGTTAGTGAATATGCCTTGACTAGTGAAGTGTCATCGGGCATTACCAATTCAGCATCACCTACTTCGCCAACTTTCCCTCCCGGGTGGCACACAACATATCCTGTAGGTAAAGCGTCTATGCCAAATTTGTCAATATATGGTGCGCCACGTAATTGCTCTCCAATTAGGAATCGCCGGCTGTTAGAGTTCATCAGCATCATGAAAGTTATTCCATCTGCTGCGGGAGATAATGCATGCGAGCCGCCAGGGAACAATACTACTGGTACTTTCCACAACTCTTCATCACTATCAGGTGATTGACTAGCAGCAAAGGCTCGTAACTCAAGTCCTTCTTGAATTGCTAAACATGTTGCATGAACAATTTCATCTGGCGTGTCGGTAGAGCCTCCAACAAAAATCATTCCAGAGCCTACTTCAACCGCAATGCATGCTCTCTCTGCTGCTATTTCTGGTGTTTGCTTATCCGGGTCAATCAAGGTAACATGTCGAGTTTTACCGACCTTCTTAGTAACATAAGAAAGGATTGACTCCTCATCACGCCTCATTGCAATCAAGCCTTGCTTCCACATCCACCGCATATTAGTTGCGGAGAATATTTCCTCTACGGATGGAATCACGGTGTTATCAATGAAAACCGTTTGGAAGGGTCATGGCGGAAGTAGGTCCATTTAGACGTCTGCTTTCACATATGCAAGGCCACAAAAAAACCATTCGATTAGCTTCATTGTGTTCTATCACCAATAAAATCTGGGATTTAGCGCCCCCATTATTGATTGGTTTAGCGGTTGATGTAGTTGTTTTACAAGAGGATTCTTTTCTTGCAGGAATGGGTTTTAAAGACCCGTGGAATCAGTTAATTCTACTTTCTGTGCTGACTTTTGTTATTTGGGGCCTTGAATCTTTATTCGAATATTTTTATGGGGTGCTGTGGCGAAATTTAGCACAAACAGTACAGCATGAATTGCGACTGGACACTTTTAATCATGTCCAAAAACAAGGCATGGGGTGGTTTGATGAGCGACAGAAGGGGGATATTTTAGCCATCTTAAACGATGATATCAATCAATTAGAACGGTTCTTGGACAAAGGGGCAAATGATCTCCTCCAGGTCTCTACAACAGTAATAGTGGTGGGTGCGGTGTTTTTATTTATTTCGTGGGAAGTTGCTATGTTGGCTATTTTACCAATCCCGTTAATCGTTTGGGGGTCATTCAAGTATCAACGTAGTCTTGAGCCTAAATATGCAGAAGTTAGAGATGCCGCTGGTAAGATGAATGCTTTGCTGGAAAATGATTTGTCTGGTATGTCGACAATTCAATCATTCACTTCTGAAGACATTGAAGTAGCAAGGGTTGGAGAACTTAGTGAAGCATATCGGCAAGCCAATAGGAAGGCAATACGGTTGTCTGCAGCATTTACTCCACTAATTCGTATGGCCATTCTCTGTGGTTTTACCGCTACACTACTGCTTGGTGGATGGTACACTCTAGAAGGAGTTCTAGCTGTTGGAGCATATTCTGTACTGGTGTTTATGACTCAGAGACTACTTTGGCCACTAACTAGACTAGGAGAAACTTTTGACTTATATCAACGAGCAATGGCCTCTTCTACCAGAGTATTGGATGTCTTAACCTCAGAAATAGAAATATCTCAAGGGGCTTTTGAACCGAAAAAGGAAGCAATTGTAAAAAGTGATATTGAGTTTCAAAACATCGATTTTGCCTATCCTAACCGTGACAATACATTCACTAGGTTATCATTAGAAATAATGGCAGGTAAAACCACTGGTATTGTTGGCTCTACTGGTGCAGGTAAGACTACTTTAACAAGGCTACTGCTTCGTTTTACCCAACCAAATGGTGGGAAAATTATTTGGGGTGGAGCTCCAATAGATGAGTGGTCTTTGTCGCATTTGAGATCTTCAATTGCCGTGGTTGAACAACATATTACTTTATTTCCAACCTCGATACTTGAAAACATAAGATATGGTGATGCTACTGCATCGGATGAACAAGTATTCCGCGCAGCTGATGTTGCTGAAGTAACTGATTTTGTTAATTCTCTTCCCGATGGATGGAGTACGATGGTTGGAGAAGGGGGCTACCGGTTATCTGGCGGACAGAGGCAGCGGCTGGCAATAGCTAGAGCGGTATTGAAAGATGCCCCATTATTGATATTAGACGAAGCTACTTCAGCTGTTGATAATGAAACCGAGGCAGCGCTACAAAGATCGATTGAATTGGTATCGAGGAATAGAACTACTGTCATTATAGCTCATCGATTATCTACAATACGCAATGCTGACACAATACTAGTAATGGATAATGGTAAAATTGCTGAAAGTGGCAGTCATGATGAACTAATAGCAAATGAAGGAATTTATACTGGATTATGGGCTGTGCAAACTGGCCAAAGGTCGTAAAACCACGCAAATGTTTGTTGAATTTTAACACTCCTTTATATGTCAAAAGAAAGGCACGCCAGTTTGAGAACCATGATATCTGAGAAATTCTCTAAAACCACGAGCCTGCTTTTGATTGCAACATTCGCCCTTGCTATGGCGTCTACAGTTTCTGCTGCAGACATCGTACCAGGCGCAATGGATACAGATACCGGATTGCCAGCCTTCCTATCGGACGGTGCTGATGATGGTCTGCAAACATTGACCTTCTTCCTCTTCTTCGTAGGATACATCGCCATGGGCGCTGCTTTCGTCTTCTTCATGAGCGAGCGAAGCAACGTTGCACCTGAGTACCGAACAACAATGACCATCTCGGCATTGATTGTTGGTATTGCTGCATTCCACTACTACTACATGCGTGGAGTCTACGCCGATTTCGGCGAAGTCTCTGTTGAGTACCGGTACATGGATTGGATCATTACAGTCCCATTGATGGCGCTCAAGTTCCCTTCCCTCGTCGGCAAGGCAGCAATCACCGACAAGAAAGTCGCTGGACTCGGATTCACTGGAATCTGTTTCACTGGTGCTCTAAT
>JABJMO010000025.1 GCA_018659375.1 Methanobacteriota archaeon | reverse complement strand
TTCCTGTTGTGGAACAACCAAAAGGGACGACAGTAATTTCACTGAACTTTAGCCCCAACCCCACTCCAGCTGTAACTGAAACTCTCCGCCAACAGACGACCGAACTTCAAAAGCCTGAATTGGAGTTGCAAACTAAATTAGAAGATTCCCCTGAGGGTGGCGAGGCTGATAAGAAAAAAGATTCTGATTTTGATGGCGCTGGAGGCGAAAGTAATGCATCCCTTGATGCCACAGAATTGGCCAAGCAGTTAAAGAAAGCTATTGATAGCGGGGAGGTGCAAATAGAAACCCTCGGCGAAAATGTTGTGATTAATTTTCCGAAAGAAGAATTGGATCCAGAGGAAATTAAAAGTATGATCCAGGAGACGATGACTGCACTTGCTGAGGCCCGCCAGGCTGCTGGGGCATCCGAAAGCGAAGTTCTTTTTGGTGGTCTAGAGGCGGAACTCCAAGAATTAGCTGCGTCTCTTGAGGAGAGCTTTCCCGAAAATGGAACAGATCAGGGCGGATCATCTGAGCAGGAGAGCGAAAAGCTGCAGAATGCCTCTAAGGCTACAGAAGAATTGACTGTGGCTTTACAAGAGCAAATCGACCAGGGATTGATCGATATTGAACAGCGCGAAGGCAGCGTATTTATTTCAGTTGGTGCTGGCGGTGCATTCCCGTCTGGGACTGCAGATTTAACTGATGAAGCACAGGCAATCCTAGACCGCATTGCGCTTACGGCAATGAGCCCTGAAAGTGTAATTACCGTTACAGGCCACACAGATGATATACCAATTTCGAATGGAAAGTTTCGCGACAACTGGGACTTGGCTGCGGCGCGGGCTGCAAGCGTGGTCCAGACGATAGAAGAAACAGGCTTAGTGTCGGGTGGGCGGATGTCTGCAGTAAGTAAAGGTGAAACAAATCCTGTCGCTGATAACGTCACTGCTGAAGGTCGTGAAGAAAATCGCAGAATTGAAATTGAAATTTCGTATTGATCTAAGTTTTTAGCTGAGTTGGTCGTTTAGTATATAGGAGTGTTTTGATGAGCCAAACGATTAGCAACGACTACGTGAGCATGATTAACAAGAGGGGCTCAGGGTACGATATCCCTGAAATTGTTGATGCCATTGTCGCAGCCGAAATCGAGCCAGTGAAGGAAATAGTCACTGCACAGAAAGAGCAGGTAGGCGCGTCTATTTCAGGCATGAGTGTTCTCAAGTCTAGCATGTTGGCGACGCAGACGCTGGTAAATTCAATGAGCTCAGGCTCTCTGTTCACCTCCAACCACTCACCAAATTCCAATTACATGCGTTCTACTATTGTGGACCAAGCATCCCTTAAAGAAGGTTCAAATTTATTTGAAAACGTTGTAATTGCTAAGCCACAAATATGGCGCGCAGATGGTGAAACGGCTATCGCGGATCAGACAATTACCATAGAATTTGGAAACAACGGTGCAAATGATGGTGGATGGACACCATCGAGCCCTGTCAGGTCTGCAGATGTTGTTTTGTCCGGAGACACTTTGGTTTCAGCAGTCGCCAAACTAAATAATGTTACAGGATTGACAGCAGAGATTGTACAGCTGGATTCCAACTCTAGTGAGTATTCAGTGGTTTTGACTAGTGAGACTGGAGCCAAAAATGGATTTAAAATGACGAACAATGCAGGCACGTTATGGAAGACAGATAATGGTACCGGCGATTTTTTTCAACAATCTTTGGACGCTACCTTTGATTTGAACGGTCAAAGCTATTCGCGTTCAAGTAATAACATAACTGATATTATTCCTGGATTACAGGTTGAACTTCTATCTAGCCGTACGGACGAACAGTCAATCACGGTAACAAAGTCTTCAGAGAGTATTCAAAAAATAGTAGAAACACTGATTGCAGATCTTAATGCGTATAAATCCGATTTAAATACGCTGGGCTTTATTGATGAGGCTGGTGATGAAGATGGTGAATTGGTAAATAGTTCATTTCTTAGGATTGCTAAGCGACGCTTCGCACGATTAATGACTGAACCTATAACGGGTTTTGGTGATACCAACATATATTTTGTGGACTTTGGAATTAAAACTGGAAAGGATGGATCTCTTTTATTTGACCAAAAATCATTCAATCGGACCTACTCTAACACGCCTGAAAAGTTTGATGCCCTAACGCAGGATAAGGTTTATTCAAGCGACCCTCTATCGACTCCTACTTCACTACCTGATTCAGGCCTGCCCCCTGGTAAATATGAATACCGTCAGTCTAGTGAAACATTATTTTCATTTAACACCTCACAATCGCTCGCCACATCAGTTAGCGGTTCAGGAACGGATTATAGGAGATCTGCTGATGAATATATTGGATTTTTGTTAAACACCTATCATAGTAATCCTACAGATTATGATATCTATGTCGGCCATAGCGCAAAGACCAAAATAAACAATTTCTTTGCTGATGCTCTTTCAGATTCTGGGAATCTTGATGCGACGGTTGATTTCTATAAAGATCGCGATCTTAGTCTCGATGCCAGGTTAACTAAAATTGATAAACGAGAGGCTCTGCTTCAGGCACAGTATACCAAGCGTTTTGCTGCCATGGAGAAAGTGGTTAACGCGTCAACATCGTCAGCGGAATATGTCACCCAACTGGTAGACGGCTGGAATAAATCTTGAGTAAATTACAGACCGTATTTCTTTATTTTTTCTATTAAAGTCGTGCGCTGTAGGTGAAGATCTTTTGCAGCTTCACTCGTATTACCTGCATTCCTTTCGAGCGCTTTTTCAATTAGAACCATTTCGATATCTCTGAGAAGTCTTCTAACATCAACACTGTTGGAGGTATCGAACAGCCTTGAGAAATCTTTTGCTGTTGGTGGCGCACGTTCGTCGGCTTCATGGCCGCGCTCCGCGCCACCCAACTCGTCAAGTACGCTCCAAATATTTTCATTTTCTTCAACATGGTCAAAAAAAGCATTTTGATTAAACCCAAGAAGGGTCTGGGTGACTTGTTCTCGATTGATATTTTGGCCAGGAAAAAAGACTTTCGCTCGCTCCAGAATATTCCGTAGCTCTCTAATATTGCCTGGCCATTCATATGTGGTGAGCGCTTCGAACCCACTTTTGTCAAAGCCAAACAGGGCTTCGTTTCCACTGACATATGAATTGTTTTTGAGAAAGTGGGCCACTATTTCTGGTATATCATCCAAGCGTTCTCGTAGGGTTGGCACTTGGATTGGAAAGACATTTAACCGAAATAGCAAATCCTCACGGAATTTATTTTGTTTAACTAATTCTTGCAGGTCTTTATGCGTCGCGCATACCACTCTTACGTCTAATTGTATGTCTGCTCGTCCACCCACTCTTGTAACAATGGAATTTTCTAGCACTCGGAGCAATTTGGACTGTAAGTCGAGGTTCATGTCTCCTATTTCATCAAGAAACAGTGTTCCCTTATTTGCTTGTTC
>JABJMO010000027.1 GCA_018659375.1 Methanobacteriota archaeon | reverse complement strand
CTACTATAGTAATCCTGAAGATTTAGCCGAAGAATTAGTGAACTTGAAGGGTGACATTACTGCTCGATTTACCAATAATCAAATCAAGAAAGAGACCCGTGAAAAGTTACTAATATTGATTGCAGAATTACAAACTTCAACACCAAATGAATTGTATCAAATTGCTCACAATGATGCCTATTTTGGTCTATCAGAGGTCATCAATACCGGTGAGCGAACTAAACTTCTTGATGAAAAGCTAGCTATGAGTGGAACTGAAGATGAGCAGAATCAACCAGCAGCATCACCAAGTACACTAGGACAATTGGACGACAAAGGAACATACTGGCTTGAGTGGCCAGAAGGTTCTGGAAGTTGGTATTACCGATATTCTCCCGAACAAGAATGGAATCAGTTTGAAAACTGAAGGGTAATAAGGGAAATTGTGAGTGAAGTTAAGTTGGCATTAGTAATATTTTGTTGTCCTAATTCACTTATCCTCAATCATCCTTCATAGTCATACATGAACCCTGAATAGCCCATTCTTATCTCCGTAGTTTGGTTGATATTAACCTCTGCCGAACTGTCAATGGTAAGTTGCCAATCACCTCTCATCGGAGATTCAAGATAGAATTCCCAGGTATATTCATCACCCACATCAATAGTCTCGGTATGAGTTTCTAGTACGTTGCCTTCTGGATCAATTAAGCTCCAAGTGATGTCAGTCGGCTCTGAGGTAAGTGGTAAAGCGAATGAATTACCGATTGTCGACTCAACAATTATTCTTTCAGGTGAACCAACTGAATTTGGATTAGGTGCGTCGACAAACAGGTCTGCTGGTTCGCTGGCTTGAGTTTGGTTGAGGTAGAATTGAGCTGAACGGATTACTGCTGGCCAGTCATATTTTGTCCGTGGTATAGTATCTTCATTGCCTAGCGAATCGATTACGCCAAATTCAGCCATAAATGCGCCATAGCCGCTGTACATGTATGGAATTGTATTGCCTTGTTTTGGGTCAATACTAAGCCGTTCTGAATTATCACCAGGTATTAGCCAGAATTCAACAAATTCAGCGTCAACCGCTGATTCAGGATTATATTCGATTTCTAATTCAGTCAAAGTTTCAGTAGTTTGATTGTTTTCATCCTTCTCAAAGTGATGAACCATCTCCCAGCCAGTCATCCCATACATTGGATAAATATTCTCTTCCCACTCTTCAAAGTTTCCAAGGCCAATACATCCAGCCATGAAGATATTTATCACTATTAATAGAGAAACAATTGGGCGCATGGCTGACTCAACGAGATGTTTCATATCAATATTAGGCCTACATAATTAGTAATCTCAACTGCGTTTTGTCAAGATACAAGACTCAATGGCCTATGTTGTGAGTAGAATGGAGACCTAATGGTTAAGCAGTAGTTGTGTCTTTTGTAACGTTGCCATCTCCACGAACCAGCAAGGCGCACATTAGTAGTCCAACAGGCATCAACATTACACCAAAGAATACCGATGTTGCCGCAATCCAGCGGGGAGCGCTATTGCTCAAGCAGCGCTGCCAAATCCACTTGGTAACAAAAATATCTCCGGCAACCATGTGAGCCCATGCTGCAGCCGCTCCGGGTCTGCTGCCCATTATTGCCGCTAGGCCGTCTAGGATGCTGTCTGGCTTTGCCATATCCTTTGCTAAGTCGACCATGGCTTGTGGATTGGCGATGGTAACTAACCACCAAACGATAAGTGGCCCAAGGAAGAACCATGGCCCTTTGAGGGCTTTTTTGGTCATTTCATGGTCTGGAAATACTAGCATGGCAAACCAAAAAGGTCCAACCCACATAGTGGAGAAAAAGAAGGATATATCATACAGGTCCATGCTTATTATCTTGGAGGTTAGGTTATAGAGACTTGTTTTGATTTCATTACCCCATCAATAAGTAACATATGCGGCACAGTAAGGGCAGCTAGTCCAATGAAAGTAATGCGCAACACGGTTGGTCCAGGGTCAGCAAAATCAGCAAACATCCAGAAGGCGATTCCCGCGGCAATCCAACTTATTGTGGTAAACAAAATCGCCTGATTTTTGATATTAGAAAAATCAACAGTGGCTTTGATTGTCGATAAAATTCGCCCAAAGTGTCTTGCTGAGTGAACTAGACAGAAGTATATCGCAAAGCCGAGTAGCGGTGGAACCAGAGCATACACTATTCCCAGTATCAGTAACTCCAAGGTCGTAGCAGACCATTTGACATCTTTTGCTGCTTGACTTACACAAGCAATAATGGCAACAATTACTGCCACAGTTAGCATATTGATGGCTAGCCAAAGCAACAGTAAGGCTAGTAATGTCAGACATCACTCAGCAGTAACGTCGATTTCATCGATATGGAACTCGTGGAACCGTAAACTGATTATTAGCACAGTTGTGCCAAGTATTCCACCAAGGACAAACAGAATCATCGAAGACAAGCCTCCTGCTCCAATGGCCACTCTCAATACCACCGTAGAGAGGATGAATCCAGTATTTCTTGCTAGGTTGGTAAAGTCGGTTGAGTACCCGTAAGAGATCAGTAAAATCAGAATATCAGCCAGAATAAGTACCGTGAAAAAGTCAAGGAAGAATATTTCTCGAGTCACCGAACCATCTCCTTCACTTACTGAAATAGCCCAGTTGGTGAAGGAAAATGCAGCAATAAGTGCATACGTGGCCAACAAGAACAATGCTATTTTTTGTTTATTGGAAACGAAGTTAGACAACTCGATATTCGTTGTATCATCCTTTGCCTCAGTTGAACTATTGGCCCGATAAATCAATGAAGTGGTAAATAATGTCAGAAAAGTAAAACACTCGATGACCACTAATTTTAATTCGGAATCAACGGTCCAATCACCATTAAATTCAATCTCTGACAATCGCTTGAAAATATCGCGCACCACAAGTAGGGTAACGATTTCAAATTGTTTTCCAACAGCCGTGGAGAACGATTCTGGTATTGCTCTGATTAGCTGGTACACTTCATAGGCTAGCAAAATGGAAAACGGGGTATATAGAGCGTCCAGTGGTGAATCTAAGAGGCTGGCAGAACCTGCGCTTACGCTGATTATTTCGGTCTGGTAAGCAATCCACATTAGTAAATGGAAAATCAAGCCAATAATGGCTGAAATCAAACTAATCTGTCTAATATAGGTTTCTGCAGACTTGCCAAGGAGGCGGTCATGAACAGAAATTAGACTGTTTGTCATATGGCAAGGTTTTACTAATTGCATAAATAGTTGCGTTGTGTTCCACAACAGATGATTATTGACAAAAACACCGGTATATATTGGATAGGTGACACCACGAGTTATGCTGAGTGATTTACCAAACCACTTGCAAGACCGTTCTATATTGGTTAACACGGTTGCCAATATTACGGGCGATGGTCCAGTAATTGTTTGGTTGAAATCAGCTCTTCGAGTCCATGAAAACCCAGCGATAGATGTTGGTCGGTTAATTGCCCAACAATACAACGTGCCTTTACTAATCTATCAAGCCATAGACGAAAGGTACCCATGGGCTTCACTTAGGCATCACAACATGTTACTCGATGGGGCTGCTGACTTACACCAGGGTTGCCAAGCAATGGGCTTGCGATATGTTTTGCACTTGGCCCGAGATGGTAATCGTCAACCGGTGCTTAAGGAATTGAGTCAAACAGCTAGCTGCATTGTCACCGATATGTTTCCTTTACCACCATGGAGTCATTGGGTGGCTAATGTTGGCAAGGACGCCAAATGTCCAGTTGTCGAAGTTGATTGCCATTGTGTAATACCGATGCCACTTTTTGGCAAATCCGTCGATAGACCGTTCAAGTTCCGTGATGCGACTAAGCGAATGCGCAAGAAAATGGTCCAGCAAAGTTGGCCAAAAGTTACTGCGGAAAGCCAAAGTTATGATGGCAAATTACCTTTCACTCCAGTTGATATAGAGGGAGATATTTTAGTTAACAAAAACCGGATAAAATTACTTCAAGAATGTAACATTGACCCAACCGTACTGCCTATCTGGTCGCAACGAGGCGGGGAAATAATTGCGTTAAATAAATGGGAAAAATTCCTTGATAACAATCTAAGCGGATATGCTCGAAGGAGAAATAATGCGGCGGACCCAGAAGGTGTTTCACGGCTGTCTGCTGCCTTTCATTACGGATTTTTATCACCGATGAAGGTGGCTCGAGAGGCTGCAGCAATTGGCACTAAATCTGCCGATAAATATCTTGACGAACTACTGATTTTCCGGGAACATGCTTGGCATCATGTAGCCAGTAAGCCCGATCCATACAGTTCTGCTAATCTGCCTCATTGGGCACTTGAATCATGGAACAATACTGCCCAAGATCCTAGGCCAGTAATCGTTGCTAGTCATGAATTAGAGTATGCACGCTCACCCAATCTATTCTGGAACTTGTGTCAAAAATCATTGTTACGACATGGTGAGTTGCATAATAATTTGCGGATGACTTGGGGCAAATCATTTCCCAGATGGACTAAGTCTTTGGAGGATTCCCTAACGCTGAGTCAAAAGTACAATGACAAATATGCTCTTGACGGCCGGGATCCATCCTCAATAGCTGGTGTTCAGTGGTGCCACGGACTGTTTGACCGACCGTTTTTTCCTTCAATGCCAGTGATGGGAGTAGTTCGTAAAAGAGAACTTGAAACTCATAACTCTAGGCTTGATACTGAAGCATATGCAACACAAATAAATCGGCCACTAAACTCACAACAAGGAGTTTTTCTAGTATGTGGCAACACTCTAATCGATTGTTATGTTGCTAGAGTTTTGTCCGACAATGGATACATAGTGCATCTTTTACCATCACCTAATGCTCCCTCTGTGAAAATGTCAAAACTCAGTCAAGAAATACTAAGCCGCTTACCGTCTTATATCAGTGAGAGATTACTGTCTATCACTGAAAAATTGAATACCTTCGAGATTACAGAACTTACCAAGAATCTAGTTAGAGGGCTCTCAGAGGCAAACGAATCTCAAATCTTGGTTAAAGACGTTAATGGTGAAAGTAAAGTTTACCTGAACATTGATGATTCACCACAGCCAATTATTGGGATTTGGTTGGCTAATAAAAGTCATTTTTCGGACCAATTAAATGGCTTACAAGACGCCATTCAAGAGTTATTAGTTGAGCCATCTATTGACCAAACAGCTGATGGTTCAGATGATTTTTCAACATCTTTTCAATCTGCATTATGGCAACTTGCTGCTGTTATCTGGAATCATAATTGCTCAACCCCAAATGAGCAATATGCGATACAATCGAAGCTTTTTTGATCGGTCCACCGTTCATTTTTAGTTTAACTAATCCATGCTACAGGGTCTTGGAAAAGATGGTCTTCCGGCTCGGTCAATTTTGGTTAATGGGTCGAACAGTACCAACATGGCGAAACCGCATAGAAGCAGAATTATCAGCATTGGATAATTTTGAACGAGCTCTTAGTACTGCCGACAAACGCGCTCTTACAAGCCTGAAAAATGGCGTTAGGACCCGTAGAACAGCTGGTGGGATGATGCCTGCTCATGATTCTTGGAAACCAATGTTATTGTCGATGTTACTCGAATGCTATTCACGCATTGATGAACTTGAACGAAAGATTGACCAAATAATTACAGAAGAGTGATGTCTTGAACGGTTGGATTATTGATGCTCAATTAGGTGATGATGGTACCTCGATTGATGTGTGGATGTATGTCGATAAAGTTGGAGTGCAGCGAATTATCGTACCATGGTGTGCGTCAATTCATATTCACGCAACCAAAACTCATCTGATTAATTTGGCTAGCTGGCTTGAATATCAAGAAATCAGTCAGCGCTTTTGCGTTGGTTCAATGCGACTTATTCGCCGACGATTATCACTTGATCAATATGAGATGCACGATGTACTCGAGGTCGACTTGACTGATAGTCGTGCCATCAGACGTCTAGCTCAGCATATTGAATCAAGAGGGGAATTTCATCGCCATACATTATACTCAGTAGATGCCCATTTAGCTCAACGGTTTTTTATCGAACACAACATTGGTCCGTTTCAACATGTGAATTGGAATGGACATCAATTTACTGTTATCGATGAAAGTCAAGCGTGGCCGCAACTAACTCAGTTAGCAATGGAGTTTCACTATCACTCATCGGACGGCTTTGAAACCATCGACTCTCACCTAGAACAAGTGAAATTAATACTGTACGCTAGTGGCGATAACAGTGTGATTGCCGCTGCTGAAGAGATTAGCCATGGTGCTTCAACTGCCACTTTTTTACAACAATTACAATCGGCCATAGTTCGATTAAATCCCGACATTATTCTAACACAAGGCGGCGATTCACTACACTTTCCAATGCTGCAAAAACTCAGCGAACAGTCGGCAACTGATTTTTCATTCAGTCGTAAATCCTCCACGCTAAAGGCAAGAACAATGTCTAGAGTTATACATTCTTACGGCCAAGTAATCCGCAAAGACAGTTATTTTCCAATACACGGTCGTTTACACATCGACCAACAAGCTAGTTTCATTGTTAGAGAAGGCGGTATACTTGGCTTGTTTGAATTAGCACGCCATTCAAGGCAATCACCACAAGACATCTCACGCTTATCTCCAGGTTCAGTGATTAGTGCCATACAAATGCGTATCGCTATGGAAGATGGAATTCTAGTGCCGTGGAAAAAGAATCGTCCCGAGGATACGAAAACCGCTTGGGAATTGATGATGGCAGACCGTGGTGGTCTGTACCTTGATAGTAGACCCGGTCTCTATACTGATGTGATTGAACTTGACTTTGCCAGTCTGTTTCCCAGTATTATTGCGACACGTAATATCTCTCCTGAAACTCTTAATTGTGCTTGTTGCCAGCCATCAGGTGAGGTAATAACTAGATCAAACCTGTTGCCGCTTAACATTGAATTAGCTATCCAAGAACTCCGCCGCCGTCATTTAGAGGAACAAATTGGCACCGGATTATTTCCTTCTACCAATTCAGGCGCACTGCCAGTACCGGGACTGTCATCTCATACTTGCGGCCGTGACCATGGTTTTCTCGGTCGAGTAGTAGCGCCAATAATTGAACGCCGTCGCGCACTAAAAACTCAAATTTTGCACAAAGGCGACCGTTTTGACAAACAACAAAATGCATTGAAATGGCTATTAGTGACCTGCTTTGGCTATACTGGATACAAAAATGCCCGGTTTGGTAGAATCGAAGCACATGAAGCAATCTGTGCATGGGCTCGCGAAATATTATTGCAAACTATTGCAATGGCTGAACAAGCAGGGTGGACAGTATTGCATGCCATCGTTGATTGTGTGTGGATTGAGAATAAATCCATCAAAACCAGAGCCGAGAAATTACACCAAGCGCAACTATTGGCTCAACGTGTAAGCCATGAGATAGGTATTCCACTAGAATTTGAGGACATGTATCATTTCATTGGATTCTTACCAAGTCGAATGCATGGTGCAGGCTCACTGACTAAGTATTGGGCATATGGTGAGAAGGGGTTAAAATTACGCGGAATTGAAGCAAGACAACATTCAACATGTAAATGGGTGAAGAATTTACAAAATATGGCCTTGCAGATTCTAATTGATTGTGTTGACCAAGGAATTAATTTGACTAGTAAAAAGGTGCCAAATACCATCTCTGCAATGCTCCACGAGCAACTAAATTTGTTGAATAATAGTGGCGTAAAATTGGCTGATTTGGTAGTCTCTCGTCGAGTTACTAAAACACTGGATCAGTTCAACACCTCAACTATGACTCATTCTGCCTTACTGCGCGCTGACAGTCTTGGCCATCAGATACTACCCGGGCGCAAAGCTAGATTTGTTGTCGTTAAGCCTGCTAATACTCATCCGATGAATCGAGTAATCTTATTCGAGGAAATTACTACGGCCAATGGTGTGAAAATAGATTATCAGTATTATCATGATTTGGCAGTTCGGGCAACTTGGGCCATTCTAGCGCCATTTGGCTGGTCTGATGAAGAAATTAAAGTAGGCAGTAAGACTACTACATTACTTGATTTTATGACAACTCAATGAGCGATTCTATCTCTTCATTAGAGCCATGCTGCAACATTATTTGTTGATGAAAAATTCTACTGAAACTCTGCTGTAAGGTTTCTTGTTCGACTGCAAATTCTCGATATCCAGATGTGCCGCTAGGGTAGTGTAGTAGGCGCATTCTACTTGTTTTACCCCGCGCCTCAATTCTGCCGGTTAATCGTTGAGGGCAACTATTTTCAATCATTTTCAGCAGACTAGCATGTCGTTTTGAGTAAGGCTTTGATGAAGTGATGACAATTATTGCGATGTGATATTTACTAGCGCAATGGGCAAGATGCTTCAAGGATTTTTTCAATAATGCGCGTGCTTCACGGTCTTTCACTTGTTCATCTAAGTGCATCACTACAGGTCCATCAATGACCACTAGTTTCGCTTTAGTAATACTTATTTCACTAGCTAATCTCTCAATTAATGCAGAGAATTGATGGACGGTAAAACCCCGCCCAACAAATAAATTATGCAGCAAATTATTAGCTTCAGGGATATTGCTCGGTAAGCATTTTATTATCCGTGCAGGATTAAAGCGACATGCGCCATCAACCCAATGGACATATTCTCCATTAAGTAGTGCTATAGCAGCCCAAGCCTCAGCATAACTCCGCATTGATTTACCACCAAAACCGCTACCTGATAATTGATACAACTCACCTATTTTGGGCGCTATTTGTTGTTCATCAATTATCCTGTCAAACACAGCAGGTTGATATTTTATCGGCATGATTTAATCTGGCGCCTTCACCTAAAAAGGATTGATAACTGACCGCAGATGAAAGTGAAAATGAATTGTGTCGACTTTGTGAAATATTCAAGGCTTCAATAAATCGATAGATATGTGGAATTATGCATGTGTTTATTTACGAAATGATTAGGGATTATCTGTTAAAGGGGGTAACTGCATGGACTTTTTGTTTCACGGTCTTGTTGGTGCAATAATCGGTGAGTGTGCGCCCAAGCACATCAAAAACCGGCGCACTAAAGGGGCTTTGGCGGCGATGAGCCCTGATCTAGCCAACATACCATTGTACCTCTATTTGGGCATGAAAACGGATAGTTTCATGTGGATTCCAAGCGCTGAAGCCTTCTATGAAAATATGTGGGTTACCGAACATTGGTCGTGGATGCTGTGGAATTTAAGTCATAGTTTCTTATTCTTAGGTCTAGTTTTAGCTCCCATAATCTATCGTTCTGGATACAGCAATTTAATCAGTGTTGGTTATTTGTCACACTTACTTTTGGACATACCTTCGCATTCAGGAGTTTGGAGTGTCAAACCGATGTGGCCAATTGGAGGTTACAGCCAGGGATGGTTTGATGCTTGGGCTTGGAATGCAGAACAAATCTTGACTTACTCAATGCTGCCATTGATTGCCTGGGTATTCATAAAATACCTACGTGATTACCAGTATATTGTATGGCCTTCAGAAATTACCAAACGGCTGACTAATAGTAACAAATCTCAGCCTTAAAATAACTAAAAAAAGGTGAGGTTATTGAATTCATTTGAACCTATCAGACCGACCTTGATAAAGGTGGACTGCGCGCAAGGTCTAGGAGGGGAGATAGATGGCTAATTTAGGTCACCCTAATATAGATTTGACGCGTTTCCTCAACGAATCTCCGACTCATGAAATTGATGGTCAAAGAGTTGACGCAATGAGTTTAATCAATAGCGTGAGCATGATTTCAATGAAGCTTGACTCCAACAATGTTGAGCATGTCAAATATTTGACAACCGAAGGTCTTTCAAAGAAACAACGATTAGAATTCATCAAGAAAATACGAGATAATCTTGGAGCTGACCTGTTTGAATTATCCACTTGTAACAGGGTAGTTTATGTTGGGTTTGGAGTAGATTGTGATGAATTGGAATCCAGCGTTCTAGCCAGTACATCTCTTGACAATGCACCATTTGATCGTTTCACTGGCATTGATGTTTGGCGCCAGTTAGTCAAGGTGTGCAGCGGATTAGATTCGTTTATGATTGGTGAATTACAGGTCATGTCACAATTCAGGGGCTCTGTTGCCTGGCATCGTAAGCATGGTTTAACCAGCGATATCAACGGTTCCTTTTTTGATCACGTTATTTCGGCAAACAGAGTCATTAGGCGAGAATTTGGTTTCAACAAAACAACCGAGTCAATGCTTAACCTTGCGACAACAGCTTTGGAGGAAGTGGTGTCAAAAAATCCGCATTCAATCTCAGTAGTGCTAGGCTTTGGCGAGATGGGCTGTAAGGCAGTAGAGGTATTGCTAGACTTAGGACAAACCGACATCACCGTAATCTCTAGGTCTCCAGATGAATCAGCAAAGCGTAACCCAGAGACAGCGGCTAAAGTAAACATCATGACGCTTGATCAGTGGAAGGAACTTGACCACCAACCATCGCTGATAATCTCAACAATCCGCAATACGGTAGCGAGTTATAATTCAAGCAATCCAATCCCGACAACAGCCCCAGCCAAGATAATGGATTTCTCTTGGCCACCATCCATTGATTCAACGGGTATTGGTGCTAATCAAGACCTAATGGGAATGGTGCATTGGATTAAAATAGCCCACAAGTTGGGCGTCGAGTGGGATTATTCATCAACCATAGAAAAAAGTGAATTGATGATCACCGAAATTCAACAACGGTTCATGTCAGCATTGACTGATAGAACCCAAGCCAAATTTAGGTCATTCATGTATCAGACACTTGAATCATTATCTAAGCAATGGGTGGAGTATGAACATGCTATTGAATCTGCGGCACAACTTGAAGCATTTTCTCGAGAGATTGCCACTTGGCTATGCAATCAAGACGGTCCCTTTGCAACCGATGAATTAGGCAATATGGTGTTATCAACCGATAGACCAATCAATCCAACTCTTCTTAAGAGGGTGGCTAGTGATGTGACTGAGACGATTATTCGCATCAATGAAAAGTCAACTCTTTCGGAGGTTACACATTGACCCAAATAAAAATCGGGACTAGAACCTCAACACTTGCAATGTGGCAGGCCAATAAGGTCCGCCAAATACTACATGATAATGGTTGTAAAACCAAAATTGTCGGAATTTCTTCACAAGGAGACAAATCTCTTGGTGGTGACCTAGCATCAACAGTTGGCCAATTTATTCATGCAGTAGACAACGAATTGATGGCTGGAAATATCGATATTGCAGTGCACTCTAGCAAAGATGTTCCAGTAAAAATTTCTGATGAAATCGTCAATTTGGCTTATCTTGAACGTGGTTGTACCAATGATTTACTTATTTTCCCCAAATCAAAAGATCACCTTTCATTAGGTGATTTATTCAAAACAAGTCACACTTCGTCATTACTTGAAGCACTAGCAGTTATTCCTAAATCAGGAACAGTTGGTACGGTTTCAGGAAGAAGACAATCATTCATTCTATCACAACGTCCAGATGTCATCCCAATAGCTGTAAGAGGACAGGTTGAAACAAGGTTGAAGAGACTACGCCAAGGCAGAGTGGATGCGATAGTTTTGGCAGAGATTGGCCTTTTGCGATTACATGAAATCGGCGCTTTAGAGGATTGGATTCTAGAATTTAGTGCAGTGAGAATTAGCGACGAGCAGTGGCCTACTGCACCAGGTCAAGGTGCTATTTCCGTCCACTGCCGAGCCTCAGATGTAGATCTGCTCAACCATTTGAGAACAGCATTAAATCACCAAAAAACTGCAGACGATGTAAGTAAAGAGCGTGAAATATTGACCTCGGTAGGTGGCGGTTGTCAATATCCGGCTGGGATTAAGGTTGATGGCGATAACGTTTCAGTACAAGTTTCTCCGCAAAACTGGCGTGAAGTATTTTGCCAAGGTTTGAAATTTGACAGCATGAAATACCACGGACCATTGAGCAAACTGGAAATCAATTTACCTAATACCCAGATTAGTACAACTCGACAAGTTGACAATGGCCCGAAGTTAATTTCAACATTAAATTCAAATCGATTAGCAAGAATCCTACAAAATGACGGAATTAACGTCGTGAATCAGCCGGTAATCGAATTAATTCCTAAAGCTGATAATTGGCCAAGTGAATTTATTGATAATTCCGTCTCTCGGTCGCAATGGCCTTATCTGGTATTGACCTCACCATTTGCCGCTAAGTGTGCTATTGAAGTAGCCAAAACAAACGATGATTTGAATCGTATTCAATGGCTAGCAATTGGTGAAGGGACAGCAAGAGCATGTTTCATGCGTGGTGTCACGGTATCAATTTGTGCTAAATCGAGAGATTCAGTCGAACTTACCGAGTTTATCAAGCATAAAATTGAGCGCAACATAACTCTAATGATACCACGTTCCAATGTCGGCTCGACAACTTTTGTTGACGGCCTAGCGGAATTAGGTTTCAATGTCAAAACATGGGTTGGCTATGAGAATCAAGCTAAGCAAGTCGACAAGATGCCAGTTGCTGATAATGATGTATTGCTACTATCTTCTCCATCTTCTGCCCGTGCTTGGGTCGAAAATGACCTACCCATACCTAAAAATATACTGTGTATGGGCAAAGCATCACAAGAGGAGATAGAATCACTGCAAGATTTCGCGAACTCCAAAGTCGAAGTTTTACAGGGTCCAACCGCCGAATTTGTTGCTAAATGGTGGAACTCAGCAAGGGGTGAATAAATGAATATCAGACCAAGAATTAATCGGTGGACACCAGCAAGGCGTGATTTAAACTTTGGACGTAGCATTATTTCTTGTTTAGTTCAACCACATTTTGTTGTTGCTGGAAGCGGTGTTGACCAAGAAATTTCCAGTATGCCCGGTATCAATCGACAATCAGTTGATGTATTACTATCGACTATCGCTAATGATATGGCTATGGGAATTACTGCTCACATGCTATTTCCAGTAGTTGATTCTCACGACAAGGATTCTACCGCCTCAAAGGCTTCTAGTCAAGATATGCCTCTGCAGCAAGCGGTTAAACAGTTAAAATCTAAGTACGGCAAAGATATTGTTTTGATGACAGATGTTTGCCTATGTACTGCTACAGACCACGGTCACTGCGGTATTGTCCACAATCATGAAATTGACAACGATCTAACTATTCCAGAGTTATGCAAGATTGCTCAATCGCATGCTGAGGCTGGCGCAGATTATGTTTCAGCATCTGATATGATGGATGGTAGAGTCAAAGCAATTCGAACAACTCTTGAATCAGCTGGTTTGGCAAATACAGGGATTTTATCTTATTCAGTAAAATATGCTTCCTCATTTTACGGCCCGTTTAGAGATGCAGCATCTTCTGCACCATCATTTGGTGACCGAGGAAGTCATCAGATGGATATCCGTTCTGGATATGACGAGGCGATTCTTGAAGCAGTTAGTGATGAAGCAGAAGGGGCAGATATAATCATGGTAAAACCAGCACTAACTTATCTTGATGTAGTTCGTCAAGTTTCTGATGCTGTTGCTAGACCTGTTGCTGTGTACAACGTCAGCGGTGAATATTCGATGGTAATGGCCGCAACTCCAGATGAACAGTCTAGGGCAAAAATGGTTCGTGAGATATTCCACTCCTTCAAAAGGGCCGGGGCTGACGTGATAGTTAGTTACCACACCCGCGAGGCTGTGGCTGGAAACTGGCTCAATTGAGGTGAATCAATGCAAAGAACCAACTCTGATACCTTGCACAAGGAGGCATTAAACCACTTGGTAGGAGGGGTTAATTCACCAGTTAGGGCCTTCAAATCGGTGCATGGAAACCCGATATATTTTGAAAAAGCCTCTGGCGCCATAGTCACAGATGTTGATGGTAATGAATTAGTTGACTTCGTCCAGTCTTGGGGTCCACTAGTTCACGGTCATTCACATCCGAAGATAATTGAAATGGTCTATCAAAAGATGCAGAATGGTACCTCTTTTGGTGCTCCTCACGTCGGTGAAATAGAATTGGCTAAGCGAGTAAAGCAACGATTCCCATACATGGACAAAGTCAGATTTGTCTCTTCAGGGACTGAAGCAGTAATGAGTGCGGTTAGGCTCGCTAGAGGCTATACTGGTAGAGACTTATTGATTAAATTCGAAGGCTGCTACCACGGCCATGTAGATTCACTAATGGTTAGTTCTGGTAGTGGACTTGCTACCTTTGGTATTGCCAGCAGCCCGGGTATTCCAAAAGATACAGTTGCCACTACACTAGTGGCACCACTTGATGACGAAGATGCAGTAGAATTTCTATTCCAAGAACATGGAGAAGATATTGCTGCAGTAGTAATTGAGCCTTTGCCTGCTAACAATGGCTTACTGGTTCAACGCCATGAGTACTTGGCAAAGTTGAGGTCGCTATGTGATGAGTATGGTGCTTTGTTAATATTTGATGAAGTCATTAGTGGCTTTAGATTCAAAGATGGTAGTTATGGAGACCTGTCAGGAATTACTCCAGATATCACATCGCTTGGTAAGGTAATAGGCGGCGGGCTACCGGTTGGTGCCTATGGTGCTCGAAGTGAGGTTATGGAACGACTCTCGCCACTTGGTCCAGTTTACCAAGCCGGTACACTCTCTGGTAATCCATTAGCCATGGCGGCAGGGATAATGACGCTAGATTTACTCGACGAGGCGGCATATGACCGATTAGAATCATTGGGCCAAGTTTTACAAAATGCCGTAGAACCTATTTTGGCTAAACATGGCCACCCAATGCGCCTTGTTAGGCGAGGGAGTTTGTTTTGGTTTTCACCAGGGTCAAGTCAACCTCCCGCAAGAGCCGACCTGATACCATCAACTGCTGGAGCATTGTACTCTGATGTTCACAAAGGGCTGTTAGAAAAAGGCTACATGTTAGCCCCATCAGCCTACGAAATCGGTTTTATTGCAACGGTTCATGAGGAACAACACATTCTTGGTATGGCCCAAGCCTTGGACGAAGTATTGGAAGTCTTGGAGTGGTAGGGATGAATGGCAAGGAGCGAATAGTTTCGGCACTAAACCTGCAACCTGTAGATAGAACTCCAGTATGGTTTATGCGACAAGCCGGTAGACATCTGCCCGAATATCGTAAAATAGCTGCAGAACATAATTTTTGGGAACGTTGCATGGATATTGATCTATGTACTCAAATAACTTTACAGCCACTCGAAAGGTATCCACAAATCGACGCGGCGATTATTTTCAGTGATATTCTCACACCACTACCAAGTCTTGGCTATGATGTCGAGTATGGTGGCGGAATAAGAATCAGTGATTTTTCTCTTGCTGATGTTGATGACTGGACGGATTTTAGCGCTAGAAAGCACGCACCTTGGGCTGCTGATGGCCTCAAAGCAGTGGGCGAAGAAGTTGGCGATTCAATCGCTAGGCTAGGATTTGTTGGCTGCCCTTGGACGATTTGTATGTACCTGCTATCTGGTGGTACTGGCGACAAAGATTTCCATAATGCCCGTGCCAAGGTCTATTCAAATCCAGAACAAGCCTCCAATATGCTGCTTAAGATGGGCGAAATTGTCGGTGATTTACTAGCTGACCAAGTAATCCATGGTGGAGCAGATGGAGTTCAATTATTCGACACCTGGGCAGGGCTATTATCGCCAGAGACATATCGTAAATTTGCCATGCCTGCTACTGCTAGAACGATTGAAGTGTTTAGAGAGAAAGTTGGTAACGATATCCCCCTAATTCATTATGCTAAAGGCTCAGGACATCTCCATTCAGCAATTAGAGAATATGACATAAATGCCATCTCTCTTGATTGGCGCGATAATTTAGCAGATAATAGACAGCAATTTGGCGACAAATTTGCCTTCCAAGGAAATCTAGACCCTTCGCTTTTACATGGCTCCACACAGATGGCTAAACAAGCCACTAGAGAAGTCCTCAAAGCCGCCGGTGATAAGCCCGGACATATCTTCAACCTTGGACATGGCTTTGCCCCTTCGGCAAGAATCGAATGCGTTGAAACTGTACTTAGAGAAATTGCAGGTGAATGAGCATGCGTCAGAAAATGGCCGAAATGGTACATCGCATACAAGACGAGATTTGCTTGGTGTTAAGAGAAATTGACGGCGTTGATTACCGCGAAGATGAGTGGACTAGAGAAGAAGGCGGTGGTGGAAGAAGCCGAGTTTTCTCAGGCGGTAAAGTGTTTGAGAAGGCAGGTGTCAATGTCAGTATTGTGCACGGTACGTTAAGCCCTCAAGCGGCTAAAAGTATGGGCGGCGGTCATGAATTAAAAGGCGCTGATTTGGACTTTTTTGCTACAGGAATAAGCCTAGTGTTGCATCCATTAAACCCAATGGCGCCAACAGTTCATGCCAATTATCGATACTTTGAGCGGGGAGATGGCAATAAGCCAGGTAGCTGGTGGTTTGGTGGGGGAGCGGATTTGACTCCAAGTTATTTGTTTGAAGAAGATGCAATTCACTTTCACCAAATACTCAAAGATTCTTGCGACCGTCATGATGTTGCAGATTATGACCATTTCAAGCAATGGTGTGATGATTATTTTCATATCAAGCATCGTGGAGAAAGAAGAGGTCTTGGTGGTTTATTTTTTGATGACATCAATAAAGCTAGCAGAGAAGACTGTTTTGACTTTGTTACCGATTGTGCAGAATCATTCCTAGAATCATATATTCCAATATTGACGCGCCGTAAGGATTTACCATATCGCGAAGAACACAAACAATGGCAGCAGATTCGCCGAGGTAGATATGTTGAATTTAACCTAGTATATGATCGTGGAACTACATTTGGTTTGACCACTAATGGCAGGATTGAGAGCATTTTGATGTCCCTGCCACTAACAGCGAGATGGGAATATTGTCACGAAGTTGAAGAGGGTAGTGAAGAGGATAGATTATTGCAATACTTGCGTACTCCCAAGGATTGGTTAGGCCAGTAAAATGAGATGTTATCATGGCAGGTTTGCAAAACTGGATTCGTCATGGCGATGAAATGCGACGCCCCCTACTAGCGAATTCAGATTTGCCCAAAGCCGAGAAATTGGTAATTGTTGGTGGTGGTTTATCGGGCCTTTGTTGTGCGTTGCGTATCGCAGAAAAACGCCCTGAGTTGCCAATTTTATTAGTTGAAAAATCAGCTGAACTTGGTGGAGTAATTGGAACATGGCAAGAGGAGGAGTGGATTTGTGACCTAGCGGTTAATGCGACTCGCCCCCATCCAGCATTTTGGCGATTAATTGATGATTTACAACTATCTAGTAAATTTCAAACCTCAAATCCAAAAGCCAAATCTAGATGGATTCTGCTAGGTAATAAACCGCACAAGTTATCCATTTTTTCGTTACTGAAAATCGGTCCGTTCAAACTAAGAAAAGCGCTCAAGTTAGTTAGAAATGGTGGTTATTCAGTTGCTGACTTGATACCCAATAAGCAGATTGCTGATGCGTTAACCTTGGGTATTGTCAATGATACCGCATCAAATGTTGATGCGGATTTTTTGATGCCCTCTGCGACAAAATTTGGCGATAATCCTCCGATTAAAAAGTCAAAACTTGCCTCACTAGTTGCCAAGTCATACCCACTATTCACTCCCAAAAAAGGGACAATCGCCTCGCTAGAAGGCGGTATGATAACATTGACGAAAGGCCTTATTGAACGTCTTCAAAGCATGCCTAATGTAGAAATAATGCTCAATTATAATGCTCAATCTCCTAAGTCGGTAGCTGCCGAAAATAATGTTCCAATTAGTTCGGTTATTTGGTCAGCACCAGGTTTGCAAGAAGACTTTGAGAGCACCGAATTGTCTATTTTTGCCATAGGTTATGAGAGCCAACAAGTCTCTGATGTGAAACTAGGCTACGGCACACTAATCCCCAATAAATCACTACCAATAAGTGGGATTTTACATGAGAGTGATATTCATCAATCGAAGCGTAGCCCTGCTGGATATCGTTTGTTTAGATTGATGGTGCCACATAGTCGATGGGATAAGGACGATTCATCGGTGCTTGCCTGTGCTGAGGAATTACTAGCTGAAAAGCCTGTCTTGTTTACCAAGATAGGTGAGCGACAAATACCTCGTTACAAACCAGGATATATGTCAAAAACTTCTGTTATGTCGCCTGATTTTACTATGGTTGGTTGGGCAGTCAGTGGGGTTTCTATTACTCACGTTGTTGATGAAGCAGAGCGTGTTGCAGAATTATTCTAAGCACTAACTACTGCTTGGAACTTTTTATTGATTAAATTACCAAGTCCCTCTATCCAGTCTTCGTTATCATTTAGGCATTTGATAACTGTTAGTTCTTCTCCACCCAAACTAATGAAGTGTTCTCTAATTCCAATATCTAGTTCTTCCAAGGTCTCGAGTCCGTCGGCCAAGAATGCAGGGGCAACTATAGCCAATTTCTTGACACCTTGTTCAACAAGTTCGGCAACCTTGTCCAAAGTCGAGGGCTCTAACCATTTCACTGGCCCAAGGCGACTTTGGAAACTAAGTGACCATTGATCGGGTTTTAGGCCCAATAATCCAACAACGGTCTGGGTAGTTTTCATGCAATGATGGCCATAACAAAGTGAATTAGCTTCGCTGGCAATTGAGCAACAATCATTTACTTTCTGACAGTGATTCTTAGATTTGTCTATTCGTTTGACGTGGGAAACTGGCAGACCATGGTAAGAAAATAATAAGTGAGTATCCTTTTGTAATCCAGCTTCTATTGATTTTGCTAGGGGTACTACATATTCTTCATCGGTTTCAAAATGGCCCATTTCTAATATATTTGGTTGCCAATTCATCTTTTTGAGTTGTTTATAAGTATGCTTTAATGCGGACTGAGTAGTTGCTTGAGCATAGTGTGGGAACATTGGCAATAATAACAATTCATCAACACCTTTAGATTGTAATTTTTCTAAACCATGCAGAATACTGGGGTTGCCATAACGCATGGCAAATTCAAATTCAATTTGGTCATTGGTTGAATTCAATGATTTAGTAATTCGGTGAGAGTATACTCTTAATGGAGAGCCATCTTCCATCCATATTTTTTGATACAATGGGGCGATTTTCTTTGGTCTCACCCTCAATATGATACCTCTTACTAGAAACTGACGGACTAGGTATGGTGCATCAATAACATCAGGGTCGAGAAGGAATTCTCTAAGATAATCTCTAACAGATTTTACCGTCGGCTCGTCGGGTGTTCCAACATTGATAAGCAAGACACCTTTCTTGGACATACTTTTTGCATCGAACCTTTCTTAATAATGATTTGTCACTACGCAGTACTTGAAAAATTCCACATCCCAGCAAATTGATTATTTCATCAAAAGTTTGCGGTGTTCTTTATTTTGTGGTGCCTACAGGGCTGGTTGGTTCACATCATGACGCAGGGCGAAGACAATGTTTCTCGATTGGCAGGTATGGAGGTCTACTTGCCGACTGGACAGAAACTTGGCATTGTCTATGATGTGGTAATCGATACCGATGGTATCAAATGCACGCACCTATTTGTCAAGGAGACTGACCATGAATTAGTAGAAGCCGGGATAAATGTTGCAATTCCATGGCGCTGGGTTCGTGGTGTAAATGACATCGTCCTACTTCGCTGGTTCCCCCCAACTCCCATACCAATGAGCAAATGAGGCTATTAGATGGGTTTGGAAGTTCATGTTTTAGGTACGTCATCTGCACGACCAACTAATATTCGTCAGGTAAGTGGTAGTTTAATTTCTTGTGATGAGGGGATTGTTGTTGTAGATGCTGGTGAAGGTTTTCAGAGCCGGTTTTCAACCCAACGAAAGCGCATGAAAAATCTCGAGGCTTATCATCTGAAATCAAGTAAAGTGAGTGCACTGTGTCTTACCCATGGACATCTAGACCACACTTGGGGAGTTTTGCCTTGGTTACAGTCAATGTCGCTTGATAACAGAAATCAACCCTTACTGATAATTGGTCCTACTTCAGGTAAGGTTGTAGACTCATTGTTAGAAAATACTACCATGCCGGATGATGCACCGCACTCAGACTTATCTCTACAGTTTCAATTCTGGCACAAATTAGGCGGCACTAGTGAAAATTTAGGCTATCAAGTAAGGTGGGTTCTTGGTGATGTGGCGGGCGACAGGTGGTTAGAATTTGATACGAGTACTGGTAAGGTAATCCAGTTGCCTAACCAGCCCCAACCAGAAGGCTGGCGAAACAATCGTATCGATGCTTTATCCACGCTACATACCATTCCATCATGTGCATGGAAATTCTCAACTAAAGAAAAACCGGGTAAATTTGATCGGATGAGGGCCATTGAATTAGGCCTAGATGATGAACAACGGGCTCAATTAGCCGCTGGAGACGATATTTTACATAACGGAGAAACTCTACATGCCAAGCAATTTAGGGGTACTAATCTCCAATCCATTTCAGTTGTGATTTCTGGTGATACCTCTGAAATGGCGCTAGGTATTGTACAATTATCTGAATGCAATTTACTTATTCATGAAGCTACCTTTCTCAACGATTGGAGCCAGCGTGCTGAGGATTATTTGCACAGTACGGCAGCTGGGGCAGCAAGAACTGCGGTTAAATGCAATGCGCAACATCTTGTTTTGACGCATTATGGGGCTCGTATAAAAGTTCCAAATGATTCCATCGAGGAAGCCAAAGAAGTTTTGTCTAATACTAATATTCAAGTCACTGCGGCTTGGGATGGTGACCGTTTACTTATCGGTGATGATGGTTTAACAACTCATCTTTATTGGCGTGATAACGGCTGGAGTCGCTGATTCATTAAAGCGTTCATTTCAAGTGTATGTCACCATACAGCGCGATATGCGTTGTGCTACTATTGCTATGATGTTGGTAGTAATTTTACTTGCACCAGCAGTAATAGCCCAGCCCTCAGGTCGAGATGCGCCCAATTGCTTAGATCGTCAAATTGGTAATATTTTGAATACGGTGACTGTAGATGATGGAGTGTGTGTAAAAGTCGATCTTGGAGCACTTCAACCAGGTGATGTTTATGATGTCAGTATATCGATTATCAGTGATGGTATCGATTTGTTATTCTTCGATCAAAATCAAATCTTAACTTATGATGCGGGGCAATCCTATCGGACACAATTTAACCAGATAATCTCAACTGAAGACGCTCTAGGTGGCTATAGTTTCCACTGGAAAGTTCCAGCATCGATCAATCCTAAAACATGGTATATGGTGTTAGATAATCTCGATCATGATGGTGACAATGGTCAAGGTGATCTGGGCGGTTCACAAAGCCAAATCGGTATCACTTTTGACAAAATCGAGGAATCGTACTGGACTCCTTTCCATGACGTTGTAGCAGTCGCCAGTGATAACTACGCAACTTTGCTATTAGGTGACGCTCTTCGTTTAGATGCTGGCACGACAATGGTTGTGACAGCATGGCCACTGGAAGGTCAAGCAGATGTTTATTTGCAGACTAGAGCAATGCATGACTTGTACATTTCACAAGGTATTGGCCAATTATTTATTCCAGAAATAGACTTACAATCAATTAGTGATTCTGACTCTGACACTTGGACTGTTCCTCAAGAATTAGACGGTCAAGAGTTATTGCTAATAGTGGACAACACCAACAATCCAGTAGGTGGAGGAGCTGGAGATAGTGACGTAAGAATCAGTGTTAGAATGGAACTAGCCCCAGTGGTGAATCCAATAATCACTTCGACTAGTAATGGACAAACTTCTATCGGAGTTGCATTATCATTAGATGCAAATAATTCACCAAACAGACTTGGACAAATTGACACCCTTTCTTGGGATTTTAATTCAGCAGTTGATGAAGATGGTGACGGTATTTTCATCAACGATCAAGACGGCCAAGGTTTCCAAGTAGAAGCAGTATGGAATACGATTGGAACCAAAGAAATAACCTTGACATTAATCTCAAAATCAGGACAGATTGCAACAACGAACTTTTCAGCAACCGTATCTGATATTGCTAATCCAATTGCACAAATAACCAGCAGCGCAGAATCGTTTAGTGGTGGATTAAAGACTGGAATTAACACACCTACTGCATTTAGTTGTAGTTCTAGTTTTGATGACGGTGAGATTGCTGGCTGTTTATGGGAGTGGGGTGGCGTATTTTCCAATACTAACAATTCGGCGTCAATAACATGGCCAAATATTGGAACTTATGTCGTGAATCTAACTGTAACTGACGTTTCAGGGAACATTGGCCAAACATCTGCTAACATTGTGGTTGATGATTCTTCAATACCTGTACTAAATGCTGAATTAAAGAGTCAGTTGCCGACCACTATTGACGAAGATGATTCACTAACTTTTAGCATTTTAGCCATTGACGCTTATGATCAATCCTATCAATTACAATATTATTGGGATCTCGATCCATCGTTTGATAGTGATGGCAATGGAGATGCCACAGATGACCCTGATTTTGTTGGTTCAGATGTGGAAATTAGCTTTGCTAATAGTGGCACAAAAGACATAGTAGTGACAGTATTTGACCAATCTGGCAATTCTGACTCTCATGCATTTTCAGTTAAGGTCGCCAGTGCTACAGAGCCAACAAGTATGTTTGGCATAGTCGTAATATCGTTATTTGCCTTTGTCGTTGTTATGGCGGTTTCGATGATTGGTTTTCGAAGATGGCAAACCGGAATTGCCGTACAATTACTTCAAGGAAGGGGTTTGTCAGAGGAGGAGGCTAAACAACATATTTCGATGGTAAAACAGAAAACAAAAATCCCAATATTTGCCGATGCTCCCCAAATAGCCGGTCTTGACTCCGACGTTCAATTTACAACAAAAGAATTTCAACAAGAACAAATGCACCAAGCAGAATATCAGTCGATATATGGGGGTAATGAACAAACTCAGTCTAACACCGGCTCAGCATTTGCCCCCCCAGCAAATACCTACGCTCCAGCCGTTGTACCTACTCCTCAACCACAATACAACGCTGCCACACATACTGCTGCTTCTGACGCACTGGCAATGTTTGAAGAGGAGGAAAATCAAGAAATTATTGCTTCTGTAACCGAATCAGATGCCGTTGTCAAGGTGACAGAAGTGGTAAGTGGTGGCATTGAATTGCCTTTCCAAGTGAAGAATCAAATCAACAAAGTTCCTGAAGTCGCCAAGTCTGATAATCAAATCAACAAAGTTCCTGAAGTCGCCAAATCTGATAATCAAATCGAATCAATGGTAATTGATGAAACAATTAAGCAAGTAAGTTGCCCACTATGTGATTTTTCGTTTAAGATTCGCATTCCTGATGTAGACGAAGCAATTGTGGCATGTCCTTCCTGTAGCAAAGATTTCAAATTGCGGTTTGAATAAAACACCTCTCGTTTGGCTCATTGAACGAACATAGAGGGGATAGTTTATCGTAGGTTGAATGCAACCAAAGGGCATGGATGAGCGCACGCTAAGGTTGGTAAGACCGGGTTTGCCTCAGTCTGGCGACCCAAGAAAACCAGCAATAATGCTGATTTTATTGATGGTGTTGTCGATTTCTCATCCAGTTGCTGCAGATACGACTATCTCTAGAGATGATTTTGATGTCCTAGATGCACTGATGGAAACCCTGAGCATGAGAACTGAGAATGGTGAGGCTCTAATCGCTCAAAATTCTGCAGAAGCCTCGCTTGCTCAAGTAGATGCCAATGCGCGCACGTTGTCGCCAGAAGACCCATTAGCAATATCTAACTCATTTCTCGATGGAGTAACGATGCGCGATTCGACATCATTCGAACCAGATCATCCTAGGCCTTACGAATTTTTAATGGATGCATCTACACAACCTGATGGCTTTCCAAATAACCTGTTTGATACTTTATTCTCGGTAAATAATCTGGGACTTGACAACATTCTAGCAATAGGAGTCAATACTTATGCTGTTTATGTTAATTTTACTTCTCGAGATAATGGTCCTTCCTATGAAGCATGGGAACAAGGTACCTTCACCGGTGAATTAATTGTTAACGGACAAATACTTTTATTCACCAACCTCATCGATATTGACGGGGATGGAGCAGATGATTTATCAGTCGCTTTAACGATTGAAGGAATCTTTAATCGAGGCGAAGGTTGGGATGTTGAAACAAGTGGGGGCATAATACCGATAGTTCAAAAACTGTGGATTAATCCAACTTTCCAGTGGAAAGTATCTGCGATAGACCAAACAGACCCGTTATGGGATTCATTACAAAATCTTGAGATTAGCCTAATGAAAGGTTTAGCGTTTGACATTACTTTAGATGAATCAGAGTCATATGCAATAGTCATCGATACTAGATTTACTCAACCTCCACATGAATTTACTCTTGGAGTTGGCATAGAAAAGATAGAGTTCAACGTAGCTCCCCAAGATTTAGTAACATTCCTCGCATCTTTGGTACTCGGTGGTATCAACTCTAG
Source organism: Methanobacteriota archaeon (assembly GCA_018659375.1). Taxonomy (GTDB): domain Archaea; phylum Thermoplasmatota; class Poseidoniia; order Poseidoniales; family Poseidoniaceae; genus MGIIa-L1. Next base: position 43,707 of record JABJMO010000027.1, on the reverse strand, counting down.
TCAATTCTCACTAACATCGATAACTGCGCCATATTCTGTTCAGATAAATAATCCCAATGCTCCAGGGTCAAACCTGCAAACAAATTGTCAAGATGAAAATTATTACGATCCAATTGCCGATAATGAAGCACCTAGCCATGAGCATAAATGTGGCTACGGGATTGGTGTTGGGTTCATCAGATTCGATGGAGATGGAGGCGGTGAAGCGGCTCCAATTCTTGAAATGAGTTACTTAGATGCAGGATTCCATCCAGAGATGGGTGACACTAGATTGCCAGAAGAAGTAGACATAACGATTAGAAACGATAACTTGGGCGAAAACTCGTTTGATTCTGTGGAAATATATTCAGATAAAGGTTCAGATGTTTACCTACATTACTTTGAAGATCGAGAAAATGTGCCAGAAGGGGATTCGTCTTTTGGTAACGTAACAGATGCTAGAGTATGGATTCACGGTCTGCCTTCGGGAACTATGCCCCAAGAGGAAATAAATTCAATTTTCACCATGATTGGAGAAGCCCCTGGCTCGGTCAACCTACCTGGAGAAGTGCCAGCAAGATTATCTCTAATCATTGCTATCAAGAATTTCTCCGGAGATAACACACAAAATGTCGATGACCCAACCTTGCCGGTAAACCCAATTAAGGAATTAGCGCCCAATACTTTGATTGCCATTGTTGGTTCAGAATCTATTGACCGTTTGGAATACAAATCAACTTTCGAACGGGGCGGCGTGACAACTGACCGTTCATCGTTAGAATTCACGATTGAGGACATACCAGAGGTTGTTTTGGTTGAGGGTAGTTTCCTTATTGCGCCAACAGGTATTGATCGAGTTAACTACGACAATCCTAATCTAAATTCAATTGCTCAGATATTTGACAATGCTTTGCTGAGTGTTGTTCAAGTCGCTTTAGATATTGGCGATATAGTGAATTCTCTACCGGACTTAATTGTCAGTACAACCGGTTCGGATGGTGGCAAATTACATATCCACTGTTATGACCAAGTCAAAGGTAACATTGCTGGCGACCCTCGAGAAACGGCTGAAATTGGCTTGGTTGAATTGGCATTTTCAAGTAGTGATAATCCAGTGATTACCGGTCAGGATCACATTTTGATTGCCGAAGACACCAACATCGACTTAGTAATCGGCAGAGATGGTCAACCCATTAAACCGCTAGTACCAGTTGCTATCAGTATTCGAGTGACAGGAATTTCTAGTGTGATTCAAGAATTTGACCCGGACACCGATGTTAGGGAGCTTGAGATTACCGGTACTTCTGGAGAACCAATTCTCATTGGCCATATTAAGCACCAGGATGGTGACCAGAGCACTGCTACGACTCAATCGGCAAGAATTTCTAATCGCCCTGATACGCTAAAAATTATTCAAACCTCAAATGATGTAACATATCAAGCAAGTGGTGCCATCCAGTCAATTACCTATGGTGGAAAGAGTCCAAGTCAACAAAATGCAATTCAACTAAACGGACTGCCAGATGAGTTCACTTTGACCTTAGGAGATACGCTTGGATACACCGGTAGAGAAGCAATAGATTCGATAATCATCCAACTTTCAAACGCCACTGAAGCAAGAACAATGGACGGCGACCATTTCAGATTCTTTGTTAATCAAGATACCTCAGAGGCTAGTTTGAGTTTGAAAATTTCAGACATAATTAGTTTGAAAAGATACTCACCTCAAGTTCCAGATGCCGTTGGGCCTGAGGGCAACTCGATTATCGAAATGGTTCGTAGCCAATCTTCACCATTCTACGTTTTACTTGAGGATGAGTCGCAATATGATGATGAATTCCTTGGCATGAACGGCCGTGTGATGTTGGACCCTCTGCCGTCTAACATCAGTCTTGCATTCCCAAGTACTGTTGATTCATCGGGCCTTGAATTACCAAGTTTCGATGAAGGTGAAGGAATTGAATCATTATCTTTCTTCCTCGGAGATTTGGTTGACTTTGGTTCCTCAGTCAACGATTTGATCTACGATTTCACCAAGGATCTAGTGGGTACTGAGGGCGATGAAGAGGACTTTTCTCTTGGTGTTGATTTGCTGACTGGTGAGGCGTTTAATCTAACGGTAGACGTTAGAAAAGGCAACAACGGCTTGGATGAACCAATCTGGTCCCATGGCATTGGTATGAATGCAAAAGAGGCCTCAGTGCTCAATTTCAACCTTTCCCGCTTACCTTCACTAACGCAATCGGATATTCAGTCCGCCAATGAAATTCTTGATGATTATAAAATAGACAAAACAGAAGAAGGATTAGCTCTTGATATTTTGACACGTTCAGACATTACTCAAGCAGATATGCTGATTTCTGTTTTAGAGGACGGAACAATATATGATTTCGAACGAAATTTACTCAATGAAACGTTGTTAGAAGAACAAGGAATCACTTTCGAATTCCGCCGTAGTTGGCATAATCGGCTTTGGTTACCACAATTACCCGCTGGAGAGATATCTCTAGAGTATGATTTTAGGATGATTGGTGACATACCTCAATACGAATTCGAACTATTCCTTGGGCAATGGAAACCACTAAGAGAACAAATCAGTATAGTGATTAATGGCTTACAGGGAACAGATATGGACCTAGTAATTGACGGTTTAGACACTACTAAACCCAATGATGTTAGTGCAAATGCAGTATTCTTTACCCAAGATGATTTGATAGTTCCAAGATTTAATGTAATAATGACTTATGATTTTGGTTCTAATCTAGATTCTGTTCATGCTACTTTCATTGATCGAATCGAAGATACCAGGGTTGAAGCATTGATTATTGATGTGGCTCAATCGATGGAGTTTTCAGCAACTATAGGAGATATTTTCAACATATCTATGAACGTTCCAGAACAATTTAGAACACAGGGTAAATTCTCAGCGGAAAAATTGATGATTCAACAGATGCGCTATATCGATGGATTTTGGTGGCCTGCAACCACTTTCATGCGAAACCTACCAAGCGTGATGTCATTATCAGCCATACCTGCTAATGATTTTGATATTAGAAAGGATACTTCATTCCAAGGAATGATGACACTTGATTACTCATCTAATGGTGATGACTTAGATTTGTACTTAGAGGCTAGCGGGAGAGCTGTTGACTTCCGTGGCGATGTACTGATGATTGCTCAAGGTTTGCCATCAACGTTCAAACTCGAAACCACCAGTGATTGGGGAATGCGAGTTGCTTCATCAGGGGAAGGAGTTGAAAGCCTATACATGAAACAAACCAATATTCCAGTACAACCAGGAGTCATGGTTAACCGATTAGAATTAGTCGGAGAGGACCTTAAATCAGCGACAATAAAAGTCAAGAGAGGTCCATATGAATATCCTGTAATAATCCTTGAGGACATTACCTCGGGCCGAATTGTGGCAAGTTCTCAAGTTACCTCACAGCCTGGCTACTATGTTGACTTCTTTGGCGACACCAAATTTGACGGTCGTGCAGTAATGCTAGATACTCAATTCACTGGTATAATTCCAGTATCTTCTTCTTTAGGTGTTAACGGCATGGTTTCAGACTTATCCCTAATTGGCACTTTGACTGGTGGTAATGTCGAGACTAGACACGTCTTGTTAGTAGAGCCAGTTACTTCGCTAATCGCCAGTACAATTGCAATGTTGGGTTGATAAAATGGCTAGTGATGAGATGATATTCAATGATGAGGATGAACTCCTCATTCACGAAGATTCAATTCATGAGACGACCCAAATGACCGAGGATGAATTAGCAATCCTTCAAGCCTCTAAAGATGCGGCTCAATTTGTTAAAGATATTAAAAAAGAAATTACGTCAAACCGAGTAGCAATGGCTGGATTAATCGTAATGTTGCTTATCGGTGCCATCTTTAGCACATGGTACTGGGTAATACCACGAGACTCAGTAATGGTTGAGACTTTGTACATGCAACGCAGCGGTCATTTGGTGATGTCAGAAATCCACAATACGGGAAGTCGAGAAATTACCGACGTTGAATTCGATGTTAAATTTCAATCATTGGAAGGCGAAATATTAGACTCTATGGGTATTGATGCAGATGCCATTTCGGCTCACTCCTCAGTTGCTGGTGATGATGTTGAAATGTTAGTTGCTGGCCATACGGTATGGGATAATTATGTGATTGCTATCGACTTGCAATATACCGATCACAACGGTAATCGGCAGTTTGAAATCTGGACTCATGAAGTTGGTGATTGGGCATGGGAAGAATTCAAAGATAGAACTTGATTACCGCCTCACACAATACCCCAAGCAATAAAGCGCAGCAGAACTGGGATTATATTATGCAAAGTGAGCGTTCTGCATGGGGAGTGATTTTCCTTGTAGCGTTGTTTATTTTGCAAGGGACCTCACAATTAGCGTCCAACAATGAGCATAGTCAAACGGAAATAACTGAAAATAACGGTATCGAATGGGTTAGTTTTGAACTAAAAGACGGTGTTTATCACGATGCGGTCGGAACTTACGATAACTCAACTAGTAAAGAGTCCAGAGAAGTAACAGCCAATACGGTTTTGGGAACCTTCAGCGAATCTGGTTTAGTATTATCACGCCTCATCAGTGCAGAATTTCTCCAGCCAAGGGATGACTTACGATTAGCATTAATTGATTCAGATATCAATCTGAAGGAAGCTAGAGCACAAATCAGTGACTTAGAGGGGCTGGTTATTAGGGAGTATTTATCGCCATCCGGATTGGTTGTTCAAGGGACTCAAACAGCTTTTGAGCAGTTGTCGATGTTGGAAAACATCGCCTCAATTCAAAACGTTCCTATCGCCTTGATAATAGAACCAAACCTTCTGGATGTCTTACTTATGCAGGGTTCTGAAGAATCATTAGTAGGTGAAAGGGTGAGGCTTGAAGGTTGGCGCGGCGAGAATGGACTAGAACAAACTGTCTCATTGAGCGATGGTATCTCAGAGGTTAAACAAGACTTACTGGATGTGGTTAATTGGTCGATTACTGATGAAATAATGTGGGACATTGGCCGATTTGAAGGCGATTTAACTACTGCAAATATAATCGAGTTAGCATCCCAACCAGCCCTAAAATTACTTCGTTTCAATCCTGCTTTCCAAGTCCACAATAACAACGCTGGCAGCCACATGAAATCAAACAGCATGCAAATTTACTTCACCACAGACCTTGATGGTTCAGGCCAAACAGTTGCAGTTGCCGATTCGGGTTTAGATGAAGACCATGGCGATTTTGGTTCTCGTGTGGTGGCTAATAATGATGTCATCAATGATGGCTCTACAGCAGACCGATGGTCTGGCCACGGGACTCATGTTTCATGCACGGTGCTTGGTGATGGCAATCGTGGTGGTTATTCTGGAGTTGCTCCTGCAGCAGACTTGTATTTTCAAGCCATGGAAAACGATAACACTGGGAACTTTCAATCCCCTTCCCTAAACAGCCTACTCAATTCTGCCTACAGCGCAGGGGCAAGAACGCATACTAATTCATGGGGTAATTCTGGAGGCTTTGGTGAATACTCTTCTGAAAGCCAAGATGTTGATGACCGGGCCAATTATTATGACCGATACTACAGCGGCGGAGAAGGATTAACCATTCTATTTGCTGCTGGTAACGATGGTCCTGATTCTGATACAATTACTCCTCCATCTACTGCCAAGAATGCAGTGACCGTTGGAATGCATCAAAACCGTTACCAAGGTGCTCCAGATTTCATAATGGAGGGATCATCTCGAGGCCCGCTTGATGATGGCAGAATCAAACCCGATATTTTGGCACCTGGCGGTTATGTGCGCTCATGTCGTGCCCAAGAGGCCGCAGATACAGGCGGTTCCAGTTGGTCTAGCACATGGTATCTAGAATATACCGGGACCTCAATGGCTACACCAAATGCTGCTGGGGCGGCAGCCATGATTAGAGAATATTTGGAAGAGATCGCCCTTCGACAATCACCTCAAGGAGCACTTGTCAAAGCACTTTTGATACTAGGAGCGGAGGATGTTGGTGCTAGAGATATCCCAAACAACGACGAGGGCTGGGGCCGAGTAAACTTACGCAATTCGCTTGCACCTCCTAGCGGACAAGGCGTTTGGGTTGATGATAGGTCGCTACTCTCAGCAACAGGTAATTCCAAATCCTACACCTTTGATATCGATTCAGCTGGTGACCAATTCAAAGCGGTACTTGCTTGGTCAGATGAATATGCATCAACCTGGTCAAGCACCCAACTGGTAACTGATTTAGATTTAGAAATTACTGACCCGAATGGTCTAATCTACCTAGGCAATGATTTTGCTAATGGTCGCTCAACAACTGGAGGCAGTGCAGATTCCTTGAACAATGTAGAGGTAGTTTTGATAGATTCAGCAGTTATTGGGATATGGACTGTAAAGGTGATTGATGGCAATCATGGCGGTAGTAGGTCACAACCATTTTCATTGGCAGTTATGGGTCATGGTATCAATGACCTCAAACCAGACTTAGTGATGATTGAATCTGGATATAGCATAGATATCGCAATCCCTAGCGTGGGGCAGCAAACAGAATTAATTTGTATGCTAGAAAACACTGGTAATATCCGATCAGACCCTTTTGATGTTACGCTCGAGGTAAACGGTGTAGAACTAAACTCACAATCAATGGAACTCAGCGGCGGAGCAGACCGTGAATTAGTATGGTCATGGACTCCGCAAACCGCTGGCCAGAACACAGTGTCCTTCATTATCGATAGAGACGAACTAGTTGTTGAAACTCTGGAAACTAACAATCGTCTTGACATAATTGTAAATGTTTCTGAACCGGGAGTTGCCATCACTTCCTTGCAACAAACCTCTGTTTTACAAGACGCTAAACAGACTTCAACTACTTGGCAAATTAGTTTACAAAATACCGGTTTATTGCCAACCAATGCATCTATTGCCTATTCAACCATTCTATCAGTAAATAATGGCAGTGTAATGGATTGGTATGTTGGGCTTTCTGGAAGTGATTATTCACTTGAGGGTAGGGAGTCAGCAGACCTAACTGTAACCGCGCTACATCAAGAGTCACCCTTGCCGGGAATATATCAGATCAATCTAATCGGGCAAGACCTTGATAACAGCATATCCGAGCAATATTACGTTGAATTATCCGTAGGTGAAATACCTGATATTGAGCTAGTTACAGATTACGACATTGTCCCTGTCCACCCAATCGAGCCAACTTCGGTACCAATTTATTTGTTTAACACCGGCAATACAGAGATCGCTTACGATCTTCAAGTCCAATCACCTAACGGTTGGGATGCCAATTTTATTCAAGACTTTACACCTAGCCAATTCGCCACTTCACCACCGGTTGAGGCTAACGGTTTTGCCACCTTGGAGATGATAATTGAACCTCCATCTGTGGTGCCAAACTCTGGCTATCAAACATTGGTTACCTTAAGCGTCACTTCTAAAACAACTCCAGCAGTAAACTGGTTAATCGAAGTGCCTATCGAGGTTGAGGCAGTTAAATCTGTACAAGTTAGAAGTGATACTTCGGTGGTTAATCTCCAGCCTGATTCTCAATTAGTCATGGTTTTCACCATCGAAAACAATGGTAATTTACCAGTCGAATTATCACCAACATTTATTCTTCCACAAGGCATACAAGTAATCAGTTCAACAGGAACCATAGATTTAGCAGTGGGTGGGTCAGAAATTTATCTTACCACACTGCAATTGTCAAGCAGTGCAAAATCAGGCGAAGCGCAAGTACATTTTGACAACGGTTCTGATCGATTTACTTGGAGCGATTATCTTGAGGTACAAATTTATCCAAAACCGAGTTTATCGTTTGAAAAAGTAATTTATCCTGATGGCCAAGAGTATTCTGCTACATTCTTTGGTTCCGGTTCTCACCCTGCTGGTGCCGAATTACAATTTATCTGGACTTTAACCAATGATGCAGATGTTCAATGGCAACCTGTAGTTAGTTCACTCAGTGATCCTAAACTTTCCGTTGCTTGCGGCTCACTTGAAACGATAGGTTATCAAGAGTCAACTCAGTTGACCTGCAATGTGTTGACAAGTTCAGAAAGTTTACCATTTAGTGAGCCGAGCTTCACCCTAGAATTTGCTGGCGCAGGAACTGATTATTCAGAACAATTTTCACTTTACATAGGTGGGTATGAAGAGGTATCTTGGTCAGATTTGTCATCAAATAATTTCACCGAAGGAGAGGCACAAGAAGTCCAAATTTTAGTAACTAATACCGGTACTTTACCGTTTAATTACGTGGCTAGTTTTGACTCAAATAAGGATTGGAAAGTAGATGTTATTGGAGATGGGATAGTCAATCTTGAAGTTGGAGAGTCAAGAACCTTGAAATTCACAGTCAAACCAACAAGTTCTGGGTTGAGTGACCTCACTATCCAATTTATTGGAATAGAAAACTCGGCAGAGAATAACTACCGGTTTACCGCCAATGCACAAGAGAGCCCGTCAGAAAATACCGCGCTTGGCATTCCAGCAACTCAAATCGGAATGATTCTCGCGGTAATTTTATTGATAGTAATAATCGGTCTAGTAATTGTTAAACCAACTAACCGGCAACAGGTTGCTCCGCCAATGATGCCATTTATTCAACCTCAAAGTGCCATAGTCCAACCAAAACCTCCAATGATGAATTTATCAGTGCCACCAGTTCAAACTACAATGCCAAGCCAAGTTGTCAGCCCTGCGCCAATCTGTTGGAATTGTCGCAAAACAATTGACGGAAAGGTCGTTGGTTGTCCCCAATGTGGTGCTAGATATCACGCAGAAAGCATCGATGGTTGTGATATTAATTCAGTTGAAAACTGCTTAAGTTGTCAATCACCATCTTCGACCTTTATTAGCGAGTAACGGCGAGGGTAAATTATTGTTAAAATCCCACTTTTCAGGGTGGTTTTTGGGCACAATAAAGGATAGGCTTTTGATACTAAGTCGTTCACCGCTAATCATGCTCAACCGAGGGGAAAGTGTGTCTCGTGCTAATCGAGCAGCATTTTTCCTTGTCAGTTTAATGTTAGTATCCTTACTACCATTGATGGCTATGCCCGTTTCAGCAGCCCCAAGTATCACCTTGAACGTTTCACCAAATTCGTTAGAAGTTAACCCGGGTGATTCTGGAGAGTACACAATAATTGTACGAAACACAGGTGATGACCCAATTACAGTCAATTTACAAGCAAGCAATGAGCCAGGTGAGGATTGTAATGGCTTTACCTCAACAATTGGCCAAATACCTGGGCAAATAGAATCTGGACAGAGTGAGGAAACAACCATGAATATTGCCGTTGCTCAAACCGTGGAGGCTGACACTTCCTGTGATACGACCGTTACTGCCACAATCACCGCGGTAATTGGCGCTCCAGCCGCGGAAATACCTGAACCTTCAACAGAAACCGTCACTACAACCACTGGTGATGGGTCAGGCGGCGGACTTTGGGGTGTTGACTTATACTTTGACGGAGTAAAAGATCGTAATGACAAGACCATTACTTACACCGGTTCCTCATCATTAATCGAATATATGATTACGGTTGAAAACACCGGACAACAAAATTCGACTACAGTAAACTTGACTCTTGAAGAGCGAGACGATAGTGGCTGCGGCAATGCAGGTGATTTAGAAGCAACATTAAGCGATAATACGGTGACTCTAGATTCAGAAGATGAGGATGATGATGATGCAAACAAACAAGTTGTATATGTCGAAATCGAAGTTCCAGATGGCCAAGAGGCTGATGATTACTGTTGGGAGGTGACCGGTACTGTAACCACGCCAAACCCGACTGAAGAAGTGACTGATACGGTTAATTTAGAACTTGAAGTACCAGTTCTCAAAGAGTGTTCAATGTCGTTATCTAAAACCACATTAAACCTCAATCCAAACCAAGAAGGAAGTTTTTCAGCAACTCTAACCAATGATGGAAATAGTGACTGGTCAGTCAGTATGACTAGATCTGGTGAGCGCGCTAGTTGGGTTACATTTGACGGTCCATCAAGCGGCGTCTTACCATATAGTGATGGCAGTGGAACCAAAACATTCGACTTCAAAGTCACACCAGATGACTCCGAGAATGCCGGTTCTTCAAATTCAATAACAATTCAAGCCAAAGACGGAAATACAGTGAAATGCAGTAAAGTCATCTCAATAGTACTCGGCCAATCATTTGGCGCTCAAATCAGTCTAACAACTCAATCACTGGGTCCAATTGAGCCTGGGGAAAATCGCACCTCTTCAGTCACTGTTACCAATACTGGAAACGGGCAAGACAACCTGAGAATCTCTGTATCTTCTGCACCATCTGGATGGGGGGTTCAATTAGAGCAGTCCACTGTGACAGTCAACAGCCGTCACGGCGCTGGAAAATCAATCAATGTACAGTATTCAGTTTCCGTGCCACTAAATGCACTGGCGACCGAAAGTATCGAGTTAACATTCTCAGTCTTACCTGCCGGCGGGGGTGCTGCTTACCAAAGTAAAATCTTAACAGTAACGGTAAGCGAAACTCACGGAATGTCCTCAAGTTCAGTAATCCCCTCAGATAGTAACGGGTATATTTCACAAACTGGTGATTATAATGATGTCTTAGTATTTCCAATAGAAATCGAAAATCTTGGAAATAATGATGACGTGTTTAGATTTTACACTAAACAACAACGACCATCATCTGGATCAGACTGGGATATTTCTTTCACCGATTTAGTCGGTGATACCAAGACTGAATTCAATGTCCCTGCACGACAAAGCTTAGTAATCAATGTCAACGTTCTTGTTCCTAATGTTGGCAATTATAACAACAACGACATAATCATCGAAATAACCAATTTAGAACATTCAACTAATGATGATGACGATGGCGATGGCCTGCCAGATAACAAGGCACAATTCACTATCAGAGCAATTAAAAACAATATCACCTACTCTATGGAAACCAGATTTGGCGATGGCGATTACAATTCAGTGACCATTGACAATAAAGCAGCATCGGTAATTTTAGCCCCCGAGGGCACGATGACTTTTGAATTCTGGATAGAGAACGTCGGTACTCCTCAAGTAGGCCCTTCAGGTCTATTAAGGACAGATTTAGCAGTAATTGACATCAATGGACTTGAAGGAATTGCGACAAGACAGATATTTGTTGATGGTGAACTATATGATGGAAGTGTGCCGATAACCACTAAGTATGCGATATTTAATTTAACTTCGCAAACCTATGTACTAAATGAAAACGGCCAACCATTCTTCGCTGAGTCAGAGTTAGGGGCTAATTCGATCATGCTCAGCAATAACATCAGTTCTTTTGGTAACGAAGTAAGGAAGTTCAAGCAAAAAGTCATGGTAATTGTTGAGGTAAGTCCAAGTGCCCAAACAGGCGATGTCGGGATACTCGAAGTGGTAGTATTTAGCCAAGAAAATGCTGCTGACAGGACTAACGGCAGACTTGTGTTAAATTTGGAAGTGCAAACTATCTATGACATTCAATTTGACGCTGATGTCGAGCTGTACTATGAATTAGAATACCCGGACCGGAAGGAGGTACCAATTTCTATCGTTAACGATGGTAATACTCGTACTCAATTCATAATCTACACGCCTGAGAGTTTCAGAGGTTGGTCAGTCGTTCTTGACAAGGCAGACTCGGGTTGTTCAACTATTTCTGAAGGGTTAAAATGCTGGGCAGATGTTGACGAAGTAATCGAAATTACTGCAGTTGTAAGGCCATCATATGATGCGGAAATAAAGGATAACTACACATTTACATTATCTGTCGAGCCAGTTGAAATTGGTGTTGTTGGACGCGAAAATATCGAAATTTCAGTACTTGGTCAACCTGATGATGGCCCCCTTGGTCTTGGTCTTTCCCAGGGGCAAATAGAAAGCGGAGTTTACCTTATCGTAGCAGTGTTGTTTGCTGGAATAATGTATCGCGCTGGGAAGCCGACAATCGATCAAATGGTTCAATCTGGTAGGAACAAAAACCGTGCCAAATATGCCGAGAAACTAATCGCGTCAAGAGAGCAAGGTTTCATGTCAAGTAGTGCATTTAGCGTTAATCCGGTACCGTACCGTTCAGCAAAATTAGAGTGGTTTCTGTTAGTGCCAATCACTTTTGGTTTGTATGGGCTTTGGATAAATTATCGCATTGCAAGTGAAATGAAGAAGCACGCAGATATAGGGCCGGGCGGCGGCAAACACCTCATTTTCACAATAATTCCGTTGTTAAATATTTATCGAGCATTCAAATTTATTGGCGAAATTAGGCAACTAGAAGAGCGAACAAAACATTCAACAAAGATATCAACATCTTCGCCAATGATTTGGTTACTGCTAGGGCTATTCTTATTCCCACTGTTGACCTTTGGGGCGTTGATAGTTGGCGCATTAGCGTTGATTCCAATCTTCTTGCTACTGGGTAGCTTAGCAGCTAAAATATTGGCTTATGTAATGTACTACGCAATCTTCTGGTGCCTTGGGACATATCCATTCTACAAGATTTGGAAAATGATGCAAGAATCTCTTAATACTTCATGGGCAATATGGTTTGGCAAAGTTTGAGTTGAATCAGTCCACAAGCACATGTTTTCCTCGTTTGTCTTCGCTTCAAAAGGTTTCAAACATTTGGGAACCCTTATTGAGGGGTAATTATTGGAATGCTTGTTAAGCGTATGCTTTGCACTGGGTGAGCGAATGTCCGGACTAGAATCAGTGCCAAGTGCGTACCTTTCTATCGGGTTCTTGACAGTTGTCGGAATACTAATGCCACTGACCAATTTCATCATCACTTGGGTAGTTCGTCCAAGAGTAGATCCTGCTCGTCCTCATATAACTAAATCATACCTGCTGGAAGGCTATGAAAGAGACCATAGTTTGTATCCAAGAAGGCTAACCACGTTCGAGTGTGGTAGTGAGCCTGTTGGCGATGCTATGATCCAATTTCATTTCCAATATTACTGGTATGCAATCATATTCCTCGTTTTTGATGTAGCTTTCATGTTCCTAGTTTTGGGCGGAATAGTTGCTTCAGATGCAACAGCACAAGATTTAGCAGATAGTGCTAGAGACGGCGCGGTAGACAGAGCAAAAGATGCGTTAGTGGTGCTTTCAACTTACTTCGCAATCATGTCACTTGGCGTTTGGTACGTCTTTAGAAAAAGAGGTAGAATTTACATCTGAGGTGAAATTATGGCAGATACAGGCGAAAATTTTGCAGCATTCAACAGCCGGGCATTGGTAGAAATGGTCGGTGGGGTTACCGATGAAGCGTTAAAGGCCACTAAAATCAAACAATTCTTGAGCGTTCTAGCAGGCCGATTTTTCAACTGGGCTGGCAGAAAATCATTGTTCACTCTTCACTTGGGGATCAAATGTTGTGCTATTGAAATGGCTGCTGCAGCGACGCCGAGATTCGACGGAGACCGATTTGGCGTACTATTCCGTTCATCTCCAAGACAATCAGATGTTTTATTGGTTAACGGCCCAATATCAAAGAAATTTGCTGACAAGATTGTTAGGCTGTGGGAACAAATGCCAGAGCCAAAATATTGCATAGCCATGGGCGAATGTGCTATTTCGGGCGGACCATATTTCCAGTCCTACAACATCTTAGAGGGCGTTGACACCGTTATTCCAGTTGACGTTTACATCCCAGGATGCCCTCCTAGGCCTGAAGCACTGATTGACGGATTTGGCCTGTTGCGCGAGAAAATAATTCGAATTGGCGGAGCGCCAAGCTCCGGCCGTGAGTCAGAGAAGCCGATTATTGTGGGTGATGAGTAATGGGGATGAAAATTACTCTCGAGCAAAATGCGGCAGCAGTCACTGAATGCGCAGATGCGATCAACGACAAATTCAGCGGCTCAGGCATCAGTGCAGACATCGTTCAGCATTCCAACGCCAAGAAATATTCCTTCGTGAGAGTCGTTACCCCGCCACAACATTGGCAGGCACTGGCCAAGTGGATGAAATTCGACATGGGAGTAAACTATTGCTCAATGATTACCGGTACACATTACCCCGAAGGCCCAGATGAACGGGGATGGGGATTGGCATACCATCTTCTTAGACAACCAATCAGCAACCAAAGACCAGATACAAGTACAGTTTATGTTGCTGAAAAGATGCTTGGTTCACAAATCCCGGTTGAATTTGAAGTGTTAATCAATTTACCAAATAACGACGCCCCCTCAGTTCCAACCGTGCAAAAGGTTTGGGTTGGTGCGGATTGGAATGAAAAAGAGACTTGGGATTTAGTTGGAATTCAATTTGAAGGCCACGAGAATATGTTTAGAGTACTCAATCCGCTTGACAGTCCAGATGGATTCCATCCATTACAAAAGCAACATAAGATTCGATATCATGATTATAATGAGATGTATGACGATGCCCAAGGGTTCGTTAGGAAACCGGCAGATGAGGGCCGGGTAAAGTGAGGTGAGATCATGGCACAAATGTGGATTACAATGGGACCCCAACATCCAATGACACACGGATTGTGGACGCTAAGAGTAAAAGTCGATGGTGAAACAGTAATCGATACAGAAGCAGAATTGGGCTATATCCATCGAGGTGTAGAGAAAATCTGTGAAGCAAGAGATTTCACACAAGTTACGCCGTATTGTGACAGATTATGCTATGTTAGCGCAATGACTTGGGCTAATTCTTACATTTACGCAGCAGAGGATTTGCTCGAGGCAGACGTCCCTGAAAGAGCGGAATATATTCGGCTAATTTCTGCAGAATTACAACGATTAGCTAGCCACCTTATGTGGCTTGGCGCTTTTGGACCGGACATAGGTAATCTTACATTGATGACTTGGTGTATGAGAGACAGAGAAATGTTCCTTGATTTGTTACAGGAATTAGGTGGCTCTAGGATGCATTACAACTATCCTCGTATCGGCGGAGTAAAGCGAGATATTCCAATTGGCTTTGCTGATAGAATGATTGCCAAAGTGAAATTATTCGAAAAGAGAATCGAAGAATATGAAATGATGCTGGACGAATCAACAATCTGGTTGGTTCGCCTTCAAGGTGTTGGATATTGTAACGCAGAGGAAATGGTCGAAGCCGGCGTATCTGGTCCTAATGTCAGGGCTGCTGGTGTTAACTATGACGTGCGATGGGCTCACCCATACTCAGTGTATGATGAAGTTGATTGGGAGCCAGCGGTTGAGAAACCGACCTCAGTCAAAGGTGCAGATTGCTACGATCGTTACCGTGTTAGAATCGAGGAAATGCGTCAATCTTGTCGAATGGTACTTGATGCTATTGAAAAAATACCGGGCGGCAAAAACACTAATTACGCTAGTGGGGATGAGATGATTTACACAAAAGCCCCAACCCGAGCACCTGAAGGTGCAACCGGGTTTAGTAACTACGAGTGTACTAGAGGGGCCTCCCAATTTTACATCGAAGGTGGTGGAGAAGGAAGAGGTAAAAAGCCTTACAGGCTATCAATCCGTTCTCCAATGTTCATCACAATTCCATTTGTTGCTAAGACAATGATAGGATATAAAGTCGCTGATATCCCAGCAATTATGGGAAGTTTCGACCCGTGTATTGGGGAAACAGATCGTTGAGGTGAGATTATGGATGACAAATACGATCTAAGGGGCCTATTATTCTCGACCTTCGAAGATTTAATTCCAAAAGTTCTAGAAGGAACTCCTCTAGAAGATAGTTCGGCACAGATTGCCTTTGGACTCGCAACTTTTGCGGTGGTAAACATCGTGTTTTTGATGCTATTCTTTTCCCAATTCGCCATCTTGTGGATTGAGCGTAAAGCAGTCGCTAGAATGAACGATAGACGTGGTGCAACAACTGCATTACGTTCCTTGTGGGTTGGAGAAAATGGTGTTACTGCAGGCGAATGGTGGAATATGTTGCCGTTTGGATTAGGCAAACCCATAGGCGGTCTAAACAAATGGCTAAACAAAAAATTTGGCAACCGAGATGAAAAATTCGCCACAGTCGACAGAGTAAACAATCGGTCGTGGATGGGTTATTCGATATTCCCTGGCTTCTTCCAAAATGTGGCTGATGGTATGAAATTTTTAGTCAAAGAGCATATGGTGCCACAACGAGCTGACAAACTGATTTTTGAAGTGGCACCCTTCCTCATCGTATCCTCAACGTTACTCATTTTGGGAATAATACCGTTGTCAAGTGGTATGTATGCAACAAACCCCGAACTTTCTATTCTTTACGCAATCGCAATCTTTGGAATTGCGCCAATTGGTGTCTTTTTCGCTGGTTGGTCTTCCAACAACAAATATACTCTGATTGGCGGAATCAGGTCAGCAGCACAACTAACTGCATACGAAATTCCATTGCTCTTGACGCTCTTATCAGTCGCCGTATTATCAGGCACATTCAACATAATTGAAAGCATTCATTTCCAACATTCAGCCGGCGCTTGGAATTTATTCCTGATGCCGCTTGGAGCCGGACTTTTCCTCTTAACTATGATTGCTGAAGTGGAAAGAGTGCCGTTTGATATGCCTGAGGCTGAAGCAGAATTAGTTGAAGGTTGGTGGACTGAATATGGTGGCATGAGATTTGGTATGCTATTTATGGCAGAATACATCAGAACCTATGCTGCATGTTTCTTATTCACTCACTTCTTCTTGGGTGGATGGCACTTGCCATTCCAAGGATTGATTAGCCAAATCCCGCTTCTAGGTGATGCTTACTTATTGATTCCTGGTGCGATAGTTGTGCTGATTAAAGCTTGGCTGGTATTCCTACTAGTATTCGTTTGGGCTAGATTTTCACTCGCTAGGATTAGAACTGATCAAATTTTAGAATTTGGTTGGCGAATCCTATTGCCATTGGCAGTATTACAAGTGGTGCTGGCTGGTATTTACCGCCTCTACTTATTCGACCCTACTGAAATGAAAGACACAGCCGCTGGCGGCTGGGCATGGGACGCTTTTGGAGTTCCAATGTTAGTTCCAATCTTGACCACGATTGCTTGGTTGGGAATCTTTGTCCTATTCCTCAACGATGAGGATAAGAGTGGAAATACTGAACGTATGTTCCACGTTTACACAGAAAAGCCTGCGGGAACTTATGTCCCGGGGCAGGAGTGAGGTGAAAATATGCCAATGCACCCCCATGCAAAACCGAATTTTAGAAACCTATTTTGGTACCCGTTTAAGATAACGCTCATTACCGCCCTGAGAACCTTCCCGATTTTCGGAAAGTTGTTTGGCAAGCGTCTAGCAATGGGCTATCACAACACGACTCACCCGGAATTCCTCGACGACGGGTCAAAAGCTCGCGCCGACAAAAACAGTCAATACAATGACATAACACAACAACAATTTGCTCCTGACCGTGTCACATCAGACTTATTCCCAACTTTGTGGAAGCCTCAGACTGTTCAATATCCCTATGAGCGATTAGAAGACATGGAGCCTTGGCTGTTCGTCCCAGGCAATTACAACGGTAGAATCGGGGTCATTTGGGAGACCTGTACTGCCTGTAAACTGTGTGTTACCGCTTGTCCAAACGATTGTCTGCATATGACTACCGAACTTCGAGTAGACGTATTAGACGGTGCTGACGGGGAACACGAAGGATTCGGCGCAGAATTAGAAGTCGGTGGCTACGCCGCTAAATTAATCCCCGAGATAGCAGAATCATCTGACGATTTTAATCACGTTACAGCACACGCAGACACTCCTGACCAATGGAGATTTGCTGAGGTGCTTGATCTGTCAGGTAGTACAGCAATGGTTCGATGGAACGATTCAGGCATTGAACAAGAGGTTGAACAAACTGAATTATTTGTCGCAGATGACCAAATAGTGTCCGGTAGAATCGACTTAGGTCGTTGTATGTTCTGTGGATTATGTATGGAGGCATGCGGTTTCACTTCTTTCTTCATGACCAATGAATACGACGGAATGTCAGGTTTTACCCGTCAAGATTTGTGGTTTGATGCAAGTAGAACTAGAGTACTGCCTTCTGTTCACCAAGAAGCGGTTGATGCTGAACTAGCCAAGCGCGCTAACAAAGAGAAAGATAAGCGTGCCAAAAAGGCTGCTAAGGCTGCCAAGGCTGCTGCCGAAGAAGGTGCTTGAGATGGATGTAGCAGGTATTGTCGAAGCAGGAGTATTTTTCCTATTTGCCACCATTACCATTGGTGGCGCACTGGGACTAATACTTGCTCAAAGAGTGGCACACTCTATGTTGTCACTCATTTTCTGTTTCATGGCAGTATCTGGTATTTTCATTCTTTTGGGTGCAGAGTTTTTAGCAGCCATACAAATTTTAGTCTATCTCGCTAGCGTTGGTTTGGTGGTACTGTTCGGTATAATGCTGACTAGAAGGCAAATATTGGAGGAGGATTTTGAATGAAGTTCGTATCCTTACTTACCAGAATTGGCCTACTTGCACTGGCAATGATCTTGATTTCCGTGCTCAGCGCTGACGAAGTTTGGGCAAACTCTAGTGATGACCAACCAACTACTAACGGACTTGCAGACTCACTACTCAATGATTGGGCTTTGCCGTTACTCATTGTAGGGGTGCTAATGGCAGCTTCAATGATTGGTGCTGCCTATCTGATTCGTGATGAAAGAAGGGAAAACCTGCTTTGGGAATTTGGCGGTGAAGAGGAATGATAGATCCAGCATGGGTTTCAGCCCTCTCAGCCATATTGTTCATCATCGGACTTGGTGGAGCTTTCACTAGAAAGAATGCCATCATTGTCTTGATGTGTATCGAACTAATGCTCAATGCTGCTAATATGCAATTTGCCGCAGCAGCAGTGCATCACGGCGACCCAACTGGTTGGGTTTACACAATCTTTGCAATCGCCATAGCAGCGAGTGAAGTGGCAATTGGATTAGCCATTTTCCTTGCCATGTACGGTAAACACGAAACGATATCATTGGACGATGTAGACGTCTTGAGGAACTGAGGTGAGATGGTGGCAGGAACAGGCACAGACACAATCATCGATAGCGAATTAATGCAATTTGCACCACTGATTATTCTTCTTCCAATGTTAGCATTCCCGGTGATTTTATTCCTTGGGCGGGTGTTCAACAGGAACCCATTTTGGAAAGACACAATGAAAGAGGGAGGCATAATTGCTTTAGTAGTCATGGCCTCTAGTTTAATCATCTCTCTATTGTTGATTAAAGATCATCTTGGGGGATTTGCCAGCATGAAAGATTCCGTAGATTTCCTGTGGCTAAATTCCAGTGTATATGAGAGCGGTAATTTAACATCAATTTCCTTTGGTTTTGGAATTTATATCGACCACATCACTGTTATGCTGCTATTTGTGGCGTCATTCTTGTGTTTGTTAATTAATATCTTCAGCATTGGTTACATGAATACCGATCCTATCAATGATAACCGAAACCATCGTTTTTACGCAGAGTTTGTACTATTCTGTTCCGGTATGCTAGGTATGGTACTAGCAGACTCCTTCCTCTGGTTGTTTATCTTCTGGGAAATTATGGGTCTTTGTTCCTACCTACTGATTGGTTTCTATTACGAAAAACCAAGCGCAGCATATGCGGCAAAGAAAGCGTTCCTGACCACTCGTATTGGCGATGTATTCTTGATAATCGGCCTAGTCATGATGTGGGATATGTTCGGTTCACTTGACTATGATGTTATCTTTAGCGCGGTTGAAGATGAGACATTCATGGCTGGAGTTTCATCTAGCACTTTGCAATGGGCACTTGGTCTGATGTTTATCGGTGCGGTAGGTAAATCTGCTCAATTCCCATTACACGTATGGTTGCCTGATGCTATGGAAGGACCAACCCCAGTTTCAGCACTTATTCACGCAGCAACAATGGTCAATGCCGGTCTTTACTTAGTTGCTCGGATGTTTCCATTCTTTGGCTCAGAGTATCTACAACATGATTTGGTTGACCTTGCATTCATCATTGCCCTAGTTGGTGGAATTACTGCAGTAATGGCGGCAGCAATTGCCTTTGTCCAGCACGATTTGAAAAAGGTCCTAGCTTACTCAACAATGAGTCAACTCGCTTACATCTTCACAGGTCTAGGTTGCGCAATGTTCCTTGCTAATACTCTTGACTGGCAAACTGATGCTGATGCACATTACATTGTTATTGTAGCATTTGGTGCTGCTCTATTCCACTTGTTTAATCACGCAATGGCCAAAGGTATGCTGTTTATGGCCAGTGGTTCAGTAATTCACGAAGTGCATCATGCTCATCATCACTTACACCACCATGACGATCATCATGATGATCATGGCGACCATGATGAACATCACGAAGAAGAATTTGACGCACAATCAATGGACAACATGGGTGGGCTGGCTTCCAAGATGCCACTTACCGCTACCGCAATGTTGGTAGGTTCTGCCTCAATTATGGGTCTTCCACTGATTGGTGGTTTTTGGTCTAAAGAAGGAATCATCGCCAACGCATGGAGGGTTGCTCTTGAAGATCCTCGTTTCTTCCTGCCAGCAATATGTGTGCTTGTTGGAGCCGCAATGACTGGATTTTACATGTCAAGAATGTGGCTGAAGACCTTCGCTGGCAAACCAAAGACCGAAGTTGCAGCCCACGTTGGTCAAACTAATACTTGGATTAAAATCCCATTATTTGTCCTTACCTTTGTCACTCTATCAGCTATTTTGTTTGCTGGAATGGGCTTTACTCACTGGGCACCAGACAGCGAATATGGTCTATTATCTGAAAAGAATCTCTTTGAGGGCATCGCTTACGAAATGAGTCATGCATTTGCTAATGGAGACACATTCTTCTTCATTCTAACATATGTAGCAATTGCTATTGGTGCAGTATTAGGGCCAGGTCTTGCCCTTTCGCTGTATGGCGGCAGTTTGGCTGAAGGCGAGAAAGTTAAGCCATGGATGAAGCCAATTATTAGACTAAATGCTTGGGTCTACAATCGTTATAATTTCGATAACCAAGCAATCGCTAACTCTGGATTGTCTAGAGCACTAGAGAACAGGCTCTACATTGACCACTATTACGACATGGCTATGCTCAAGATTGTCGCCGGATTTTCAGATAAATCAGCAGAGGCTGACAAGAATATCGTTGATGGAGTAATAAAGAAGATTGAGACTGGAACTCAATCAATTTCCAAAGTTGTTCGTTCAATGACTACAGGGTCTGCTCGAGACTACATTCTAATGGTCGCAGTTGGGACATTAGGTATTTTCTTTTTACTTTGGGGGGTGGCTTGATTGACTGACTTAATTTCTATACCTTTGGTGGCGTTCCCATTAATTGCCAGCATGATTTTACTAGCCTTTGTGTCTAACGCCAATGCTCGAATGCGTGCTCGCTTAGTTGGACCAGTTAGAATGGCATGTCTAGTATTTTCATTATTGATGCTCGTTCTTACTACTGGTATGTTCTTTAGATACTTTGGCGATGTAACTTGGATGGATATAGGTTTCAATGAATATGAGTTTGAACATAAATATACCTGGGTTGAAAGTCTTGGAATCAATTGGGCTGTTGGCCTTGATGCACTATCTTTCCCTATGGTTTGGTTGACTACTTTCTTGCTACCTGTCACCATAATTGCTACCTGGAATGAAAAACATGGAGCCACCTATTTCCCTCTTCTATTGATGATGGGCGGTGCGCTAATTGGAGTATTTGTTTCACTTGATTTATTCATGTTCTACGTGTTTTGGGAATTAACTCTAATTCCAATGTTTTTCCTTATTCTAAAATGGGGCGGCAAAGATCGAAAGTATGCTTCTCAGAAGTTCTTCATCTACACCTTCACTGCATCAGTAGTAATGCTGTTAGGTCTAATCACCTTGTACTTCTTACAAGACCCATACAGTTTGGCCTCATCAGGGACGATGACTGGTAGGAGTTTCTCCATTCCAGAACTGATAGATAATGCTAGGGCTAACAATATTGGAGACAACTGGTATCTGGGCGCTCAAATGCAAAAGATACTCTTTGTTATGCTGATGATTGGGTTTTTAGTCAAACTTCCAGCAGTTCCATTCCATACTTGGCTGCCAGATGCTCACGTACAAGCACCAACAGGTGGCTCTATGCTGCTTGCTGGAGTAATGCTGAAAATGGGCGCCTATGGAATGTTTAGGTTACCGATCAGTTTGTTTCCACATGCATTATATCACTTCCAATTAGCCTTGATGATAATTGGTATGGTTTCCTTAGTTTGGGGCGCAATAGTTTGTTTGGGTCAAACCAATCTCAAGAAGATGGTTGCTTATTCATCGGTATCTCACATGGGAGTAATCCTAATCGGAATTGCTACAATGCAGCCAATGGGCTGGGCTGCAGCACTCTTCATGATGTTCGCTCACGGTATAATCAGTCCAATGCTGTTCGCAGTTTGCGGTGCTTTCAAACATCATTATCACAGTATGGAAATCGGGGCGATGAGAGGTATGGCTAAACATTCACCATGGCTTGCTACATCAATGATGTTTGCTTGGATGGCGTCTTTGGGTCTACCGCTGCTTGCCGGGTTTGTCGCTGAAATTATGATGTTAATCGCCCTCTGGAAAATGATTTCTCTTGATGGATGGAGCATTTGGTGGATGGTTGGACCAGCTCTTGTTCTAGCCCTAACTGCCGCTTATTATCTATGGTCAATGCAGAGAACAATATTCGAAGGCGGAGAAGATACACAACCTCCAGCGTCTATGAAAGGACACGCAATTCCTGATATCAGTAATTCAGAAAAATTCGCCATGTTGATATTGGCTCTATTCACCATAATCTTTGGTGTTCTGCCATGGATTGCTTTAGACATGATGGATGATTGGACCATACAAGCATTTGAGGGCCTAATAATCCCTCTCCTAAAGGGAGGTGCCTGATATGTCCACTGTACAAAACGTTGAGCCATTTGGTGATGGTTTCATTGCGGCACTTTGCCCTGAACTGATAATTTTTGCCGGTCTCTTAGCATTGATTATCATCCCAAACATCGGTAAAGGGACCTTCAGAATACCAGGTACTCAGACTAGAGTAATGTGGTTGTTTGGTGGTGAGAGATTCAAAATTACCAGCAATCCTAAGATGCCAGCATGGATCGCTACGATTACTTTAGGTGCAGCATTTGTCCAAACAGTATTATCGTTCCAAGATGGAGTTGACCGAACTGCCATTGTTACTGAAAACGGCACACAATTGTTGTTGGTAAATGGCTTTAGTAGAGTCTTTGAAATGATCTTCTTTGGTGCACTTACCTTAGCAGCATTTGCTTCAATGAATCGTTTAGAAGTCAAAGGAATAGGTCCTAGATTGTCTACAGATGACCTGTATAACAATCGCCGACAAGCGGATTTCTATATTCTAATGTTGACTTGTGGCTTGGGTATGTCTGTAGTTGCCCTTGCACAAGACTTGTTTGTCTTGTTTATTGGTCTTGAGTTAGCCTCATTCTCAACCTATGTCTTAGTTGCCTTCTACAAGGAATCTAAGGTTGGTACAGAAGCAGGAATGAAATATTTCATCGTGGGCTCAGTAGCCTCTGGAGTTGGGCTTTATGGACTTTCAATGCTTTACTTATGGGCTGGTTCTTTACAATTTGATGTCCTTGCCGCACAGTTCGTAATCAATGGAACTGATCCCCTTCCACTAATCGGTATTGGCTTTGTTTTGGTTGGCTTTGGATTCAAAGTTAGTGCTGCGCCTTTCCACTTTGCGGCGCCAGATGCATATGCAGGTGCTAGCAGCCCAGTTGCCGGTATTTTGGCTACAGCCAGCAAGGCAATGGGTATCATCGGACTTATCAGAATGCTGCTAATTGTTGCATCACCTGAGGCGAGCGAAGACGGTACTGTATGGTTAACTTTACTTGGAATAATTTCACTAGTCACTATGACATGGGGTAATATTGCTGCCCTTGGCAGCACGAATCCTAAGCGTATGCTTGCCTACTCGTCAGTCGCTCATGCGGGATACATGCTTGCTGCAATAACTGCGATTGGGGCATGGAATTGGGATGACTCACTTGCAGGAGAGCCCGGTGAAGCAGCCGTTGCCGTGCTAACCGCAGTGATTTTCCATCTTGTGGTTCTTGTTGCGTTTAAGCTTGGAGCTTTCCTAGTTCTCTCGGTATTAGAATCAGATGGTGATGCATCACGTCTTTCATCGCTTGGTGGTTTAGCAAAGCGTGAACCATTCCTAGCAGTTGCTATGTTTGTCTTCATGATTTCACTTGCTGGTGTACCTCCATTAGCAGGATTCGTCTCTAAACTTCTAGTCATTATGGGTATTGTCAAGGTGGCAATTGGCCAGATGGGTGCTGAAATAATGGCTGGCGGAGATTACGGTCTTGCCGATGTTCACTGGGTTTGGTGGTTAGCCCTTGCTATGGTAATTAACTCAGCAATATCGGTGTTTTACTATCTAAGAGTTGTAGTTGTTATGTTCTTTGAGGAACCTGAAGAAGGCAGGACAGGACCGCTACCATCAGGCTGGCAAGTAAGATTTGCCATCCTAGCCTGTTTAATGGTGACACTCTTCATGGGAGTTGCTAGCGACCAATTGTTAGAGATTTGTGAAGTTGCTGCAAAGAGCCTAAATTATAGTTGGAATTAATCTCCTTCTATGTGGTCAATTCAATAAGGGATGTCGATTAGGCCGGATGAGTGAGACTCAATGGGTAGAAGACACGAAGAAAAAGTCGACGTAGAAGAGCTAGCCCGTCTGGAAAATCCAGAGGACGGTTCGACTAGTAAGATTCGTGTCAAAATGCCAAACCGAAAAATCAACGAGATGTTTGCCCTAGCCGACCAAATTCTAGGCGGCAGAAGAGTGTCAATACTTTGCGAAGATGGAGAGACTAGACTTGCTAGGATTCCTGGTAAAATGAGGCGTCGACAATGGGTTAGAGAGGGTGACTTGATAATTGTCTGGCCATGGGATTTTCAGGATTCTAAGGCTGACGTAACGCACAGATATACCAAAACTCAAGCCATGTACTTATCGAGAAAAGGAGTTCTCCCTGATGATGTTGATATCTTTGGAATGAATGTAACCCATGATGATGACGACGAGCATGATGATATTTTTGGAGTCATGGAGGAAGAAGAGGATGATGTGGTCGAGGATTCTGACGATGATGTTAACTCTATGTTTGGTGATGCTAGTGAAGAGGAAGAACACGATGTTGATGACATGTTTGGGGAAGCTGAAGAAGTAGAATCCAAAGAAGCACCAACAGAGGCCACCGAAGAGCCTTTTGTCCCAGTTGAAGAATATCCAGATTCCGGTTATGAGGGCGATGATGATGATGAAGACATCGATATCGACTCATTATTCGGCTAAATAAAAGCCCAGAGGTGGTCGATTGAAAGACCGAAAAGAAAACTGGGACGAACTGGCAATCAATAAGAACCGCAACCGGAAAGGTAAATCAAAGCGGTCAAAGTCAAAGAAGAAAATCGACCAAGATGAACGAGATGATCGCGACTTTATCGATTCCCTAGAAACTTCTACTGGTAAGTATGAGTGGATGAAGGAAAAACGGTACAAATCCCTATTCCGGGACATAGAAAATAAACTGCAAGGAGTTATGGGAAAGGGTTCATTTGAATGGGTTGACCGACGAGTGTTTGATCAAGTCTTTGATAGACTCACCCTTATGTCGATATTTAAGTTGATGAAAAATGAAGTCATTGATACGGTTGATTTTCCCGTCGCTAGAGGTAAAGAAGCCCACGTATTTCATGGTACAGACCCAAATGGTAAACCGATTGCAATCAAAATCTTTCACACCTCTAATGCAGTTTTTAAGAATCTAATTCAATATATCGAAGGCGATCGCAGATTCAGCGGACTCCGACGCCGGCATCGAGACCTAGTCGACATATGGGTGAGGAAAGAACAAAGAAATCTATCGAGATTAGCCAAATGGGGTCTTAAGGTGCCTCAACCGCTGGGTATTCACAAAAACGTCTTGGTGATGGATTACCTTGGTAATGATACCTCACCATATCCTAAACTACGCGAGGTTTCAGTTGAAAATCCGCAAGAAGTATATGATGAATTGTTAGAATTTCTTGCGGTAGCATGGCAAAAAGCAAACTTGGTCCACGGAGATTTTTCGCCGTTCAACATCTTATGGAGCGATGAGGTTGGACCAATCGTAATCGATGTTGGTCAAGCAGTAATACAAACTCATCCTAAAGCACAGGAGTTCCTCATCAGGGACGTTACTCGATTGGTGGAATGGGGTAATAAAAACGGGTTAGATAAGGAACTTGCTGAAGCAATGTATGAGGTGCTTAATATGGATTTGACACATATTGTGGAACAAGAATGAATGGTCATTCCTCTTCCCAAACAACAGTTTCATCCTCAGATAATTCCATCATTTCAAAGACCGCTTCTCCATCTTCTGGGTCCACTTGGCTGGCTCGCATTCTCCTAGACCTCCGATTAGAGATTTCTGTTAGCCCAGGAACTAAATTTTCAAAACCAGTCGTTTCGACGGAAGCTGATTTAATTTCGATAGAATCTAGAGATCGATTACTTATTTTTGATTTCCTTCGATCTTTTTCCAAGAAACCCAGCACAGACCCATGTTCAGAGCCACCAGCCAGCATTTCTATTGCTTGTCTAGCAGCAAAGAGACCTTCTTGCTCGCCGATAATAACTACTGTGGATTTGTAAATAGTAATCTCGGTATCGGTAAGACTTTCAATCAATTGTCTTACTTTTCCTTGACTGCCAATAATTCTTGAGCGAACTCTTCGTTGCTGATTTGAACGCTTACCAACGAAGTCTCTCAAATCAACCATTTCGAAAAAATGTTGGTCATCAAATAAGCGAATTGCCGCCTTTGGCGACATTCCACGGCCGATTGCCTTCACCACATCAGGTAATTTCATTGCTTTAACCGGGTCATAACTTCCCGGTTCACCCCATGTGACTTCGACATCACCAGTTTCAGAATTGATGAATAAATCTTGACATCCACATGCTTCGCGAATTGATTTCACCGTAGTACCTTTGGCTCCTATCAAAACAGCAATCCTGTCTTTTGGCACCCTAGGAAGACCTTGTCGCATGGTCGTCCGTGAGACTCATATCTTTTCAATCCCTTGTATTCCGCTGTAGTAGTGAAATAACGAAAGCGCAAACAATTATTGCACCTATTGAAGGGTTAAATGACGGGGCATTAATTACGCTACTAACCGAAGCACCAGTGACTACCATGTAGTTTTGATTGTTGTTTTCATTATATTCATCAATTACGTTATTTGGGTCAATGACCAATCTTAAATCGAATTGACCTTTACTTGGTACAGTATAATTCCAAAGAAGTAATTCTTCCTGGTCAGTCATTAAACCTGCATCAAGAGTTCGAGATTCTATGACTGTCCACGCAACTTGAGCGTCCCGGTCGGCTGGTGCAGATTCAAGTCGCAATGTGATGGTTCCGCCATAATTTTCATTGACCTCTAACAGACCAGTTACAGTAATATTGCCAGTGGAATCTCCTGGTTTGACGATTAATCTATCAATATTAGTTTCAGTTAAATTCCATTCAAAGTCTAGACTAGGCAAAATCTGATAAAACACCGGACTTGTTTGGAAAGAATTTCCTGCGATATCGGTAACAGTAGCTCTAAGCATCAAATACTGCCTAGATTTTGTAGCCCAACTTAATTGTGCCACTTCACTGTCTAGTCCGCTACCCATAGAGGCCTGCCAAGAACCAGATAAATCAGGGGTTTGACCAAAACCATTAGCATCAAATCCATACTCGATGAATGAATTAGTATTGTCAATTCCAGAGCTTTCATCTATGGCTAGGAATTCAACATTTGCTGAACCGGTTAGTGCAGTGGTCAGTTCATCTACCAACCAACCGTTGGCAATAGGGTCTTCAGTATCAACTTGAACTGAAATTTGGGTAGTTGGGCCAATATTGCCAACATTATCTGCTGCCCTAATAGAAATTGTATGGCTGCCATCATTTAGATTGAGTGTGTAAGAGTCTAGCGTATTTTGCGTCCATGATGCCCCGTCTAAACTAACTTCAGTGTAAGCAAGTCCACTGCCTTGTCCATCATCTACTGCATTAATCAACCCAGATAACGTCACACTTGAACTAGATAGCCACCCTGATGATGAACCACTAGTAATTGTACCGATTGTTGGTCCAGTTCGATCAATTCCGATAAACATAGTTTCGGTCACACTGAGTCCGGAATTGTCATAAACGGTAAGTCGAGGGTTCCAAGTACCTTCATCAAAACTACCCGAAGACCAATCCCAGCCATAGGCAATATTGGACGGACCGTCGCTTGCTGGAGCACCTGGCCCCGGGACATTGCTTAGGGTTGCTCTAAGCAAATCATCATCAGCAGCGTTCCAAGAAAACTCTAAAGCCGCAGTTGAACCAATGGAAAACCAAGCCCTGTCTAATGCCGAACTTCCAGTGCCATATTCAATATTGTCAACAGTAAATTGCGTGATTATAGGTATTTGATTATCAATGGTAAAACTTGGTGAAATTTCGGCTACAGTTTCAGCGACAGTATCATCATATGCTGTTGCTTTGAGGGTGTAAGAACCGTTAGTGAGAGTTGTCGTATCTAGGTAAGTCACCCATGGAGAGGCAGTCAAAGTGGCGACATTGTCCCAAGTGGTGCCATCAGAGATTTCGATAATCAGTGAGGTGACAGTACCGGTGCCGCCAAAACTGAATGAAAGTGTATAAACTCCAGTCAAGCTTTGACCGCTGCTGGGTCCGTTAGTAAAAGTGATAGTAACGTCCGAATTAGATTGAGCAATAACCGTTTCTTCCGCCAGTTGATTATTGGTGCTGGGTTGGAATTGAATTGTTGTGCATACTAGCAAGAGGCACAAAAAAGCCGCCATGCCAGTTGCTCGCATGATGTTTACACATCGGCGATAAGCCTTGAATGCTACCCTCAATTTATCAGTAATCTAATGTTTGGTTGAGGTTACTGCTGGCTTCACATTATGGGCGCAGATTTTATTGATATGACTGCAAGTTTAGAGATGGGTTCAAGTGCTACATCCTTTGTCCATATAAACGATGGCAGGTAGAACAGCGGTCTTTCTTGGAGCAATATTGCTTACCATGGTCGCCCTTCCTCTCAGTGCAAGTGCTTACAATAGCGGTGGCATTGAAGCATCAGAGGCACAAGTGGCCATGATTCCTTCTACTGGACTAGCAGTTGGGGACTCAGTGACTTTTTTCCTAACATTAACCAACACTCAACAAGGTGAAGCTAACAATGTCGGTTATGCATTTTACAAGAATCAATTAAGCAATAACAACAAATTTGTTCAAGACGTAATAGATATTTCAGGTGACACCTCAGAAACGGTAAGTGCTACTTGGGACGGTTTACTAGAAAGTGACGACAAAATATGGATTACCTTCGAATATCCGTTTAATAGCGGCAACGAGGTCTCCTTCTTTGTTGAGTTTGAAGTCGCTGGATTACCTAATTTACGAATAATGCAAACCGTACTAACGCCTGCTACAGAGATATATGCAGGGGATACTGTAGAAATTTCCTCTTTAGTGAAAAATACTGGTACTGAACCTGCATCAGCGAGTCAATTAGAGGTAAATTTGCCGGGTTCAATAAACGATCAAATGATTAGTACTGCTAGTTTGACACCCGGGCAGGAAACTTGGGTCAATACCTCTTTTACCGCTCCTGCAACTGGTTCCTACACAATTTATCTAACTCCAGATTATAACGACGAAGTGACTGAAGCATCCGAACAAAGCAAAACCATAGAGGTCGCTATGTTGGTTAAACCTCGTATGGATATATATCACGTCGGAGAATTAGAGGTGACGCCTAATTCAGGTTCAGTCAATGGTCCATGGTTTGTTAACGGAACAATCGGTAGAATAGGGGGCAGCGGCACTACAGAAGTTACTATGTGGCTTGAAATTGCCCACACGGACGGGATGGAAGTTTCCCCGCCATTCACCGTTTCCCTAGTTGGCGGGGCTGATACTCAACAATCTTGGTCAAATAATTTTGATAATAATTTGATTGGCTCACTTGGACCGGGAAGCTATCAAATCACCGCAGTCATTGACCCATTTGGCGATGGTGACTTTACCCAAGAAGACACTACTAACGATAGGCTATCTTCGAACTTAATAAAACTAGAATCACCAGATGTATTGGTCGATTCCGTCGCTCTAGCCTCGACTCCAGTAGTACAAGCAGGAGACAAGGTGACTTGGGGCGTAACTGTAACAAATCTAGGCGGAGTACAGGTAAGAGGTAATTTAGCATACACTTTTGAAGGAGTCTCAGCAAATTCGGCAATAATAGTACTGAATGCTGGTGAGTCGCGATATTGGACAAAAGAATTGTCAACTGGAGCAGGGTCTCACACTGCTAATTTTGTTGCAGAGTGGACGCCGGCAGGCGATTCATTAGACAGAGACTTGACCAATAATATCGCCACTAATTCTATTTCAGTTGAGTCAAAACTTGTCCTGAATTGGGCAGGTTCATCACTACGAATTCTTGACTTGAATAGAGAATCAGTGGAATTACCTCTAGATGAAGGCGAAGAATACATCTTTGCCATAAATTTGACCAGTCAAGAGTTGGGTGATTTAACTATTGATTGCTATGATGCTACCGCAAATTCACTAATTGTTACAATTCCGGTAAATGTTTCTGAAATCAGTCAGAAAGTATCTTTAGAATGTCAATTTACCGCAACCGCACCTTCTACAACCATACAAATGACGCCTTCTGACCCTGCAGTTACCAGTACCTACACTCGCAAACTGTCTACCACTTCCACCGTTTCTGATTCAGTTGAGAATGAAAATTCAGGAATGAATACAGCAGCTTTAATTGGTCTTGCAGTGGTTTCATTACTTGTCATTTTTGGACTTGCCATATGGTTGACTAGAGAGTCAGAAGAAGAAGTAGAACGAGATATTTTCGAATATTGTCCTGCCTGTGATGGAGAATTGGAAGGTGACGAGAACCGCTGTCCCCACTGTAGTTTTAATCTGGCTAAGGCGAGAAAACAATTCCACGAATGCCACGAATGTGGAGAATCAGTACCAGATTTAATGGATAATTGCCCATATTGTGGTGCTGAGCAAGATGTTTCATCATTCTTTGAACAACGGCAACGTCGAGAAAGAAAAGTTGTACCTAAAGAAGAGGTCGCATTACCAGAAACTGATGAAAATGAAGTGGTCACTGGGTCGGAAGACTTTGACGAGACCGTTAAGGAATTTGGTTACGATGAGGAGCAATTTGGTGATTTCTGGGATGAGAATATCGCTACAGCAGAAGCTGAAATTGCCGAAATTGAACAATCGTATGAAGAAGAAGTTTCCACTGAAGGACTTACTCCTGAAGAGATTGAAGAATTCGACTCACAGGTCACTACCCGTCTAAAGGGCCTCAAAGAGATGAGCGCAGGAGTACAAGATCTTGACGACATGCTTGCATCCAAAGGAGAATTAGTATCTCACAAGGACGATGGTGCAGATTTATCAGCAAGCGATGCAGAAATAAGAGGTAGAATCTTTGAATTAACCGGGGAAGATGGAGTAATGCCAGGGGATCAAGTTCACATTGGACTTGGGATTTCCGACTCTTCATTGGCAGGAAATGAGATCGAAGAAACCAGTTCTGACTTTACTGTCGAGGATGAGGATACTCCGATTGCTAAGATTAAGGCGACTGATGAATTACAACCTGCAAGACAAAAACCTAAGCGACGTCAATCATCAAAAAAGACTGCTGAATGTGGTTCTTGTGGTGCTGAAATACCAATTATGGCCAAAGAGTGCCCAGTTTGTGGCGCTGAATTTGAGTGATGTCCGTCGGCTTTCATAGGGTTCGTCATTGCGTGAGCTCGGCCACCATGTGCGTCATCCGGACAGTTGCGGATTGAATTGTACACTTCAAACCCACGCTCGATTAATCACTTATTTGATAACCAAGTTGCTCATCGCAGAGCCATGAGGAGATACAGTTTAGCAGTGTTCCTCATATCGACGTTTATGATATCTAGCCTATCTGGATGTCTTGGCTTACTACAAGCAAGGGAAACCATAGAAAGTATGAGGGAACCAGTTGAAAGAGTGTCTTACCCAGATAAAGTGGATATGACTCATACTTTCACTACTATCTCAATTCAACCCTACTCGAATTTTACATCATTTCCAGTAGATGATACGGTTGAAAGAATCGAGATATACTTCAAAGTAACCATGAGTGGTTCAGATCAGATTTCCTGTTTTGATGAGGCTCTAAGTAGCGAATTAAGATATGTAAGAGCCGAAGTCACATCTCCTTCAGGTGCAGCAATTTGGTCACAAGATGTTTGCCAAGATGTCACTCCTACAGTTGACAACTTTGAGCCAGACCCGTCGTTTGAATCCGGAGACTGGGATTTAAACGTAGAATCTAGAGGTTGGGGTGAAACAACAATTGGTGCTTTACAAGACAATTTCATAATTGTGATAACCATACACCGGGTATGTCAACAATACCCTCTCGAGCCACCGTGTGACAAATGATTATTCCGCAAGGGATTCATTACAGGCATACTTTCTAGAACAGTTCTGACATTTCCCAACTCGGTCATGGTTACGCTTGGCACCACCAATTGCCATCAGTCGTTGTATTTCTTTTACCTCATCAAATAATTCATTCTTGGCATTATCGTCCCACATTACTTGGTGGATATCTTCATTGCCGTATCTCAAGATGCCGTATGGAGTGGTTCTTTTGGTATTTATTTCAACTAAGTGGATATATGCTAGAACTTGTCTTCTGTGCGATGTATGGGGGCGTTTAGGGACTCGACCGGTTTTTTGTTCGATAGGAATAAATTCTCCATCAATTATGACAATTTGGTCAGGTCTTCCTCTTATCGCAGTCACATTATCAATAAGTAATCCAGCAGACTCTTCATCATCAGAATATGCGACTTCAGTGCCTTCTTTTAACCCGACATCTTTTCTTGCTAACTCTGATTCATTTTCCGTAATCAATGCGCGCTGCAATTGCCACGAAGCAGCAAAAGTCCACAGCATTGCTAACACAATAAGGATAAAGCCGGCTTGTTTTCTATTATCCGCCCCGTTTAGGGCAATCGAATGGATTCCGAGCAAGATCGCCGCAAATAACAAACTCGTCTCCACTTTTCCAGCCTCAAACCACCCTCCTTCAAACCCTTCAGGTTCCCACTCGGGCTGCAGGATTTTTGTCTCTTGAATCAACTCATTTTTCTGTTGTTTAATCGTCACATCAAAACCAAGCCAATCACGCCATGGAATTGATACCGCAATAATGCCAGCAAGTAGTACAGTAAGGCTCCACATAGCAAGATATTTGGCAATATCTTTTGGATATAATGCTATGTCGTCGATACTCATGAAGGCAATAGAATCAATGACTATTGCGATTATTACAGTAAACCACCATGTCCAAATAATCATATGACGTTTGAATTGGCTTTGTTTTATCTTAAATTCAGATACCCGTTCATGTATTTTTGCATGCTTTGTTTTGCCAGAATTAATCGCATCCCCCTGCCCAGAATTACCTTTTTTCGCTAACTCCCAAGACAGTGGGCAATATGCGTGACGTTCAATGTCACTAGCACTTACTTTTGGCAAATTATTATTGTTATCTCGCCAAAAGCCATCTTTACTTTTCTTGGCTGTCGAGGGGTCAAATTGTGAACCTATGCCGTGGTTAGTCACATCCCCCATATGAGTACCTTTGATGTCTTGAGTCTTGTAATCTTCGCCAATTTGTGTCACGTTTTTTCCTCAAAATATGATTTATGGAAATCTGTCATGTTGCGAAGCGGTTTAATATGGGGGTCAAGTCGGTCGAATGCAGAGGTCATTTCATGTCTGAAGAAACAAGTCTATTGTTACCGTTTGAAACCTATGAAGAAAATGCTGTAAATATTGGTACTCAACAGAAGAGTGCGGATATGGCTAGATTCATTGATTCCGTAAGGGATGACGGTCTTTATCTGCTAGACGTCAATATGACCGACTCCAGAATTAGAACCACTGCAGAGTTCTTGAATAAATTCGAAGCTCCAAGAATTATGGTTGTTTCTGCAAGGCAATATGGACAAAGACCCGCTCGAAAATTCGCAGAAGCAGTTGGTGCTCACTCAGCAGTTGGAAGATTTATTCCAGGCTCTCTAACTAACCCTGCTCTACGTTCATATGTTGAGCCTGATATCCTATTTGTTACCGACCCTGCTGCTGACCAGCAAGCACTGAAAGAAGCAGTAAATACTGGCTTGCCGGTTGTTGGCATTGTTGATGCTAATAACAATCTAAGAAACGTAGACATTGCGGTGCCGGCTAACAACAAAGGTCGTCGTTCACTAGCATTGGTTTACTGGTTGCTAGCAAGAGAGGTCTTGAAAGTACGTGGCGAAACCACAGACGAAGATTGGGCAGCAGCGCAAGACGTCGAAGAATGGCAATCCACCTTCTGATTGTTTCACCAATAACCTAGATTATTTGTCGCCTCGACAATATACATTACACCACTAGCAACTATCGCGACTAGTATACCAGTACTGATCGCTGATTGTTTCCACTTTGTTAGCCAGCGTTTACCCAAATTGACTCCGATAATTGCCGATGCCACCAAACATGGTATCAAGATAAATTCGTCAAGTATTGCACTCCCTTCAAACATAATGTAAATCGGAATGCGCGTGAGGTCTACTGCCAAGGCTAAGACACTTGCAGTTGCTGCATAAGCGACCTTATCTGGTAACCGTTTTTGAAGAAACATTGCCCGTAGTGCACCTTGATGGCCTGTTAAGCCACCAAAGAACCCTGAGCCAAATCCGCCTATTTTATCCTCTGAATCTGGTAGCCTAATATTTGTCCATTTCTCAGTAACTGATAGAACTGGTAGAATCACTAGTGCTATTCCAACAACCAGTAGCAATGGGTCCGAAGGAATGTAAGAATGCAATATCGCGCCAATTGTAGCGCCGATTACTAAAGCCCATCCATAGCGCTTTACCGCAGAAAAATCAACACTGGATTTCAATAATTTAAATTTCCAAGCATTATGCGCGCCATGAATAATGGCAACCACAGCGATGGCTTCGTGTGGTGGTAACCAAAATAATACTACTGGGGTCAGCATTGTTGCTAGACCAAAACCTGCAGGTACTGTTAATGCTGCAGCCAGTAAAGTGATTACCATGCTCACTACAACTAACAAAAGTTCCATGAACTATTCAACATTAGGCAATGAATAAATCTGTCTAACTAGGTAGGATTATGTTTTATCTCTTATATTGTCGAAATTTATCGGGAATTGTAATGTATATGTCGGTTGAACCTTTTTTTATTAGAATACAATACCAAGTGATATGTTAGGGAGTGATAATCACGCCCAGATGCTATCTTTTGCTGGCTTTCTACCGGACACAAAAGTAGCGACAACATCATTTGCATCACCAGATGATTTGCCGCGTTCACTAGATTTTGTTCGTTTAACCGGAATCTTAGCCCATCGTGAAGTATCAAATGGCCAAGGTAGTTTCGAATTAGCCGTGGGAGCCGCTAAAAAGGCTCTTTCAAGAATAGATATAGGACCCGATGATATTGATTTGGTAATTAATTGTTCAGTCAGTAAGATGGACGGTAAACTTCGTCAACACTTATCACCAAGTTTTGCCACTTTAATTGCTAATGAATTGCAAATTACCAACGCACAAACCTTTGATGTTTCTAATGCATGTGCGGGGATGTTAACCGGATTGATGATTGCCGAATCAAGAATTAGCAGTGGACAATGCAAGTATGCTTTGGTGGTATCAGGGGAGCACATTACTCCTATCATTGGTGAAGCCAAGAGAAGAAATTTGTATCTTCACCCACGAGCAATTGCTTCACTAACCGTTGGTGATGGAGCTGCCGCGTACATCCTTGGACCTTCTAACGAATCTGGTAGAATAAGATTTAGTGAGCCATTTACTATGGCACAATACAACAGGCATTGTATCGGACAAGCCTGTAAATCACATGCTGGTCCACAGATGAGAACTAGAGCTAAGGATTTGCAAAACGGTATTATTGACAATTTAGGAGATTTTCTTAAGAGGTCAATTGATTATATGGAACTCAAGTGGGATGAAATAGATCATACTTATTCTCACCCAACAACTCCCAAGGCAGTCAAAAAAGGGGCAAAAGTAGCAATTGAAGTGATGGGGGAAATCAACTTTCTACACAATAATACTGAAAAAACGGCCAACACTGCATCGACTACCCACGGTGTTCAGCTCGAAATCTCTCAAAATAGCGGCTATCTAAAGTCAGACCAGACAGCATTGTTGGTCTCATTTGGCTCAGGTCTTGCAATCTTAGCCGTACATTTTAAACTCCCAATGGGGGTGGAAAATTGGTTGTAATGTTGTCTTGGGAAAGTAAGAAAATAGGATATACCGGTTTGTTAAAATCCACCCTAAAGCTGGCTAAAAAGGCTATCAGTAATGCAGGTATTAAGCCCGAAGAAATCGGGTTAGTAGTGCATGGTGGTGTATATAGAGAGCACTTTAGAACCGAGCCAGCATTTGCTACTCACATCCAAGGAGATCTCGATATCCACTGTCATGGGATTGGAATTGATAGCCAGTC
The DNA here is from genome assembly GCA_018659375.1 of Methanobacteriota archaeon. Classification (GTDB taxonomy): domain Archaea; phylum Thermoplasmatota; class Poseidoniia; order Poseidoniales; family Poseidoniaceae; genus MGIIa-L1. The sequence continues at coordinate 7,024 of JABJMO010000027.1, read as the reverse complement.
ATGTTTTGCATTTGACGTCACTGATGGTAGTTGCAGTCCACACGTTGCTATACAATCAGTTGCCGATTTATTACCCGCTCTCTCAACCGATTATGCCTTGCTGTGTATTGGAGATGATCGTCCGACGAAATATTGTGATTGGGAATATGAGTCGTATTGTGTTGTCGCGGTAATTGGACTATCGGGAGACGGCCCTAAATGTGAATCAATAACTCACGACAACTCTGATTTAACTCCAAATACAACTACAACAGGCTATTTCGATCAAAGTATTAAACGAAATAGGTTTGTTAAAACAGGCACGGTTGAATTTCTCGAACAACAGTCAAGCAGTAACTTCTTTCAAGGTCATCAAAACTGGTTATCTGGGAAACACATGCATGAATTTTTGCAGTTGATCAACAAACATAATGATACACTAGAACATCGTATAGTAGACCGCTCTGGTAAGTCAACAACTGCCAAGTGGGTGTTCTAATTATGACAATAAAGCGTAGTAGGGAAGATAATTTCTTGTTAGCCTTCTTGGTAGTACTATGCTTGTACCACATCATTGCTAGATTTGGCTTAGCAGTTGACCTTCAATGGCATACCGATATTGGGCGTGATGAATTATTTACTCCACCTCACATAATGATTCTAGCCGGGATAGTTCCAACAAGTATCATGCTTGTTTCATACATTTTGTGGAATAGTTTTGTTTCAAAAAACCCTGAGAAGGCAGGGTTTTTTATTGGCCCATTTGTTGCTCCAACCAGTCTATGGATGATGGTATGTGGCTTAATCACCCTTGTCTTTGGGGGATTATATGATGATTATTGGCATACCTCCTATGGTGTCGATACAACCATAATTACTCCTCCACATATCTGGACTTTTGCTGGTGGAATGTTAGTAGAAGTAGCGACAATTGTCCTAGCATTACAAATGAGAAACCGACTAAAAGAGGCGACTCCTAAATGGCTTAACTTAGTAATCACCGGGACTCTTTGGGCCTTAGTATACCATTTTCATCTTGCCTTTGCCAACTTCTTGGACCCTCGTGTCTGGTCCCTTAATATCTTCAATTTACAAATCATGCTGCACATCATTTTTGCTGGTGCTTCACTGATAATATTCTTACCTTTAGCCGACAGATTACTTGGTAAGAATGGGGCGCTAGCCTTATCCAGTTTACTACTAGCATCGCAATTATTATTCCTTACAGTGGTACCGCTTCTAGTCGAGTCAATGATGACCAGTGAGCATTATTTCCGACCCGGTTCGCCTCATACAGTCTGGGCTGCACAATGTTTACCTTGGCTATTATTGCCAATTCTTTTAGCAACAAGACGCTATTCAGTGTTACAAAACCCCAACAGACTTATTGCTCTAGTAATTGTTGTTGATGCGGTATGGTTGCCGACTTTCATCGATTATATTCCTTCGCAAATCGGGTTGTTTAATACCATTCTATCAGTTGTAATTACTGTACTTGTATTGCGTGGATTTATCTTTTTGAGTCAAGGTTTTAGTGCCGCAATTGAACGTTTATCAGTAGACAAAATGATTACTCTTGGCAAGAAATCTCCGCCTACTGCAAAGATGTCTGTAGCAGGCGTTTTCCTGCTGCTAATTTTCACCCCCTTAGCAAGTGGTCATGTAATTCACTTATCCGAAGATGGTGAAGGATTAGATGCGCCAAAGAGATTCCTTATTGATGTCAATGAAACTTATGTCTGGGTTGAATTTATGATTTGGCCGCCAAAGGCCTTAATTGAAACTGAGGTATCAATCCTGCCGGCAAATAATGATACTAGTGATATTACTAATGCATGGATTGAACTGGTTTATCCAACAGAAAAAGACACTGTTAGGATGCGGACTAATTTCGAAGATAGAAATAATCATTCAATATGGAATGGACAGGTTAATTTCCCATTTTCTGGCAACCAAACATTAGAGGTATGGTTAGAAGTTAATGGTCAATCAAGTTTTACAGAAATTCCAGTTGATGTCGACGGTCCACCTTTGTTGCCGGTTTGGCTGGCCTGGCTCCTAGCAATTTCTTGGCCGGCATTAATGATTTTAATCTGGAAAAATATTTCTCATAAATAACGAGGTGCAAGTATGAAAATAGCGGTTACAGGTGCTACTGGTACACTTGGCAAGGCAATCATGCTCAGGCTTAGCGAAGCAGGTCATTCAGTTATCGGCATTGGTAGAAATCAGGCAAAAATTACCGCCATGCAAAACCAAAATCACGTAATGAAAAGATGCGATATAGGTAATTTAGCAGAGTTGACTACAGCATTAATAAATTGTGATGTGATTATCCACTGCGCAGCTTATGCAGCACCGTTTGGCAGTAAAAAGCGATTTTTCCAAACCAATGTTGAAGGAACCAAAAATGTCTATAAGGCAGGTCAACAAAATTCAGTTTCTCGTATAGTGATGATATCTTCTGCCTCAATTTTTGACCGAATGACTCACGACAAGCCGCATACGGATGCAACACCCGAACTAAAATATAGACCAAAACACCACTATGGAGCAAGTAAGTATGATGCTGAATTGTTCTGTTTATCACAACCAAAACATCAGTGGATAGGCCTTAGACCAAGAGCGGTATTTGGGCTTGGAGACCAAACGCTACTGCCTCGATTAACGCGACTGATCGGTAAGAATAGTTACCGGACCATCGGTGAGGGAAAGGGACTTATCGATGTCACCTGTTTGTCCAATTTCGTTGATGCTGTTTGTCTTGCTATCGAGGCACCGGAGAGTAGTTTAGGTAAATTTTACAACATTTCTAATGGCGATTCACGAACTTTTAATTCGATTATGCAGTCCTACACCGCTAAATTTTCTGGGAACTTTCAGCAGCGTAAATTACCTTACTGGCCAATTTTCATCCTCGCTCATCTTGTCAGTGCTGTAGCGTCAATAATACCGGGTAAGCCCTATGAGCCAACCCTGACACCATATGGTCTAAGACAGGTCACAGGCTCGTTAACACTCGATATATCAGGTGCTAAGGCAGCCCTTGGTTGGCAGCCAATAAAAACCTTCGAGCAAGGTATGGAGGAGTTGGAATGAGTAAACTTAGAACTCTGTTTCGTTACTTTGTTACTCCAAAGAAATTCCGTAGCCGACAACGTATTGAAAAAATACAGCGCAAGGGAATGAAGCAACAAGTAAGATTTGTCAGGAAAAATTCGCCGTTTTACGGCAAGCACTGGGAAGGGCTATCAGATGATGAATGGGCCAAATTCCCACTTATTGATAAATCGATTATGATGGACAACTTGGCTGATTTGTTGACGGTTAGGCTAGATGTGAATCACGCCAAACAACTAGCCGATAAGGCTGAAAAAAAGCGTGATTTTTCGCCCAAAATTGGCCCGTATTCAATCGGTTATTCTTCTGGCACTAGCGGCTCAAGAGGTATGCATTTCATCAGTGAACAAGAACAGGCTTCATGGGCCGGTTTCATGCTATCTAGAGGTCTTGACGGTTCAATATTTGAACGCTACAAAATTGGGTTGATTTTACGCGCTAATTCCAATACCTTTGAGTCAGTTGGTTCTAATCGAATTAAATTCAGTTTTTACGATTTAATGAAACCGCTGGATGAATTACATGACAGTATCATCAAGGATGAACTTGACATACTGATGGGTCCACCAAGTGTGTTGAGCTATTTTGTTGATATTGACTCTCCAATTAAGGTGAGAAAAATGGTTTCAGTTGCTGAAGTCTTAGAAGATGTTGACCGAGCAAAAATTGAGCGGCATTTTGACTTAACTTTACACCAGTTTTATTCTTCAACTGAAGGAGAACTTGCAGCTACTTGCAAGCACGGCACATTACATTTGAATGAAGATTTGATGGTGATTCAAAAAGAATGGATCGATGAGGGAAAAGGCTGGTATCATCCAATAATCTCAGATTTTAAACGTAAAACGCAACCAATAATTCGTTACCGGCTCAATGATATTTTGGTAACTTCCAATAAAGTATGTCCTTGTGGTGATAAACGGGAAGTAATTGATGCGATTATGGGTCGTTCTGATGATATGTTTCACTTAACTAGAGTCGATGATACACCAGAGTTAGTAGTGCCAGATTTGATTCGCCGAGCAATAATGCAAATGAGTGATGAAATTACTGATTATATCGCCATCCAAAAGGCTCCAGACCAAATCGAAATACAACTCAAACCTGAAGGTTTATCCGACCTTTCAATGGCAGGATTTGATAAGTTATGGAACTCCAAGAATCTTCAGCCAGTACAAATTGAAATTACCCCATACACTCATGTTCCTTCGGCGACTAAATTGAGAAGAATTTATCGTCAATTTAATTGATTCAGTGGGTAGGCAGTGTACTGTGGGACTGAACACCCATTGCACTTCTCCATAATGTCTTGAGGGGTTTGCAAGAACCCTCGTGATTTCGTGGAAATGATATGTCGTTTCTTTGTATTTTGGCTGGGATTCAAAGAGAACTATCTGCTCGATTCAGCACCCACTCAAACATTGATTCAAGACTTGGTTGAAGTGCTATGGCATCTCTTGTAAGGGTATATTCAACTGTGGCAGGTACGGTTGCATAAGCAGTGCGAGTGACGAGTCCATGGGCTTCAAGTTCCCCCAATCGTCTTGCAACTGTTGTTGAAGAAGAGTCAACCCTCTTTTTGATTTCAGAAAAACGCATTGGATCGGGATCACAATTCATCACGTAGAGAATACTGAGCATTTTTGATTTTGAAAGTAAAACCAGTAAATCATCAACATGGCTGCGAGCTGAATCGCACATTGATGCCATTCGCTGTGATTGTGCTTGAGACATAGATATCCTAAGTATCATTTTGTTATTAAGAAACAGGTTACAACATTGTTACAAAAGAACACCTCTGCCACTTTTTGGTTTACATACAAAAGCACACAGGCCGGGTTATGATGGAACATCCAAACGGCAAAAAAATGAATATTATCGGTTTCTCAAAGTACGGTAAACCGACTCAATTGAAGAAAACAAGTGTGGCTTATCCCTATGGTTTTGACGCATCACACAATATCGTAATCAAGGTTCACGCATCGGCCATCAATCCAGTTGACAAAGCCCTGCTCTCAGGCGACTTGAAGATGGTACGACCCGTTGCGACCTTCCCTCACGTCATTTGTTACGATGTTGCTGGTGTTGTTGAAGAAGCAGACCTTGAAGGAAAATTCACTGTAGGCCAACCCGTATTTGCTCGCCTTTTTGGGAATGCAAAAGATGGGAAGAAAACCCCCTGGTACAGAGGCGCGATGGCAGAATATTGCGTTGCAGATACGGCAAACGTGGTGGCAAAACCCGATAACCTTAGTTTTGAAGAAGCTGCATCAATTCCACTTGTTGGCATGACTGCACTTCAGGTGCTCAAATCATCGGGGCTTAAACAAGGTGGTTCCATCTTCATTTCAGGAGGTGCTGGGGGCGTTGGCACAATGGCGATTCAATTAGCAAAGCACGTATTCAAGGCCAGCCTCGTTGTCACGACTGCTTCCAAAGGTGAGAAAGAAGAGTTGTGTAAGAGCCTCGGCGCAGATGTAGTATTAGACTACAAGAACACCAAGTTTGACGATGTTTATGGAAACAGTAATGCAGAAAAATTTGACGTGTGTTTCGATACAACGGCAGAGAGTCTCAAAATGGCTAAGATTGTCAAAAAGGGCGGACAAATTGTGACCATCGCAGGAATGCCCACGCTCGAAGAAATACGTCGTATTGGTGGAACGGCTTGGATTCTCAAACTCTTCATGAAGCGAAAAGAAAAGCGAAAGGAGCACAAAGCGGCTCAATCTATGAACGCAAACTGGCACTACCTCTTCCTTTCGCCAAGTCATGAAGATCTCTCAACGCTAGCAAAACATCTCGAAAGCGGTGCGATTAAGCCTGTGCTTGACGGTGTTTGGGACTTCCATTCGGAAGATACCGAAGGTGGTTGGCAGGGGGCGTTCAATCGCTCATTTTCTGGTCGAGCAAAAGGTAAATGTGTGGTACAAATTGTATCTTAAACATACTCTGGACAAATCGTGATACCCCTCTGTACACCCAAGCGTGAGAAACTCATCAGAGGGTACCCACGCGTGAACTGTCTGTACAGTGGGTATACAGTCGGGTGGTAAATGAATCAAATTGTTAAAGAACGGTTGACTCGTAAGTGGGATGTATGGCAAAACCATTTCTCAAATGGGCTGGCGGGAAACGCCAACTAATTACAACCATTGAAGGTGTTTTGCCAAAGAATATTGAAGATCTTGACACCTACATTGAACCTTTTATTGGTGGCGGTGCTCTATTATTCCATTTTCTCGAAAAAAACCAATTTAAGAATTGGCATATCTCAGATATAAACCCAGAATTAATTCTGTGCTACAAGAGGATTAAGGATTCAGTAAAATCAGTAAATACAGCACTCAATAAGTTGATTTCAGAATATCCAACAGATAATGAAAGCCGTGCAACATTCTTCTATGAGATTCGAAGTCAATGGAACTCTAACTTAGACATCGAAAATATGTCTAAAAAGAAACAATGCGATAGGGTCGCGCAAACCATCTTCTTGAATAAAACCTGTTTCAATGGTCTTTTTAGATTGAATCGTAAAGGAGAATTCAATGTCCCTACGGGCAAATATGTAAATCCGTCATTCCCTAGTAATAATGATTTAATTGCAGTTAGTAAGGCATTATCAAATGTTAAAATTCATCTTGGGGCTTATGACTCAGCAATTGATTGGATAGAAGGGGAAACACTGGTGTATTTCGATCCTCCATACAGGCCACTATCAAAGACCTCAAGTTTTGTATCATATTCGAAAGGAGATTTCAACGATGAAGACCAAAACAATTTGGCTGAATTTTGTAATACATTAAATGATAGAAATGTCAAATTCATTCTCTCAAACTCAGACCCGAAAAACACAGTACCAGATGACGATTTCTTTGACGACTTGTATAGCAATTTTACTATTCAAAGGATACATGCAGGTAGG
>JABJMO010000060.1 GCA_018659375.1 Methanobacteriota archaeon | reverse complement strand
CTTTCCAGAATCAGCATTTGGAAACTCCAATGTCGGGCCAACTGAGACAGATTTCTCCTTAATTGATCTTGCTGAAAAGGCAATTGTAATTCCTCCAGCGATCCAAGCTGTAGCCTTTAAAAATGATCTTCGGGATAAATCAGGCATTGATATCACTGCTCTGCTGGAGTATTACTGCTGCTCGTAGTATTGCTTTTTTTATTCGATCATAAGTTCCACATCGGCAAAGAATAGAATCCATAAAAGTAGTTATCTGCTCTTCGGTCGGATTTCTGGTTTTAGATAGAAGTCCCCAGGCCTGCATGATCTGTCCAGAATGGCAGTAGCCGCATTGAGGGACTCGCTCATCTATCCACGCCTGCTGCAATGGATGTAATTTCTCGTTGCCCTGCTGAAGCCCCTCAATTGTTAGAACTGAGGTTCCTACAAGATTGTTTATCGGAGTTATGCAGCTGCGCACTGGCTCGCCGTCAACATGAACCGTGCAAGAACCGCATAGTCCTTTACCACATCCAAATCGGGTGCCAATCAAGCCAAAATATTCCCGAAGCACTGAGAGGAGAGTTTCCTCCTCCCATACACCGGTTACGGCCCTCTCAGTTCCATTTACAAATAAATTCATATTAGGCTTGTTTAATATCAAATCAGAAATTGGTTCTAAGAGTTAGACCATAAGACCTTGGCTCTTCTACCCAGATTCCTCTTGCACCAATTCTGAGTGGAGTATTCAAAGCAAATGCTGTAGTAATCTCGTTGGTAAGATTATTGCCCCAAAGCTCTAATATCCATGAGGCCTCTATATCACTTAACGTGAAACGAGCGCCGACTTTTGTGTGAGCTTTTTGAATATCGAACGCTAGTGGCCCAGCAGCGCCAATTGCTTGGGTGCCAGTACGCTTATCGTCCTGCCATTGGCCAGAAATTGAAACAGAGTATGCTAAGTCCGCAGAATCGATAAGAGAATTGTAAGTAAGCGAGAGTGAAGCACTATCTTTTGGCGCACTGGTCAGGGCGTATCCGCATAGAGTTTTGACTGACGCAGGAGCATTAGGCTTATTACTATCGCAGTCATCGGGGTAGCGAGCATCTGCTCGAGTCCATGATGCCGCCATCTGAAACTCATCTGTTGGTGCCCATAATGATTCTATTTCAAAACCCTTACTAACCGCCTTATCAACGTTAAAGGTCTTGAACGCAGCTCCGGTGAATTCCAAGATTTGGAAGTCTTCCATTTCCATATCAAACAATGCGACATTAAGACGAAGGCGGTTGTCTAATAGTTCGGATTTGACGCCCAATTCAAATGAATCAAGCAACTCAGCTCTAAAAGTAGGATCTGCACCTAATATTCCAGCAGTTGCGTCAAGGTTGAACCCTCCTGCTTTGTAGCCATGGCTAAAACTGGCGTAAGTACTTACTGATTCACTTGGCCGATATACAAGTTTTGATGTATAGACCAATTCGTCGTCGGAAAAGCTTTTATCCCAAGTTTGCGGAGACAGACTGACCATACCTTGATCAACCACCTGGTCAGCTTCAACAGCAAATGCAAAGCAACCACTAAATGTTGCTGCAGCAGCGAATGAAGTGGCTGGCATTCCCAGAGCGAGAGCGAGGTTCTGAGTATTAACCGTGGCAGCACTACATGCTGGCGAATTTGCACCTAACTGGTCATGTTTTCCATCCTTTGATTCATCGACCCATCGCAAACCAACGACGATATCCAAATTATCAGTGACACTAAATGTGTTGTGAGTAAACAAAGACCAGGATGCGCCCTTTTGAGAGTAGTAATTTGAGGCAAAATTGCCATTGGCATCAATGTTGTTAGCCATTACTCTGGCCGGATTATTTGACGACCTTAGATCACCTACAGTCCCACCAAGAGCTAATGGCACGTCGTCCGACACGGCTGCGATAGCTGGTAAGAATAATGAACGGAAATAAATTGCTGAGCCCATCGCCTGAAAATCTGATCCAAGCTCAAGGGTCAGATTTTGGGTAATATCCTCTTTCGAATAATAGGCTCCGAATAACCAATCAAGCTTGCCGGCCTCGCCCTGTATACGAAATTCATGTGATGTCGACTCAATGCTATCCTTTTGAGGAAATCCATTGTTGCCTGGCATCTCATATATGTTGATCCCAACCATGTCCTGTCGTACCAAATCTGCATCAAATTGGCGATAAGAGCCCTGATAAAACAGGTTATAGTTAGAATGCTCACGAGTGTATTCAGTGGATATACCTGATTTCTCAACTTTGCTGCCAAATCCGGCTGCTGGGGATTTCAAATCATCACGATTTGCATTTCCTGCTGGGTTGCCACCATGAGCAGGTAAGCCGGCCCATTCAAAATTTGCAGCAAAAGGGGACTCGCCCATTATCATAGGATCACAGCAGTTTTCATCAGTTGAGGAGTAATCCGCAATAACCCTTAAACTAGAGCTGTCATCTATCTCCCACTGGAGTTGACCACGTATGCTATAACGATCGACATTATAACTCTCGTCATCAGTCATAAATGCTTTCAAATAACCATCTCGCTTGCGATAATTTGCGCTTAAACGGAATCCAAGCTCATCTTGAATTATTGGAGCGGAGTAACCTGCTTCGAGCTTGTATCCGTTATAGTTCTCAACACCCAAGGTCGCATAACCTTCTGAGCCTGACACCCTTGCTTTTTTGGTCTTTACACTTAGTGCACCGGCGGAAGTGTTGCGGCCAAACAGAGTTCCTTGGGGACCTCGCAGAATTTCAATCTGTTCAATATCGGTAAGATCACCCAGGGACATGCCGGTTCTGGACAAGTACACACCATCCAGAAAAACACCGACTGATTGTTCGAGTCCAATATTATTTCCCGTGGTACCCACACCTCGCAAACGCAACGTCCCTGACCCAGCTTCGGTATCGGTAGTATTCATACTAAATGAAGTAGAAAGACGGTTAAGGTCACGAAGTGTGTCAACACCAGCGCGCTCTAGCTGAACGGCTGATAGCGCTGTGACAGCAATAGGAATATCCTGAATATTAGCTTCACGTTTTGTTGCCGTAACAACAACTTCTTCGATCGCTGCTGTTGCAGGCATAGTTAATGACCCGGCAAGCCAACAACTTACAACTAGATTATGCTTCTTAAACATAAATTTCTCCCCTTTCTCTCAATTTTTTGTTTTTTTAAACCTAATGTATAACGCTTGCCATAAATTATACGAACCGTATCGGTTCGTCAATGTTTTTTGTTGGACGAGCTCTTTAAATGAAATAAAGACACCTACAGAGTAATATTTTCGGGGGTTACACGGAATTTTAGAGTATTTGTCCTCTATGACAGAAGTCGTAATATGCTAGAATTCCGACTTGAACTTGATCGGCCCAGAACGTTTCGTCTAGCATTCTTGGCAGTAACCTGTCTATTTAGGTGATCAAAGAAATCCAATTGGAGAAAAGCTAATGGCTCTGAGAAGTGGCCTTGTGAAGCCGTCTGGCCCCAAACGTAATATGGAATCTAAAGGCCTCATTGTCGATGCCGCAATATCTATATTAGAAACCCAAGGCTACACCAAGTTTTCTATAGAGAAAGTAGCCCGAACAGCTGGCGTTGGAAAACAAACAATTTATAGATGGTGGCCTACAAAGCCGGAGCTTATTCTTGATATTTTTAACAGTTACCTATTGCCACCCATTCCAGAATATGACGGGACTACTTCGCTACAAGAGCATCTGAAAAAATATCTATTTATATTCGCTCAAGACTTATATTTGCCCGCCTGCACTCAAGCCTATATTGGTCTTATGGCCGAGAAAAGCGTCAATTCTGACTTCAAAGATCTTACTTTAAAGCTTGTGTATGAGCCTAGAATAAGGGCGGTTTCAAATTCACTCGAGTTAGCCATTTCATTGGGCGAAATACCGCCGAAAGATACACCATATATAGCTTCTATGATATATGGCCCAATCTTTCATAGGATTTTTGTTGCTAACTCTGAGGTTAGCGTTGATCTTATCAATACCATTGTAGATCAACTTTTTATTACTCTCAGAGCAAGCTGAGAAGATCCACCTTCCCCCTTTTATCAATCTGGTACCTTGCTTTCGAATTTAGCTTTGGAACCTTGTCTAAAAATGTGGGCGTATGGGGTTCGCGCCCCACAATTCAGGATCCAAGGCTCACAAGTCTGAGGGCTGGAAAAGATAGGAGCTAGTTGGTTGACCTTTTGGAAGGCTTCCATAGGGTCTTTAGTGGCTAAAGATTGTCGAATGAACTGGTTATTCCACCGAAGATTCAGATAGTAAACACCACGTCTATTAATAGTGTAAGGAACTGATCGCTTTCTCATTGTGTGACACCTTGTGTGACAAAGTGAATCCAATTGAAAGCTAGAAGAAGTAAAACCCCTGTAAAAACAGGGGGTAACTTAGGTTTGGTGGGGCGGCGGGAACTGTACT
>JABJMO010000041.1 GCA_018659375.1 Methanobacteriota archaeon | reverse complement strand
GTGAATATTTGTTGTGTGATAATCGGTTGTTCCTTAGTTAAAATCAATTCGAGACCTAATTCTTCCATGGCTTCTCTAACACATCCGGTGCTTGGATGTTCATTGTGTTCCATATATCCACCAGGTAGTGTCCAATGTCCGGTGAAGTGACCTCTTGAAACTCGAGCAAGTAGAATTTGATTAGATGAATTTCTTACTATCACCTTGGATACCAAACGGTGTATTGAACGATATACTGATTCTCTAGCGATAGGATGAACAGAATTATCAGAAATCAAATCATCTTTCCAAGCCCAGTTCTTTGGCCAAGGAATCTTAGGATAACCTTTGATGACCGTGAAATCATTCCCTCCAATATTCATTCTGATCGATAGTAACTTTTCCCACTTGATGTCAAAAGATTCAACTTCTAGAATTGTCGGGAAACGTGATTCATTTTCTATATTTGTCCTACCTCTGACAGGTATTTGAGGCCCAATGCCATCATCGTCAACCAGCAGTACCTTACCATCGTGTTCCAAGTGAACAACGGTTTGAGGGTGAGTCATATATATCCGACAAGTCTCTCTAATTTGAAATCTCGTAATTCTATGATGTTCTAATTGCCTGTTCGGGTGTAATTTGAAGTATAACCTTCACTTAGCCGATACATGCGTGTCGAACAGTTAAATGATGAAGGTTGGGCAAAGACATACCTTCTTGTTACTGAAAATAGTGCTGAGGCGTGTTTGATTGACCCTGTATATGATTTTACTCAGAAATACGTTGAACTTGTTGCGAGTCGAGGCTTGACTCTGAAGTATGCCATTGCAACTCACACCCATGCAGACCATATAACCGGGTGCTTTACGCTCAAGGAAGAAACAAATTGCGAATATGTTATGTGGAAAGATACAGCTTCATTAGGTGTCTCGAAATATGTAGATGAAAATTCGAGCCTTACTTTTGGGGAGGGATCTATCAAATTTCACCATGCGCCTGGCCATACTGCAGATTCAATGATTTTAGAAGTGGATAATCACATCTTCACTGGCGATTTTCTTTTTACTGGAAAAGGTGGGGTTGGTAGAGACGACCTTCCAAGTGGCAGAATGGAAGATCATTGGAATTCTTTAGTCAACCTATCAAAATTCTCGGGACATGTCATGGTGCAAACTGGACATGATCCTCCAGGCACTAAAATGCAAACGCTTGAATGGAATAGAGAGCATAACCCTATTCTTAGTATGACTTCATGGGAGCAGTACCGTGATTGGCAGAATGACTCTGTCAAACAATTAGGTTATGTTTCAAAAATCAAGGTCGCTTTACCTGCTAATATTTTTGGAGAAATACCAGAAGTTATACCGTGGTTAGAGTAGTTATTTTTTCATCGGATTACTCGGAACTTTACCACTATTTTCACCACTAGGAATGGCCTGTAAATCTGCAAACGATAATTGTCTCTGAGGTTCTTCAGAAAGTTGTGCTAATCTTTCGTCCATTGTCATTTGGGCATTGAACTCAATTCTTCCGCGTGTTCGAGTTAAGTCATATGATAATGGCTTCAAATGTTCGACAATTTGTTGTTCAAACATTTTTCTAACCTGGTCACCTCTCCACATAGAATAGCCCCATTTGTACGCAATACCAACTACTGATGCTCCATAGAGTAAGAATATTACAGTTGAAGCAAATAATACTGGATTATCAGTTCTTGCTTCATCTATTAGATTACGTATGATCAGGAAAAGTAAACCAATTCCAACAACTGGTTTAAGTATACTTTCAAGCCACTGGTCGACAGGAACTAATCTTCCCTTGGCTGGGTCGACAAACACTAAATCAGACTCAAATGCAGTATTTAGTACCCCTAGACCCCCAAGGAGAATTATATACAAAAATGCAGAAATTGCTAGTTCAATGCCCCATGAATCAAAATTGAATATCCAATGTACAATTAGCCAAGCAAATAGTCCGAGGAATGCACCTTGTGGGACATAATTGAAATGGATTACATGGTTCGAGAATTCATTTACATTTCCTACTTTTTCAACAGAACCTCGATGAGGCTTTGGGATGTGAATAACTTGCCAATGAAGAACTCTTTCCATCTCTTTCAATGTTTTAATTAATATTTTTTTACGGATTAACAAGTACTCTATCAAAATAAGAATTGGCAGCCCTAGAAGGATAATCGGAAGAGCCATAATTGCTGCTAGTGGAAATATGATTATGGTTGGTAGTAAGAGGAAATGCGAAAGTGTCAGTGGATGAAATAAATCCGCTTCGATTAATCTTTGCTTTGAAGGTTGGATATGTAGGCTTCGTGCCAAATCATCAAGTGTAGTTCTAAATGGTGAAACTTGTTTTCCAGCATCGATTATCTGACGCACAGAATTGCGGTATTGTGATTCTTCATGGCCAACTCCAATGAAAAGTCTCCATGCTAGTCGCATCGGTAATGCAAGTAATATTGGAATAGATAAAATTCCAGTCGCCCAGAGTAAACCGGCAACATCAATTTCT
>JABJMO010000072.1 GCA_018659375.1 Methanobacteriota archaeon | reverse complement strand
TGCACGTAGCCTTCTAGCTCCAATAACCGATTCAGCAAAAGAAGGACGGGTTATTTTATTACCACTTTGAATTGCTCTTTCCGCATATACTACACTACGTCCTTGCCAAATCAAGCGACGTTCTTCCCAAGAGGTTTTTGACAAACTAGCACGCTTAAGTTCTTCTTCTATAGATTCTGTGACCTTCCTGCCCCATACAATATCTAACTCTTTTTGCTGGTCTGAGTCTGCCACTATTTGTGGTATTTTTGGCAACTCCATTGGTCGTTCGAGAATTACTGCACCTCTTTCTCTGAATTTTTGTGAGTTTGAGTAATGTAATCCAACTGGCACGATTCTAGGCGGAGTTTTATTTTGCAACTCAGCCTCTCTTAGAGCAATTAGAATAATTCTAGCAGCGCCGGTTTTTGCTTTGCTAACCTCTGAATCAGTATGAGTTTTACCTTCGGGAAATAATAATAATCTTCCCCCATTAGAAATTTCACGGCCAACATCTTGGAGCATCTGTTCATTTTTCTTTCGGGATTTTTCGACATCATCACTGTCTGATGCTCGATAAATTGGCAGTGCACCGCCAGCTCTAATCAACCTTCCAAGTATAGGGATTTTAAACAGGGTATGTTTGGCGAGGATTGAGAGTCTTCCAGGCAAAGAAGCATGTAGCAAGATCGGATCTATCAGCCCACTAGGGTGCCAAGCAATGAACATAACACCACCGTCATGCGGCATATTTTCATTATCGACCACATCTAGTTCTCTAAACCAAACCGACATTAAAGAGCGGGAAAATCTTCGTAAAATACGGTAAGTAAACCCTAACTTTGGTTGCCCATCGCCTTTAGGGTCACCTAACCACGACATATCTTGGTGTCAACGGGTACTACTCTTTAGTCCACCGCCGATGAAAGAGTGGAATTCTCACTTTTGGCTGAGATTAATCTTTTTCATAGATTGAATTTAATTCTAACTTTCTTCGGTTGACAAATAGTGCGATAGCAGATGCGACTGATACTGCCAAGAATGTGAAACCAGGTGTTTCCTCAGCTTCTTGAATAAATGCAGATGCTGTGTCCGTCAACATGATGTCAATGGTAACAAGCGGTGAAGACGAGTGCCCACCACTGGAATTAGATTTCAAACCTCTAATTGAAATTGTATGATTGCCATCTAGGTTGATTCCTGGCAGGTGTTCAAGTTGGTGAATTATGTCGATTGCTGCAACATTGCCATCAGTATCAGTTTTTTCGAATGAATGCAAGTTTGTCCAGTCATCAACAATGTGGTTGCTGCGCCATTGGATTGCTTCAATTCCACCAGTGGTGGTAAACTTAATTGATTCCTTAGGAGTTAGATGTGTATGCGAATTATCGTGAGTGGGATCACTTACGATTGAAATTTGCATTGAGGAATCAAAAATATAGTACTTTTCTGCTGCTGCCAAAACAGATTCTAAAGCACGCACTTCTCCATGTCCGTAGACATTGTTTTGTCGGTTTTTAGTAATGATATTTTGAGCGTCATTGTCGTCACAACCATCAATTCCCGCAGCATCTCCCATGTATGTACAAGCACGATACTCGGCAGTTTCTTGCATGAAATTCCTAACCTCAAACGGACTGATATCTGGATTTGCTTGCAGCATTAGGGCAGCAACACCTGCAGCACCAGGAGTAGCCATTGAGGTGCCTGAAAAGGCGGTATAACCATCACCTGTATTGTGAGCAACAGACATAACATCAGACCCTACATAAGCAATATTTGGTTTGACCCTGTTCTCTTCTGTTGGACCTTGGCTTGAGTAGGCTGCAATTGAGGAGTCTTTATCCAATGCACCTATCGTAATTGCATCCTCAGCACTGCCCGGAGTGCCGATAGTACCTCTACCAGCTGAGTTTCCAGCAGCAATAAATAACGTAATATCGTTGTATACCATATCATTAGCCATTCTGTTTACACTATCTTCTTCCGAAGAAGTCCATTCAATTATACCAAATGCTCCAAGTGACATAGACGCAACCCTGATGTTATACTGGTATCTATTATCGATGGTCCACTGCATTCCTGCCATAACAACAGCAAATGATCCAGAGCCTCCTGAATCCAACACCTTTACTCCAACGAGTTTTGCTTGGGGAGCCATTCCGGGATTCTCATAGGTTGGAGCACCGGTCCCCGCAGTAGTACCTGCACAGTGGGAACCATGACCTTGGTCATCATAAGGGAAAACTTCTGACCCGTTAGTAAGACTTGGATTATTCACTGGGTCATAAAACGCTATTACTTTGGGATCATCGGTTTCAGGGTCATCATCTTGATCATCAAGACTAGAATGCAGGCCATCGATACCTGTATCGATAATTGCCACAGTTGATCCTGACCCATTATATCCAGTATCTTGCCATGCTGTATCTACACCATGAAGTGCGATAGCATCTCCGTTTTGTATGGTCATTATACCATCAAGTTCGAGCATCACAACCCCCGGGAGTTCAGTTGCGTCATCTAGTAAAGCAACCGGTACTCTACCTGCGACAGCATCTATTGCTGGAAGGTAAAACTGATGTTCGTAGTCAACTTGTTGTTCAAGCATGAGCACATCCTTTTCGTCCGGAGTATGGTCAAAATCGACAATAATTGGTAATGTGCCTTCGCTCAGAAGAATTGGATTATCTATATGGCGTTCAATCATATCGCCAATACCGTTTTTGTTTTTGTCAACAGTGGTATCAACCCACCAACCTTCTTCTGTCGTCTCCGATACCTCTGCGTCTACGGGAATAACTGCACCTAATGTTGGGACCAACATTAAGAAAATCATTGCGATTGAAATTGTATTACCTAGTTTTGACAAAACAGCACCAGTTTCACCCAACTGTTGCTGATTAATCAATAATTGCTTTACAAGTTACTAACGACAAACCATCAGTCACGCCAAGTAGCGTATTCTATAGAACTGCCTTGGATTACGTTGGCAGGTGCACTTGGGTACGCCCCCCAGTAGGATTCTCTAAGATCTTGATTAGCCGACATACAAGCCTCTACATCTGCGGGTCTGTCTAGTAATTGCTCTGATTGATTTAGATGGGCGATTATTGGTTCGATATTGGAAAGGTTGACTAATCCCCATCCTGTTTGAGTACACGGTAATACTGGCGAGATTGGCATAGTGCCAGAGGTTGGGTCCCAGTCTAGGTTTGGATACCATGCTGAAAGGTTGATTGCCTCCCTAACTTGAGCGTTGGTGACCGTGAAATTCATTCCATTTACTAAATTACCACCACGCTCATCTGATGCTCCAGAACCATTATCGGAAAATTCGTCCCTAAGGTCTTGTAAGATAAAAGAGATAATCCCTGCAGTTCTTGGGGTTGCAAAAGACGTCCCTGATGTTTCATGATAGCCGTCAATGTCGTCATGATTGGGCAGCACTTGTGTCCAATCAGCAGAGATATCTGGGTATGAACCAGACATTATTTCCTTTTGGTCGTCTCCTTCTTCAGCATATCCTGCTATTCCAATAGACCATGGAGGTCCCGCTGTAGCATCTTGTATGGCAGGAGATGGTGAGTTATCTGCTGCACCTGTATGTAGCTTATTGTAGTCAACTACCGCAACTTTAGTTGCATCCTCAATACCGGGAACTGGAATAGAACCTATCGCACCAAATGATGTTGTTATAACATCAACAAGGGGTTGATTTGCTGCTGCAAGTACAGCCTCGGAACTGAATCCTTCGACAAAGAATATTATCGCTTCAGGATTTGCATCTAGTACTGCACCAGTAACCGCTGATCCGTGTCCGTCGGAGGGATCGTCTAGGATCAATATGTCGCTATTTCCATCGGGTGACGTTCCGATGATTTTTGTCCCCGGGAAGTAAACAATATCTGAAGCTGTGAGGTTATCCCAACAATTAGTTTTGTCTGCATCGTAGCGTTCTTGCCAAGTACCATCAAGAGTTATATTGCATACTTTGTTAACCCCTAAATCGTCAAGTAACCATTGGGGATAAGTTTCATTAGTTCGAAAGTGGTCATGATAAACATTGATTCCAGTATCGATAGGAGCGATTACTGAAAACGCCCGCCAATCGTTTGATGCGACAGACTGCGCGACTGTTGAGTCATCTTCAACGGATGGTGAATAAGCAAAAGCAATGAATATAGCGCTAATAAACAGTGTTGCCACAAGCAATGAAGTCATGATTTTTGTCGACGATGGTTCGTCGAACAACTCCGCCTCTAAGACCTCCGCCATGGGCAATTGTAAACGGCTTGTTAAATCAATATAACTAACTAATGACCCTGATAAAATTCGGGTATATTGAAGCAAGGGCGCATATTGGCTAGGTACATGGAAGATGGTTTTCAAGTAGAACATCTACCTTTCCCAATGCCTGAGCGTAGGCACACATTAGCCCAGGATTGGCGTTTTTTGACCTTCATGCATTGGCGTGTTGATATTGAAAAATTAAGACACCATGTCCCTGAGGGTCTTGAAATTGATACGTATGAAGGCGACGCCTACATTGGCCTAGTCCCGTTCATGATGAAAAATGTTCGACCAAGTTGGTTTCTGAGCACACCAGGAATCTCGAACTTCCCCGAATTTAATATCCGAACCTATGTCAAAAAAGATGGCATTGCAGGAGTATTTTTCCTCACCTTGGAGGCCAAAAGTTTGGTCACCTGTAATTTTGCACCCAGAAGATATGGCCTCCCCTACCGTTACGCAAGAGGTAATGTCAAGAAATCCGGTGACAAGTGGACTTGGAAGAGTTCAAGGAATAAAGGACAGTTTAGGCTCGCTGGAACAACAGAAGTTATTGGCCAGGAAGTGCGAGCAGAACCAGGCAGTTTAGAGGAATTCTTGTTTGAGAGATACAGCCTTTACACCAGCCATGAAGGAAGTTTAAGGAGAGGTTACACGCATCATAACAAATGGAAATTTCAACTGGCCGAGGTTGAGTTGACTGAAAATTCACTGACTGACAGTTTCAATTTGGGGATTGATGAAACACTAACACCAGAATTTGTTCATTATTCCGACGGAGTGCGAGTAAGAACTTATTCTATAGAATTAGCAGAGCGTATTGGCAGCGATATTGACCGAGACTTCTTGCTATTAGATGGGGACTGTGGACTATGCCATAGACTTGCAACATTCCTCGATAAGCGCATGAAACCATCAGCCAATTTAGGATACCGGCCAAATAGTTCGAAAGATGCACAAAGGTTAATCCATGCAATGCCCAAGAAATTCAGCGAATCAGATACTGTTTACCTCGTCAGGAATGGCCAACCATACATGCGCTCAAGTGCTGCAATTCGCTGTTTATTGTACATGAAGTGGTATTATAGGATGTGGTATCCGATTTGTTGGCTAGTTCCTTTACCGATTCGTGATATTGCCTACCGCATTGTTGCTAAGTACCGCCACAAGGTATTCAAAAAACCCAAAGTTTGTGCCTTTAGAGTAGATTGATGCTAGAAAGAAACTTCGAAAATCATCAGGACAATACCGACAATTAGTGCAGGGATGGTAGTATGAATTGTCGCCCAAAGGCTTGCTGCTCGATGTCTTACTAGTAGTGGGAACAGCGCATCCCCATCTTGACTAATTGCGTTGGCCGTGAGTGCAGGAAACGAGAGGAGATCCTTAGTATATGCAGTAATTGCAATTATTTGTGGGCCACATCCGGGAATTAGTCCAATGAATGCGGCAAAAACCACGGCAATTAACCCATCACCATATCGTGCTAAGTCGGCTTCTGTCATACCTGAAAATAGCATTGAAAACTCGAACACAAGGTATGCTGCCATAACCCAAAAAGTAACAAATGCCGTCTCGCTTGCAGAATGAATCATTGTTTCACGCATCGAATAGAGCTTGTCACCAATCGTTGCCTCGGTATCATCTCGAATCCAATTCTTTTGCGAGATGTAGAGTATGACAGATAGTGAAGTTCCAAGCAAACCAATCCACGTAATGAAACCGTGAAGAGTAAATGGGTCGTAATCAATTTCTAGATTAAACTCTGCATCTTGAGCGGTCCACACCAATAACAACACAGCAAATATCAAGCCTATTGCCGTGACCATCCACCAAACAGTATAGCCTTGATGGAGAAGGAAATACCTCCACCCACCTGCTTCTTCTCTTCCAAGAACGTCGATGATTTCATGAGACTCTAAGTCATCAGAATCAACAGAGCTCTCTGGCGGATTGTCGTCTTTGAAAGTTGGACCAAATTTACCCAGCGGATTGCGCGGGGTAATCTTCAACCCGTCCACTAGGTAACCCCAAAAGACACCGACAATAAACGAAATGAGGTGAACTGCAATAACTGGAGCAATGAATGAGGAATCAGTGACTGCTGCGCCAATTAAGACGAAGGCAGCATCACCCAATGTCGCAATAAGGGTTGCTATTACCGTCCCATAGGTGACATATCCACGAGCATACATTGGCATCATGACAATGGCTCCACCGCAGCCTGGAGTGATCCCCATAAGGGCTCCAATAACAGGTTGCCAGCGCTTATTTGCTCGAATTGCATCAACAAACTTTCCGGCTGTAATGTACTGCAACCAACTGAATAAAAGAACCATTGCGGCAACAAAAACAGTCACTGCAAGAAACGCGTCGCGCATACTGACAACAATCACATCAAGGACTTCCGAGGAGGTCACCATCAGTTTTCCACCTCAAAAGATATTTTTACCAAACTGGCGATTGATGAAGAAATACGCTTTTTAACCTCACCAATTTTGACATTGAGACCACCATCAAACTTATCTCTAGAGATTATCTTTAATATTGTACCAGGGTGAATACCGTTATTTTCTAGCCATGATAAAATACTTGGATCATCATCAGGAACTTGCATAACAATTAGAGACATATTGATCGGAGAATCGCACAAAGGAAGGTCTGTCTCGTTGTATAACTCCCCGTTAGGTCCTGGAATTGGATGACCGTGGGGGTCTCGGGTAGGATTACCCAGGTAATCAGCTATAGCCATTTCTAAATTCTTTGATAGGGCATGCTCGAGTATTTCTGCCTCATCATGTATTTCTTCACGGCCTAAACCTAGTGTTTGGGAAAGGAAGGTCTCCAATAATCGATGTTTACGCACGATTGAAAGTGCTTCTAACTCGCCTTTTTTTGTTAAAGATGCTCCCTTGTAAGGAATATGATCTACTAATTCCTTTTCTGCTAGCCTTAGAATCATTTTTGTTGCAGAAGCTTTGCTGACACGAAGATTATCTGCCAGTTGCTTTGTGCCAACATTATTTGGACCGAGTTTCCAGAGAGATTTTAGATAGTCCTCAACTGCAACAGAGTACATGTACAATGGTTAGCCATGGCTAATATAAGTGTTTGCCGTGGCTAACTTTCTAACGTCACCACAGTATACTCTCCGCACAAACATAAAGCTTTCAATTATGGCAAACTTAAACACCGTATTATATACTCGTCACTGTGATATTGCTATATGGTACGAGGGGACAAAAACGTTGGACTAGGTTACAGTGCTGTTACTTTAGTTTTCATCATACTATCCTCCACATGGGTCTCTGCAATAGCATCTGCTGAGGACTCCAAAACCAATTCGGAGAGTGAAGTATCATGGCCAAAATCTGGCAGTGTGGATACCGGGTGGATGGAAATAGCCACCTCTGGGGGCAATGATTCTACGACTAACTCCCAATCATATGCCAACTGGAACCTTGAATTTGCACCCGGGGCGGAAATATCCAACATTAGCCTCCAAGTTCACGTAAACGGTTCAAACGGCCTCTCTATCGATTCACCGTTACTTGTATCCCAAGATACAGGAGACCGGTTCTTTGATTTCAGTGGATATGGAAAATTGGGCGCATTGGATTCATTTGACGGATTGAACCCCTATGCAGACAGGCTAGCACCAAACAGCGCAACGGGTGCTGGCTGGACCCTTCCATCCAGCGCCACTATTACTGAGCTAACCCTTGAGGCCCTAGCACCTTCAGACCCCATTGCCTTTTTTGACCAAGTTGATATTACTGATTTTCACTCAACTCAGCATCCTGATGACGGCCAGTTGTATCTCAGCACAGGTAACGCAGTGTATGTAATAGACGCTAATAATAATCCTGAAATTGTAGATAGTTTCTCTTTTAATCGTAATCTTGGAGATGTTGTTGGCATGGATGTAGGGCCCAATGGCAATGTACACATTGCACTGTCTAGCGGCAATTTTAAGATAATCGATAGAAATAACGGCACTTTACAGTCAGGTTTACCGGCTATTATCAATGGAGTGCTCGCTGCATTTAAGGTATTAGACTCAGGAATCTATGTTGCATATGAAAACGGGTCGCTCTATGAATTAGATCTGGCAGCATCAGTTTGGAACCTCAAGGCGTCGGCTGAAACTACAACAACATTTTCTGGAATAACCAGAGTAAATGATATACACGAGCAAAGCGATGTGATTTACTTGGCAACAGATAATGGTGTTGCTCGTTACGATTCTAACCTCGAACAACCCTTGTCTCAATGGTCGTCTAATTCGTTCCAAAATGTGTTGCACAGCGACACGATAACAAGGATAGAAACAATGGGTTCGCTACTACTCTTTGCCTCCCCAGACAGTGGTATTGCTCGACTCAATTATAACTCTGGAAATTGGCTTTCCACATGGAATTCAGGTAATTTTCTACCATCTGACTCTGTTTATGATATGGCGTTAAATCAAAATGTCCTACACATTCTCTCAGGCGATAAACTTGTTCGATATGATATGATTAGTAGCACATTTCCTACACCTGTGGAACTAAATTCAATGAATTTAACCGAATCCTCCTCACTTACCCTCATACCTTGGAGTAGCATTGGTTCTCGGTCACCCTCGACCGATGTCCACATTGCAACAAACGGCAACGGTAAATTGATGTTGATAGAGGCAGATGTTCAAAGCAACTTACTGGATGAAATTCTGTTCGCCACTGGACCATTTGACAGCGACATCAATGATGTTCTAGAATACGACGGTATTTTGTATGGTGCGGGTTTCTTCTCCAAAGTAGTTGAGCGATTTGACCTTGTTGCGTCAGTTTGGCTCGAACCAATTGTTATCAACGATTATGTTTACACGCTTGCTCGAGCAGGAGATACCATCTTGGCAGGAACCTACACTAATGGCATCTATCTGGTTGAAAATGGCACTATCCGAGGCAACATTCCTGCAGGAAATGAATATGGAAACCTTGGAGGCACACTGGCGATCTATGATATCGATTCAACCGGAGACTGTACCACCACACAAGGGTGTGAAATCATGTTCGTTCAACCTTACGGTGTGTACACGGCGACAGCGGATGCTACAAGCACAAACAACCCAACCCGAATACAGGAGTCATTTGTTCTCAACTACGATGTCGCAATCTATGGGGGTGTCGGCTTCATCGCAACAGATGAAGGATTGCAGCGATACGATCTCGCAAACAACACCTTCATTGACACATGGGGCTCGACCTCGTCAAGCCGTCTAAATTACGCCCAAGTAG
>JABJMO010000074.1 GCA_018659375.1 Methanobacteriota archaeon | reverse complement strand
TGTAGTGTTTGCATAAAGCCCGAAATTATCAACACGCCATATATTTTAACTGAAGACGAAGTTGCTAGTATCTCACTCAAATGTGATTCATGTGGCGAGATTTATCTTACTGAGCATAAGAAAATAATTTGGCAAGATGGTGAAACTTTTGTCTGTGCTAGGTGCGCCTCAACTAATTAGAACGGCTATTTTAACGCTGATTCCCAGTATGACGAGATTAACTCTTGGTCATCTAGTAAGCCTTCGTGACGGTCAGTGATTATCCCTGCTGAATTGATAAAAAAGGTCGTACCCGGAGTCGTAATATCCATTTCAAGCGCAGTATCATCGCCCTTCATGAAAGCATAGGTTGTTAATTCAATACCGGTGTTATTATCCTCATCATCGTAAGCATTAGCTGATTCATGCCATTGTTGTAAAGTAACCCCACCAGCGCGTTTGGCTGGATCGGTTGACATCACTAATACTGGCAGTTCTGCCTGCGCGTTCCATATTGCATGTAAAGTAGAATAGCACGGACTATTACACCATTCAGCAGAAAACATCACAATATAGGGGGCTCCAGCCATTATCGAATTATTGTAAGTTAGTTCATCATCAGCCACTGCAGAGAATTGTGGAAATTGTTGTTCTTCTGCTGCTTCTTCGACACAACCGCTTAATGCTGGCAACAATAACAGAGTCGTCACCACCAGAATCTGCAATCGCATGGCCAAATGCTGTGATGTTGGGTTTTCAAGGTTTTGTTACAATGCATAGCAATAAAGCCATTAATGTTCAAACAGACCGGTACGCATGGCATCAAAGCAAATTGTTGTGATAATACTGTTGGCCGTAGTCGTTTCAGGATTTTCTGTAACCGCTGTATCAGCACAAGATTCTCCATGTGCGACAAGTGGCGATTCAACCGAAGACCGGATTGGCTGTTTGGATTCAGACGGTGATGGATGGTCTGATGCTGACGAGAATTGGACTCTTGCGATGGGCGCTGATGCTTTTCCTGGTAATTCATCAGAACATGCGGATTTAGATTTCGATGGAATTGGGGATAATTCCGATGACGATATTGATGGTGACGGGGTAGTAAATGCGCAAGATGTTTGGCCAACTATTAGCAAAATATGGTCTGATACTGATGAAGACGGTTATGCTGATCAAGGTGGTCATGAGTTATCGGATAATTGTCCAGCCGCATATGGAAAAAGCAAAATTCGCCTAGTTGGTTGTTCTGACATCGATGGAGATTTCATGCCTGACATCTATGATGATGATGCAGACGGGGATGGAATTCGTAACGAATTAGAGCGGGCAGCATCGTCTGGCACGATTCTATACGATCCATACAACCCACTATCAACACCCCTTGATACTGATAGAGATACTATTCCTGACGTTATAGATAGCGATAATGACAATGACGGTTGGCCTGATTCGATTGAATTAGATCGGGGTTCTGATATCTTTGATGCCGATGAAACACCGTTTAATCTGTACTTTGGCATCAATAGCGGTGTCTTTTATTCTGGCGGGTTAAACGGGAATTCCTTCAGTCAAGATTATGATGCGGAGAGTTTCGAATTGTCTGTTTCTGCCTTCATGGAAATAGTGTTTGAAGAATTAGTCATCCCATTGTTGTTAATTCCAACCTACTTCGCAATTTATTACGTTAGAGCGAGTAAATACCGAGATTTGTTGACTAAGATAGAAGGTGCTGAATCAAAGGAGGAATTAATTGGGCTAGAAAAGGCTGTTAATCAGACGGTTAAGAATAAAGGAATCAAAGTTTATCACGGCTTAGTACTTCGAAATGCGATCGAAGAAGTAGAATCTAAATTCAATACTGAATCACCCTCAATTGAGGAAGAATGACAGATAGCTTGTTAGTAAGCTAATCATTCATCTGTAGCATATAATGGTGGGTAGAGATAGTTCTGATTAATGTCTTCATCCATTTGTACAACATAGATTCCAGATACCATTTCAGAGATAAACAAGAATCCTCGTGGGTCATATTGCAGTCCCCAATCAAATGGAATCATACAAGATGCCCAACAATCAGCCATGTCATAACCTAAGGTTTCCTTAGGGTCTTCAATCCATGTTGGTCCTGCTGGTGAATAGTAGCCCATAGTGAGAGTCTCTGCAAGTTGTTCAATCGCTGGGAAGCCGATTTCTGGTGCTGGTACGTCATTAACCCACTGAACATCTTGCCAAATTTGACTGTGGTCAGTAACCCAGTTGCCAGCGTGATAATGCGTCCAGTAAACATGTCCATTAGTACCTGTATCACCGTTGTGTGGGCTGTAAATGTAACCGCCTGGGATGTAGTGGTGTGGGTGTTCGCTACCGTCTGGCAGAATACTAGTTCCCGGTAATTTCCACTTGCTAAGCAAGAACGGGTTTGCCGGGTCTGTTGTATCGATAGTCCAAATGTAGCCGGTGTGATTAGTGTTGGTGCCGTATTCTGGAGCAATGAGAGTCAGGTGTCGCCAGTTAATCCCGTAGACTGGGTCTTCTGGGCCGGTTCCACACTCATCGTCCCAAGTGTTTACTGGATCAAATTCAGCTGCACCATTGCACAGTAGGTGTTCGTATGGCACCGCATAATGAATCCAGCCATTGCCGTTTAGCGCGCCACTGCTGCCGCCCCATTCTTCTGAGGTCATGTTAGCATGTCCCCCGCCATCAGGACCGTACCAGCCATCGCTGGCACTTGGGCAACCAAGCCAACGGCCAACTTCGTTATCTTGTGGCCAAGAGATTCCTTCAGGGTCAGGAACTTCTGGTGGATTTGATACGTCAACGATACGCAGTCCTGCATCCCAGTAGGAGATGTAGAGTAGTTTCTGCCCAGTTATCGGGTGAATGTGGAATACATTGTCGTGATTGAAAATAGATCCTCCGCAAGTTGTTTCAGGCTCAGGAGAATATCCGCCCCAACGTAGAATTTGTCGACTGTCATTTTGCTGTTCGTCTGTGGATGTCGGGTTCCAAGACTCAAATCCAAGCGGGACATAGAATATTTGGGTGCCTTTGTAGAATGTTCCTGAATCTCCCTCAACCATTTCTGGGTATGGGTCTGCGCCGTAAAGGAAAAGGTGACATTCTTCGATGGACCATAGTGGATTGGCTGGCTCCCAGTCACAATCTACGTGCATGTCTTGATTGTGGAATCCGGCTGGAGGATTGTTCCACTCTGCAACCTTGATTGGTTCATTCTTGTTAACCACGGAGATTACATCTAAGCGGTTTGCACCACTGTTAGCATCATCATCAGTAGGAATTGGATCTAAATCGCTGTTAGTAAGTTCATGATTGACCAAAACCCAATTGTTGTCTGGAGTCACCTTGATGTCAATCATACGACCAACTTCAGCGTAATATGTCGAGAGTAAGGTAATATTATTTGGTTTTGAAATATCCAGGATTTCAAACTGGTTGTATGAAGAAACATATGCATAGCAACCACCTGAACCATCAGGATTCTTGACACAGTCTTCCATGAAATTGCCTTCTATGGCGATTTCAGAAGAGTCCCCAGGAGTTGGCCCGACGTTCTTATATTCGGGGTAACATGGGCGTCCAGCAACGTTGTCAAGTTCAGCAGGTGGTGCAACATTACCATCACAGTTTAGATTGTGATAATCAATTAGTTTCATGTTGCTAGTTTGTAGTCGGTGAGCGAGTAGGTCGGTGTGACTGTGGTTTTCATCCTCAATCTCGATTGTTGGGTCAATCCATGCTTCTTGTTCCATGGAGGAAGGTGAAGAGTCTTCTTCACCGGCAGACATAATGACATATGCGCCAAGAGAAAGCATACTAACGCTTACTAAGCCAACGATTGCATACATTATGAGTTGGTCTGCACCGTTCCAATCCCGTGTCATACCTTCTTTACGCATGGTGTGTTCAAAAAGCGGTATTATTTGAATTGATGGAACAAACGCTTGTTGGGATTATTTATTTACGAGCGGCTATGGTTTTGGAATATGGCCATCAAAACACGAGTATTAGCCTTGACAATTTTACTTGCTTTTGTTGCCGGCCCGGCAATAGTTTCTGTCCAAGCCCATACGGCAAGTAGCTTTACTGTGCTAATCCAAGAAGATGGGTTTTCTCAAGACAACCCCTTGATTATTCAAAACGATTCGGTTATCTGGTATAATGTTGATAATCAGTCTAATTTGACCCATCGAATTATCTACGACCATGATGGTGATGGATTATACAACGGCACCTTTGATTGGGATTCTGGTGAACTATCTTACGATTGCCAGAGGGATGAGAACAACACAAAATTAGACGAAAATTGTACTATAAATTTCATAGTTACTATGGATATGAATTGGACTGTGGGCAATTATAGTTACCAAGATCTCCGTTCTGATGGCTCGGTGGTTAATGCAACCATTCAGTTGATGGCTGATAATGGCACCCACGTAGAAGCAAATGTTCCCTCAATAGGTAGTGAATTTGGCGTCATTAATGATGACAGGGATACTTCAACCAGTACTGAAAGCGAAGATGATGGATTAACCCCTGAGAAAATGTTGCTCTATGTTGGACTGTTTACCGGGATTTCTTCTGGCTTGCTGCTTGGTATACTGATCGCTAGAAAATCTGGTGAAGACGAGCCGCTAGATGCTTCACAAGAAGCCAAATCTGAATCTGAGTAATCTAAAGTCACAACCACGTGCCACTAAGTCAATTGAAAATAGATATTTTCGACATTTGCCGGCTAAATCTTCAAAAGGCAATGTACTGAACCACGAACGATAAAATGTCAATTGCACCCATTCGCCCCACTAGGCCAAAAGCGATTATTTCCGCAAATCCAACTTCAGGGAGTTTACTGCAGGGCTCTTCCTCAATGCCTTCATTATCAGTAGTTTCACCAGGCCCGCTACCAGCAAATGCTGTGGTTAATCCGCTACAGAAATTCGCTCAGTTGATCCTTTATGGAATTGCTATGTTAGCTATCTGGGGCGGTATACTTGCAATTGCGTTTGCCGAGAATTCAACAAATCTCAATTTCTTGATTTTAGGAGTGGGTGGCTTATTTTCGGCTGGAATGGCAATTGCACTGGTTGAATGGCAGCGTAAAAAAGGTGGAGCTGACTTACATAGCGTTCACGATTACCTAATTGGCATAGGTTTCTTCTTCTCTGCAGTTGGGGTTTTATGGGGCTCGAGATGGTTAATTGGCGAAGCCGCCTCAAATTATTCTTGGTTCTTGAATGAAGGTATTCCATATTCAGACACCGATTGGTCGCCTTCAGCTGAAGCAATATATGTTCAATTAGCCGCCTGTTTTATTCTGATTTTTGGTCAGGTCATGTATCTTAACAGATTGAAGGGTAAGGTGATATTTGGATGGTCTGTAGCAACATTCACTCCCCTTGTGTTAGCCATTATTGGATTTGGCCCTTGGATGAGATGGTCTAATGACATTGTATCTTGGGAACTGGGAATTTCGATAATCTCCTTGACAGCAGTATCCATGTGGTTATCTCTACGCTCAAATAGCGGAATAATATTCGCCATAGCAGCATTGGCAAGCGGAATTATTCCGATATTATATGAGATGCAAAATAACCCTGCAGATGATACTGGGGCGGGTGGAGCGCTTTCTTTGATTATCTTCATAATTATTGTTCAGGGGTGGCTAGCAGCAGACCACCGCCTTCGACAAGACCTGATGCAATGGGTATCAATTTTCCTTGTTGGCGAAGTAATTCTCGCCATGGTTTTTGCTAGGGCGGAAGAATTGAATTTAATTCTTGGACCATTTAGAGCCGATGAATATGGTGATTTATCTAGTATAATCACCCTTCAAGTGGTTCTTTGGCTGACAGTGTTGCTTGCTTATTTCCCTGCAACACTAAAACGACGAATCCCCTATATGCCAATAGGCTTAGCAGCGTCATTATTCCTAATTGTTCCACAAGCAAGCATCATACCTTGGGTAATAACCATCATTATGTTGCCCTACCTGCTAATTATTTCCAAGATTACTCGAAGGTGGGTAGCCAATAGTACCATAACTGCCGCAGGAGCATCGTTCTTCTTACAAAGTCATTTTAACTCAAATGGATTTTATTATGAGTATTTTGATTCTGTTCTCATTATTGCTTTACTAGTAACTAGTGAAGTGGCCCGCTCTAAAGATAAAATCGATAACTTTGCCCACTTTACATTACTTGGAACATTAGTCGTTTCGTCTCCAGTGTTACTTGGAAGTAATGTTTTGGTCCCATGGACTATCGTAATTTATACCATAATAACCTCTTACTTGATGTTGAGAGAAGCTCAAGAAAATAAGTCTGAAAAATCGGCAATGGGAGCTAGTTCAGCACTGTTAACCTCAATGGTTTTATCGGTGCTCCTGTCCTTCTTAGGTCGACTTGAGGTACCGCTTCCTGATGCTATTTCTGATGCTTTATCGGGATTCAATATTACCTTAGCGATTGTCGGAGTAATTGTTTACTTGAGTATGATGAGGTTCAAAGAAACAGAATTGGATGTTGGCTATTTAGTTAACATGGTTAATTCCAACAGGAGAAAATTGGTTCCTATTTACGATACGGTAACGGGTAATTGGATAATACACAAAGAGAAAATCGAGCCAACTAATGAAACCAAGGGCTGGGGTACACTGAGTCGGATGAGCCTATTAGGGCCACTACTTCTGTTCAGTATATCGGTTTCATCGATTGAGGCAAAAAGCATCGCTTTGGATATTCAGTGGATAGTTTTGATGTTGATTCCAATTGGCATAATTATCAAGGAAGTACTAGATGAAAAAGAAGCGTCTTCACTTGGAAGAATGGTCGCAATTTGGCTGATGGTTATTGTCGCTTCACCAGTTGCCTTCAAATTAAATTATGCTGCTGCAGAGGTTGACCAATTAATTATCAATGGAGTTATATTTGACTTAATGTTACTAGCAGGCCCGCTAATTGTTTCAACATCACTTAGCAAGAAAGGCATCAACTCTGCAAGTCTTGATGAAAGCGCAGATAGAATCACATTATTTGGTTTACTTGCGTTGGGTTTGATAGATTCTAGTGGCGGGATTTTATTCATTACAATGTATATTTTGGTCTTCTCTAGGGCTCTTAAACATCGACAGAATTTACTATTATCTTTAGCACCGATTGCCATTATATTGTTCCAGGATAGATTTGCTTGGGATAGTTCGATGATTTACTCACTGCTTCAATTAATCGATGTCACAGCTTATGACCCAAGTCAAGTTACGGTTCTTGGAATAACTAGACTATCATGCTTGATAATGGCATCAACCGCTTTGATCATCCTTGCTAAAGGGGTTATTGAGGGAAGAGCAGGTCTTGGCGAGGAGGTTGCTGAAACGCCGTTGGTATTCCCAGCCATTTGGCTGGCGCTTGGCCTAGCAGGAATACTAACTGAAGTTGGTTGGCTATTCGTGATTTTAACTCTACTCTTGTCAACTTATTCATGGCTCTCTGGCAGAATTGAACTTATTCCTTGGGCACCAATCTTTATGTTCATCTCATTGTTAATCGGATTTGCCAGTAGTTCTGCCTTTGGAGATATAGGCGACGAAGAAATATTCTCCAATAGTATTCTAACAACCGGGCTATTCACCTTAGTGCTCAATCAACTATCCAAGAGTGGGTTGCTATATCGTTGGGCAAAGGTTGCGATTGAACGCGCTAGACCCGACCAAATGTTGGACATTGCATCAATTGAAGGAAGAGAACTATTGACAACAGCAAGTAAGTATGTTGCGATTGTTTGTCTTGTTTTATCATGGAATGCACTAGTTGGAATTGGTACGTTATTTGGTGCCATTTGGATTACTAGAGAAGTATTTGCTGATGGTGGAAAGAATGGCATCTTAATGTTGCCAATTTTGCATGTTTTCGCAATCTGTAATTTAATTGTTCAACTAGACGTACTAACTAGTTCACAAATTAACAAAGTTGCAGGAACAGTACTAATGGCAAATGGCCTTTTCATGACATATCTTGCAACAAAAACCGAAGTTGTTTGGAAATGGTCGGCATTTGACTGGGAAGATGAAACGGAATACTTCTCGTGGATTGACAAAGTTGGGATATCAGCAATAGCATACTTCCTGTTTGGAATTGTCTTGATTTTGATGGACAGCGATGTTTGGCCAGTTCTATGGACGCTTTGGGCAGGTTATCTAATCGGAATTGCGATTCAAGGATTTAGAGATGAGACTGAAACTCCATGGCGCAGAGGGTTTGGTTCATTTGGTTCACTGTTATCGCTATTCATGCTTTCTCTTTCCATTAATACTGAGTTATTCCGTTACATGATATGGATGTTGATTGGAATAGTAGCATTTGGATTCGGTATTCTCTACATGAATAGAATGGGCGAAGAAAGTACGCTATACCAAGGTCAAGTAAGCAGCATGCAGGATGCCGTAATTCCACCAATTCAAGCTTTACCTGCAACTAATATTCAACCAGCTCAGCATATCCAGGAAGAGATCATCGAAGAAGTGATGGAACCTGAGCAAGATTTGGAACAAGAAACCCAAGCCGAGCAAGAAGTGCAATCTGAACAAGAATTTGAGGATGAGTTAGACAAAGCATTCCAAGAGATTGAGCCTGAGCAGGAAGATATCTCGCAAAAAGAAATCCCCGCTCCAGTTAAACAGGCAAAGCCGTTAGAAAAAGCGAAACCAGTAGCCAAAAAACTGTCACCAAACGTACCGGTTATTCAACCATTATTTGACGTTCAATTAGACCCTCAGGTTATTGCAATATTACAACAAAGAATCGCTAATACGCCACATATAGGCTACCGGCCAGTTGTTCAGGTAATGAAAAATGGTAACATTAATCTCACGTTCTTGAAGGTTTAATCAGCTTGGATGAAAATCAGTAGCGAGTCGGTAAAGATTTCAAAAAATTTACCCATGTCTAAATAATACGATATATTGGTAACATTATGACAAAGTCACCACTTACGGGATTTTGCAGTACCTGTGGTACAGCAGGGGTAACTAATCACTATCATGGTGAAAATTTACAAAAAATCGAATTGTGTAAGGAATGCTATGACCAATATTTAGCCAAAGAAATGGTGCAGTATTGGAAAGACCATATCGAGGAAGAAAAGCGTAGATCTGGCAAATAATCGTTTACTTCTTTGAGAAATTACGTGGGCATTATCCTCATTAACCACTTTGCTATGGGGGAGCCATGAAAAACTACCTCGCTATTCTACTCTGCATGATTTTCCTGCTTGGTTCACTCTCTGGCTGCATCGGTAATGATGAGTCCATGGAATCCACAACCGATGAGTCAGATGATTCATCTTCAACTGATTCTGGGTCCGATATAGATAGTGGTTCTAACAATACGAATGGCACGACTGATACAACCAATTCGACTGACAGCCCTTCCCTAGAAGATGATTCACCATACGATATCATTTGTCCAGACGGAACCAATGAAACAATCCAATGGGGCAATGTAACATGTGCAACTCCTGTTGCCTATAAAGCCGCAGATGTGTCAAATGAAACCCTCAATCTTACACTTGAATGGTACAATATTGCTT
>JABJMO010000045.1 GCA_018659375.1 Methanobacteriota archaeon | reverse complement strand
CTGACTGTAGTTGTAATAAAAACGTCTCAGCAGACATCAGGGTGTCCCCGGTTCAAGTCCGGGAGCGGGGACCAATATCACATAATCAACGGATGTACATACATCACATGCTCAACTGATGTATATCTTAGAGGAAATCGATACTAGGGGACTTTGGTCCAAGTCCGGGAGCGGGGGCCAATATGGCATCATTAACAGGCTGAGGAACTTACTCGTCAATCTGTATCAAGAAACCCACCCAATCTCTTTATGTTTAATAATTTGATAGGGAGTATCATGCAGACCAAAGTAATTGCAGTATCTTTATTGATTATTTCATTAAGCCTAGCAGGATGTACCACTCCAAATGAAGAATTCGAAACATCGGAATCAAATTCAAGAATTATTGAGTTAGAATCATCACAACAAGAATTAGTAATCGAGTTGACTGAACTGCAGCAAACCAATGAAAATTTATTGGCATCAATTTCCATGCTTGAATCGAGTTATCAAGGTGAGTTTGAATTAGCATATAATGCAATCAATGCGTCAATAGAAGAGTTAGAATCAGTCCACTCCTCGAATATTCAAAACCTTTCAGGCACGATTGAAAACCTTTCACAGGCTATTGTAGACTTACAAAATACAATTGCCGAACTCGAACATAATATGGAACATTTGAGGGCAATTAACGATTTTTCTTACATGAATTTTAAAGGTGCACAATTGTTCTCAATGAATGAGATTCTTCCAGGCTCAATATGGAATTTTGCCGATTTGAGCAATGCATCATTTGGTTATACTGACTTGTCTAATGCAAGTTTAATTTCCGCTAATCTTGGTGGTGCATTTGGCGGCCTTGCAACATTCCATAATACTGATTTTTCAGGTGCATCTATGTATAACGGAATTTGGAGGCAAAGCGATTTTACAAATGCAAAGTTCGTTAATACCAATCTTAGATACACTAATTTTGAATGGAGTGATTTATCAGGTGCCGATTTATCTGGTGCAGCCATCTATGGTGGTAGTGATTGGATTGGCGTAAATCTTACCAATGCAAATTTGAGTAATGCATTGTTATATGATATCGACTTGAGATATGCAGATTTGACAGGTGCAGATTTGACAGGTGCAAGATTAACGTATCTTAATCCATCATACGGTGCTGCAGACCTTACCGGCGTAATTTGGACTAACGCAATTTGCCCTGATGGTATAGCAGCATCTTTGGTTGGCGATACATGCCTCAATAATCTTGAA
Source organism: Methanobacteriota archaeon (assembly GCA_018659375.1). Classification (GTDB taxonomy): domain Archaea; phylum Thermoplasmatota; class Poseidoniia; order Poseidoniales; family Poseidoniaceae; genus MGIIa-L1. The sequence continues at coordinate 1,511 of JABJMO010000045.1, read as the reverse complement.
TTAATTGAGTAGGTTTGTCACATGCTTCATCGGGTTCAAATTATTTTTATTTTGACATTGCTGATAACAGGACTTTGCATCAATGTTTCAGCATCATCAGAAGAGGATAGTGACGGAGATGGTTGGACAGATTATCATGAGGATTCTTGTGGCACAGACCCATTAAACAATCAAGATATACCTCTAGATAGTGATTCATCTGGTATTTGTGATTCTTTAGATATAGATGATGATAATGATGGTTGGTGGGATAATATCGAAGCAATCTGCGGCACAAACCCTTTGTCGATTGAATCCGTTCCAGTTGATGTCGATGGTAACGGAGTATGTGATCCCCTTGAGAATGATACAGATGGGGATGGTTGGAGCGATTTCGATGAGATTCTCTGTGAATCTTCTATCAATGATAACAATAGCATACCATTTGATTTACACAATGATGGAAATTGTGAAGTTTTAGTAATTCGAATTCCTGATTTTATTGACCCATTTAAGCAAGAAATCAAAACCATTCCAGATTCTATCCAAATAGTTGCTTTTGGTTCAGTGACATTGATTACAGTGGGTGCATTGTATTCTTTTGAACCATTTAGATGGTCCGCATCACGCAAGTTTTGGCTGAGTCTACTATTGTTATTCGGTTTTGTCAGAAAGACTAGTGATGGTGAATTTCAAAGAGGTCGTTTGTATGGGTATATTGAAAGCAATCCTGGTATCCATCTTTCTGCTCTTACAAGATTGTCTGGACTTGGTAATAATCAAGCAACATACCATTTAGATAGATTAGAAAAAGAGGAGCGGATTTGGTCTGTTAGAGAGGGTAGATTGCTAATTTTCTTTGCCGATTCAGTTTCTGTGGGCAATCCAATATCTAGTCCAATACTAGAGATAAATTTCAGCAAAAATTCGATTAAACGTGCTATATTGATGGAATTAAATAAAGTAGATTTGATGGATTTGAAAGGACCAAATGGTGGACAGTTGGCAAAGGAAATTGGAATATCCCCGCAAGTAATTTCATACCACTTACGTTCTCTAATAAGATGGGAAATGGTCAATAGAAAGCGTATTGGACTAAAAGTATCACTTTCAATTACCAAATTGGGAATAGAAGCACTAATCTCTGCAGACTTAGAAATTGAAAATTAACCAAATATTGTCATATTTGTAGCGGTCAAAAAAACAAATTCTATTTTTGCCACACCCGTCATCAAGTTTCAGCGGCCGTTTTTGAAAAGTGGACGAACCGAACCAGAAACCGAGGCCATTGGCAGAATTACGGTTTTGGCAGCACGTGCCACTCTCGAATTCAATCAAAGAAAGAGGAGTAGACGTGCCGAGATTTGAACTGAGAAATATCAGGCTCATTAGCTTTTGAGATCACATATGAATGTGTAAAAGTCTAAGCCGGACTTCGGTCCAAGTCCGGAAGTAAGTATTAAATCAATAATTTATTACATTGATATTAATCAAAACCTTAATTTCATTTGTCTCAAGACAGGGTTTATGCT
>JABJMO010000080.1 GCA_018659375.1 Methanobacteriota archaeon | reverse complement strand
TTCAAGAGAAACAGCGTCAAGTTCACCGGCGGGTTTTGGCTTAGCCATGATGTTGCGAAATCGGTTTTTCTCTTGAACCTCTCCCTTCTAAGCAAACATGATTAGGAAATTAAGGCCGATATTGCTCCCTTTTCCTTTCGGGAAATTATTTTGGAGGGTATGTTTCAAGTCCTTACAGGTCTACGGGGGTGCATGTCCGCAGTGGCCAAGTGGCGCAGTGCACTCTTTTTGGCGATTTTAATGGCTATAATGGGGCCGTTACAGATGACCGGTAATTTATCGGCATCTTCGGTAGAAATAGCTACGCTTAATGATTCAAAAACAATCAGTCATTCAAGCATTGGAAACGCAGAATTTGTGGGGCTTTTAGGCGATAATATTGCTAACAATGCCTTCACTGTGGATGTACCAAGTGACTCACCAATCACAGATTTGCAATTAACAGTCGAGCCATCCGCAGTGCAAACTCATTATGGCTTTAATTGGCAAGGCGACATTTCCTGGTCAAATTCTGATGCTTCAAAAAACGGGACTGTTGTTGAAGGGACGTCGCTAACCGGGTCTACTGCAGGAACACTATGGGATTTTAATTCAGGACTTCAAGGATGGACAGTTTCTGACCCAACTTTCGTGGGTCGATGGACAACTGCGTGTGGATTCAACGGAACTTCAGGAGGCTCAATCAAGACACAAGCCAACTTTAACGCTCCTCATCATGCAACTTCTCCAGTAGTGAATTTAGCTGGAGCACCAAGTATGCCACTAACTGCATGGATTTTACAGGGCTCATCGACGTTTTCCGGTGCCGGTTGTGGTGAAGAACCCGATAGTGGTGAAGACTTACAGATTCAATACGCCGATATCAATGGTAATTGGGTGACGCTCAATACCTGGTTGGGGTCCACTACCGGGGGGACTGCACAACAATGGAGTACCAATCTACCTGCAGCTGCCTTACACGCTAATACTCAAATTAGAATAAATCAAATCAGCGGTAGTGGTAGTGGAGCAACATGTTGTGATTTTTGGTTCGTTGATGATGTTAACTTAGCGTCACCGCCGGAATCTCATTGGATCAGTCCAACAATCGGTTGGGGTAGTGGGGCAACCCAGCCAGTGTCTAGAAGCACATATGCACCACTTCACCTAGACCTAGATATCCCATCAGGTGCTTTCTTGAATTGGACCATTTTAGATAATGCTGGAAACGAAATAATGGGCGCTCATGGCAGCAATGATGTGACAATTCCACTCAACATGGTGGACCATGAAATGTACCCCCTAGTCCGATTGAAGCTCGAATTTAGAGGTTCTCCAACAGGCGCTGGAATTCCATATCTACATTCTATTAGCGGAGATGGACAAATGATGACTTCCTTTAGAGGTGGATTAGCAGATCTAGGTTGGGATCAAGGATGCATGCAAGGAGGTGCCGTGACGTTTAGTAAGGGTGCCGTGGCAACAGTAGATTGTAATTTAACCTCGCCATGGATGATGGCTTCATCGCCAACAAAGGTAATTTCTGGCAGTTCAGATATCACCAATGGCCAGTTGCAAATTCGCTATGACTCATTTGGTAACTGGACCAATGTATCGGCAACAACTTTTACCGAATCGTCGGTGGATACAATTTATCGTTACCAATTTAGAATTATTCACGATGGCAGCAATACTAGCCAATGGAGCAGTAAGATGCTATCTTGGACTCTGCTCGGCGGAAAGCATCCAGCCCAGCCGGCAATAGATTTCAACGAAGATGGGTTTACTGAATGGGGTGGTAGTGACAATCGTGTGGGCTCATGGGGTTGGCAAGACCGCTTTGAAAATGGCGCTGACAGGATTCCTGTGAATCCGGGAATATCTGGAACAGCATCAGTTACTGCTTGGATGCCTCGAGATGGGGTAGAGAGTTTCTCAGTCGGTGTATTTGCTGAAACAGGAGTGCTGACCGGATTATACATTAGAGTAGGTAACCAACTGATTGCTAACTATTCCTATGATTCGATTGATAGTGCATATGTAACATTAAACGAATCTCAACTCTATGCACTAAGTTACGCCGCTTCTACCGCCTCGAGTGTTGGATTTTTAGGAGCCAATTTCGTAGAGGTTGATTTTGAAGTAACTGGCTCAGGGGGAATGAAAATGGCAGGATTGTCGATACCATATGCAGTTTCAATGAGTATAGATTCAAATCAACAATCACCAATGGTCTTGGGCATAAATGACGCACGGTCATCATTATCAACAGTCGGTGGGCAACACCAAATTCCTATTCCGTTTATTGCAGATTCCGCAGGCGGTCTCTTGGTAACTTTAGATGGAGTTAACTATTCTTCAGATGTGGAGATAGTTTCTACCTATATGGAAGACGAAGTGGAAGTATTGACTCCTAGTCAACAATGGCACACAATGCATACATCGTTCAAAGTGACCTCCTCTACTGCCGGATTAGTTCGTCTTGATGTAGTGGGCAACAATCATCACGCTACTTGGTTAATTCCAACTGGCGGCGGCAGCCCTGTTGGTCAAGGAGCAAGCGAATTTATTGAATTGCATCCAACTAATTGGTTAGATTTTACGCAAAATGGCGACGCTATTGATGTGGCAGTCAAATACCGTATTGAGCCTGGTTGGGATGATGAAAACTATGTAACTGCATCAACAAGGCTAGTACTCGCTAATGGTGTTGTTTCTATTCCTGCATCTCACTCATGGGGCAGTCTTAATGGTGCTACTAAGGCGCTAGAAAATGATTTAGAAATCAAATCGGTAACATTCATTACCGACCTTGGAGAATTACCTGCTGATGAATATTATTTGCCAGCAGGACAACAAATCGATATTTCTATCGATGTAGGATTTGAAGGCCTTAACAGTATAGATTCCTTTGCCCCCGGTGACGCTGTAGTGAGTTTATACCACGGTTCAACCGAAATTGCTAATACCACTTCTTTGGATGAGGATACATGGAATTTTACCGATGTAGTGCCATTTACCAACGGTGTGTTGGATTGGAAGATAGAAGTTAGCCCGCTAACTGGCGCTGGAGTTACTGAAGATGCCTTGTTTGAAAGGTCATTCTTTGCCGATTCAGTGGTCCCTTCAGTCTATGGGTCAAGCGTTGCAGCATACGATCACCGCGTCCCCTCCTCGAGCCAAACAATCCAAATTCAAATCACCGATCAACCAATATTGCCTTCCAACATTGAAGCTATGGTTTGGCGTGAATGGATTAACGATTATGACATGAACGGCCAACCAAGTCCAGATGAATATTCATCCTTTTCTTCAGTACTATTGCCTAATGATCTTACTGCATTTGTTGGACAATATACTATTTTGCTAGATGATAGTGGCGGTGCAATTGGCGATAAAGTAGCAGTATATTTGACTGGTAACGATGCCGCAGGCCATCCATTAGAGGATAATGGTACTGGTGAAGAAGGCGATCATTTGTTCATGTACCAACTAAAAGCCGACGGTCCTCCGACCATTCCAACAGCTGCTTTTTCATGGGATGGAGGCAGACAAACCTGGCTTCACCCAATGATTGAGTACGAATTCGACGTCATGATGTCAGAACCGAATGGTGGTTCAGACTTGTCAAATGTCGAAGTACAACTCGCTTCTCAACAAAACAGTGACCCTTTACCAATATCTTGGGACTTTATTACCGGTAATTGTACTACGACAAGCCCTCATTTAGTGATTGATGATTGTGATATGATTGGCCAAAATGGACCTGCTGGGCCGTATGAAGTTGATTTGACATTGAATGTTAAATTCCACTTACTATGGACCATTCCTGATTTGGGGGATACCAAGCGTGAACCTAAATTAATCGTTATGGACCGTGCAGGCAACACTGACCAACAAGCATTCCCAACTCTACGTTGGCGATCTTCTGGCAATCTGTACATTCCAGATGAAACAATTCAATTATTCATCAATCAAGGTACAGTAGTGGATGATGGGGCAAGAATTGCCCCTAGCAGTTCTTTTGAAGTATCAGGTGATGTCTTATTCAGTGAAACCAACACTCGTCCTGATTTTGATTGTCCTGTAACCGTGATGTTTGAGAGTGTCTCTTATCCTGTAACTGCACTTGATGGTGCATGGACTGCAGTCGTGACAGCTTCGGAATCCTCGGGCAAGAAGGCCTTGACTTGGGGAGTCGATTGTTACTCTGGTCAAGGTGATGACGTAACTGATGAGTCAGATAATCGGTGGATATTAGTGGATGGGACAGGTCCAAACCCTGTTGAAGTAATCAATCCTAGACCTAATACAATTCTCGATACTGATGTGTATGAAGTAAGAGTAGCCATCGATGAAGAAGGGGGTCTAGACATAGATTCCCTGCAACTTGAGTGGTGGGTTGAGGATGCACTCACTGGAGATAGACTGTCTACCGGTTTCGAGTCAATGACACTTGAAGGAACCGATATTTCAGGTACTCAATTGGAGGTCTATGGAGAAATCGACCTGTCTGGAATTACCGACACTATGATTCAAAATCGACTAATCTTATTCATCAAAATAAATGGAAGAGATCTAGCAGATAATTCTGTTCAAGGCATGAATGGAGCGCCTCCAGGTAGCGAAATTGCTCAATGGGACTTGGAATGGTTAAGACCAGAATTTAACATTGGCCCCTTAGATATCTCATATACTAGATTAATAATTGAAGTTGGCCAATCAACTTCGGTTCAAGCACTAGTAGACAATACCGGGTCATTAGATGGAACAGTTGACGCCACTGTGTATGTGGTCAAGCTAAATGGCTCAAAAGACGTGCTTCAACGGCCAAGTATTGATATCCCTGCTGGAGGAAAAGGCCTGATTACAGTTGACTGGGCTCCTACTTCACAAGGTATTCAGTGGATTGAGGTCGAACTTGATAACGGTCAAACTTCCAAAGGCCCAACAGTTGATGTAAGGCCTGCTAGAGATCAAGGTTTTGTCGAGAATCTATTTGGTGACGTCAACCCAGTCATCGGATCTATTGTTGCACTTATTTTTGTTTCAATCATCGCGACAGGACTACTGTGGGCGCGCAAAGCAACCAGAGGCAAAGGCGCTCGTTCAGAATATGATTGGGATGAATATTCTTCAGAAATGGAAGAAGATGATTATGATGAAGATGAAGATGAAGATGAAGGTGCTGTCGATTATGCAGCAGCAGAGTCATCAACCCATACTCAAGAAATCCAACCTGTATCTTCACTTGCTGCTGCTTCAGCAGCACTTGGCGTGGCACAAACAACCCCGGCAGCAGAAGCTGAAACAGATTGGGTAATGGGTGCTGACGGCTACTGGTGGTACCATGACAAAGCTACTAATGAGTGGTGGTACAAGGACGAAAATGGCGACATTGTCCAATTCAATTGACCACGGTGAGAACTTTGTCTAAACTTATCGGATTACTACAAGTTGATTCAACAGTAGGTAATTTAGTTGGTAATGCTAATCGTATTGAGCGCTTGGCGAGTATTGCTAAGGAAAATGGTGCAGCAATGGCAGTTAGTACAGAATTAGCAATCAGCGGATATCCTCCTAGAGATTTGTTATTACAACCTGATTTCATCAATATGTCATTTGACAAGGCAACATCGCTAAATGTTGAGATTCCAGTACTAGTCGGTACTCCGGTGCCAACAGAAGACAGTCGTAGTTTGCCCGCTAACGGTGTGGTTCGCTCTGGTGTACTAAATGCCCAACCAAACGGCGAAAACACCAATCGGATTGTCGCAAAAAAGCAATTACTACCTTCTTATGATGTGTTTGATGAGACGCGCTATTTTCATCCTTCGAATCGGTCAGGTATCTGTCGAGCGATTGGCGGAATGGATCTTGGTGTGACGGTTTGTGAGGATGCTTGGCAAATCGCCGGATTAACTCCTTCATCATATGGTCAAGATCCGGTTCAAAATCTCGCTGAATGGGGCCGGCAGGGAGTGAAACTCGATGCCACAGTCAACCTTTCTGCCTCTCCATATCATGCTGATAAAGTCGGCTCTAGGATTAAGGTATGTCGAACTGCTGCCTCAACACTGCAGCATCCATTTTTGCTAGCCAATCAAGTTGGTGGTAATGATGATTTATTGTTTGATGGTTGCTCATTAGTTGCATGGCCAAATGGAATGGTTGTTGTAGCACCATCATGGCAAGAAGGAGTATTGATGGTCGATTTAGAACAGCCAGAGAATTGCCGATGGATTGCCATGGGTGGAGATGATGCGCTGTCAATTGGTAACGACCAGATTAAGATCATACCCAGCGAATCTGATGGGCATGAAGAATCGGCTGAATTGATTGAAGATATTACTGATGCAGTCATTACGGGTCTAGCCGATTATTGTCGTAAATCAGGTATCAAATCAATCGTTCTCGGGTTATCAGGCGGTATTGATTCTGCAGTTGCCGCCTGCGTGGCTTGTGCAGCGGTGGGCCCAGAAAATGTTCTTGGAATTGCTATGCCAAGTAGATATTCATCTCAGCATTCGCTTGATGATGCTAGGTATACCGCACAAGCCCTAGGCATGCAGTTCAAGATTGAATCAATTGATGAGATGCATTCGACTCTAGAAACTCAAATCGGTTCCGTTTTATCAAATGGCAGTCCGGTGGCTAGTGAAAATATTCAATCACGGCTACGCGGTATTATTGTCATGGCCCACGCCAATGCAGAAGGTAGAATGGCTGTTGCAACCGGCAACAAGTCAGAGTTAGCCCAAGGTTATTGCACTCTTTACGGCGACATGGCTGGTGGCTACACACCGCTTGGAGACTTATACAAGATGCAAGTTTATGCTCTTGCTGAAGTATTCAACTCAAGAGCGTCGAAGACTGATCTGCAACCGCCGGTTAATTCCTCGACAATGAGTAAGCCACCTTCTGCAGAATTAGCACCTGATCAAAATGACGAAGATTCACTGCCGCCCTATGAAACCTTAGATGAAATACTCCGCCTTCACATAGAACATACTATGGATGCTGATGACATTATACAAGCTGGTTTTACCCGTGAAGTAGTTCTTGATGTATTGTCAAGATTGGAACGTAATGAGCACAAACGATGGCAAATGTCTCCAGCACCCAGAGTTACTAGCAAAGCATTTGGTCAGGGTTGGAGAAGACCATTGGCATCTAGGCATGATTGGCGTGATTGACTTCGATGGTCATAAAAATCCAATCCGTCACGACCAAGCATGAGCGGCTCAATTGTCAACATAGCAGGTTATCGTTTCGTCGATATACCTGACCGTGATGAATTACGCCAACCATTCCGTGACGTCTGCCATAAATTAGGCCTAAAAGGGACAATTTTGATCGCCAATGAAGGAATCAATTTCTTTTTGTCTGGAACTCAAGAATCAGTTGATGGCTACCTCGCTTTTATTGAAGAGGATGCTAGATTTCAAAATATGGCACTAAAAATTTCTTACTCGGATTATCAACCATTCCGTCGTATGAATGTCAGGCTGAAAAATGAAATTATTTCAATTGGTCTTGAGCATATCAAACCAGCTGCCAAGACCGGTGAAGAAATTACGCCAACAGACTTCAAGAAATTATTAGATGATGGTGAAGATGTCTTAGTACTAGACACTCGTAATGATTACGAGATTAGGATTGGTACTTTTCAGATGGCAACAAAACTAGGCATCAAGACCTTTCGTGATTTTCCCCGGGCTATTGATGAGATGTCTGATGATTTGAAAGATAAGCCAGTGGTTATGTTTTGTACCGGTGGTATACGCTGCGAAAAGGCCAGTGCTGTAATGATGGAAGCCGGTTTCTCAAATGTAAAACAACTCAAAGGCGGCGTCCTTGGATATTTTGAAGAAGTCGGAGGCGACTATTGGAACGGTGATTGCTTTGTCTTTGACCGTCGTGTTGCACTCAATGCTGAATTGAAGGAAACCGATGTGGTGCAATGTTATGCTTGTCGTGAACCACTATTGATGGAAGACCAAATCACTGGAGATTATGTTATTGCTCAATCCTGTCCTTATTGCATTGAAAATGAGTGATTCACCAAATCAGCCAATCATCACCCAACATTAGCGGGCTGTAGATGTGCAATTCATGACCAGTCTGGCCATCATCAGCGACAAACATAACTAATTCACTGGTCGCAACCAGTTGGCCATAAACTCCAGCATTAGAGTTATTTCCTGTGCCGGACCACGGGTCATAAGTTAGTTCAGCTGCTAGAGAATTAGTGTCAAAACTCCACAGGCTGTGGCCAGTATCGGTTGAGTCAACCTCTCCGTTAACTAGAATCATCAAATGCTGACCATGGCTAACCATTGCTCGAATCTCCGATGAAGCCATACCTGGTTGGAATTCATAAATCATTTTGGTACCCTCTTGGGTGCCATCGCTAGTGCATAATTCTCCAGCAGTTGTGCCGGTTATACAATCAAACCATAATTTCCCATTCAGTTGCACAGGCTGCGTTCGTAGGCCTGGAGCAATAACTAAACTGGATAATTCAGTTACACTAGAGGTTGCCAAGTCGTAACTCCACAAGGTTGGGTCAACTGCACTGGTTTGAGCATCAAAGATGATTTTGTGTTCCAGTAAATTGAGACCCATTCCTTCACCAACACTAGTTGTGGGATTGCCGTTACTCTGTAATGTCAAACTGGTTAACCATTGATGGGTGCCATCTAAATCCAGATTAACTAATTGACGACCATTGATTCCATTATCGGCAATTACCACTGCAGAATTACTCATGGCTAAGATCGAATCAGGCATACTGTCTTCGAATTCATTAAGATTCCACACGGTTAAGTTACCTTGATTACTAAGGTGAAACATTTCAAATCCAATGTTATTGCTTATTGCACTAAACCATAATCCACTAGAATCAACAACCATTGAAGAGATTGTGTGGGTAGAAATATCGGCAGCAATAGTGTCTAAAATTAATTGTTGTTGCTGGTCAATAAACGGGGCATTAAACAATTCAGTTGTGTTAACTCCATCAGTCCACATGAATGAATTTGCGGAATCAGAAAATACCAAACCATTCATCCATAAAGTCGCTATTGAATCCGAGTTTATCCCATCTCCACTATAGCCAGTTAATTGATAAGTTCCTGAATTACTTAGATTGCTGGCCCATAATTCACGACCATTACTGCCACTATTGGCATCAAATAACCACAGTTCTTGGTCGTTGGAAATGATTTGGTTAAACCCGAGGAATAGGCCTGGATTTGAATCGCCTACTCCAGAGTTTATGTCGATTAGTTGCTCAGTTGAAGAGGCGACTCCCGAGGAGATCCATAATTCACAACCACTGGCGCTATCACTGCCTGAAGTGATTATCTTGTCATGTGAATCAGACCATGCAAACTCAGCACATTGACTCGAATATCCATCTGAGACTCCGGCAAACATATCAGAGATTGGTCCATGGTTAAGTGGGGTTTGACAAACTTTCAACGAATCAATCACTTCATCTGCGTGCATTATCCCGTCCTCAGCAATCCCCATGCCGTGACCATTATCAATGCCGAAATTGATAATAAATCCTGACGAGCAAAGGTATTGCGGTGGCTGTACTTGTTCTACTAAGGCAGAATATCCCTCATCACCGTTTATTCCTTCACTGCCAATTGCGCCATTGCAGACAAAGTCCTGACTAATTACCTCGCTGTCCTCAAGGGTGGCACTATTGTTGAGATCTAATCCAGATTCAATCAACAGCCCGCCAAAAAAGCAGGTCTCATTGCCATAATTTAGCACCGAAGTGTTGACCAAACTCGCGATTCCATGGCCACCATTAGGTCCAGTAGCGCCCTGAGGTCCTGATAATCCAGTTTTGCCATGACACAATCTGGTTGTTGAGGTGACCTCATTTTCTTCTAAAATACCGTTAGTATTGAGGTCATTACCGATGAATATGTCTGCACCTCCTTCCTCACAAAGGTAGTCAGCATTACGTCCTTCAGTTCTAACTAATACCTCATTAGCATCTGCTCCCGATTGCCCTGCTTCATCAGGCAATGACTGGATTATAGTGAAGGAGTAAACTGATAATATTAAGACAATAATGATGCTGAAAATCTGGATTATCTGCAAGACCTTACGTGGCTTTTTACTAGGAGTTTTTACTGCTCCTTGTGATGTTGTGTGATTGCCATTGAGTGGTGGGATTGGTTTTGCTTGACTGCCTGCAGGTTCTCCTGCAATATGTTCTTGGTTTTGATGTCCAATATCTGAAGACATGATTAATCTCCTGTACTTCAATGGTATCAAAACTTTCGCCGATTCTATATTTCTTTGGTGGAAATAAGGGTTTACTTCATGAGAGAGTTAGTTGTGCGGGATAATATGGACTTACCAAACCGCCTTGCACAGCAATTAGCCGGGCAAGAAGGTGAGACTAGGCAAAAGGCAGCCCGCTTGGTAGTTGACCTTGCTGAAATCGCTAAGGCAGACGGTTTTGTCAAAGTTGACAATGCTCACGTATCTGGAGTCTCAGTAATTACTGGTGGGCATGGACTTCGTCGTTTCTTATCTGATTTATCTGGTGATGAAGGTGGTCGTGTAGCCATTACAACTACCTTGAATTCGGCTGGATGCGATAAAGAAAAAATGGCGGAAATGGATATTGATTTGCCTGATTTTCTAGAACAGCAATTTGAAATCATTGCAGCATATGATCGCCTTGGGATAGAAGCAACACTATCCTGTACGCCTTATGACCGGGGTATTGAACTGGAATCTGGTATTGCT
>JABJMO010000079.1 GCA_018659375.1 Methanobacteriota archaeon | reverse complement strand
CTTGCTTCTTCAATGGTTACTATTTTTGCTCCGCTGGGGATTTCGTCGATTGCTGTTTCATGGTTAATCAAATCCGTGACAGACATAGGCCTACCAGAATATATTGGTGCTTCAGAAGTATCAGACACATACGGCTTTTGACGAGAAGGGTCTTGAATACATCGATAATATTGAATCAATTATGTTGATTTAGTAACCATTTGTCCATTGCCAGTGATATCGGATGAGTTGGTTGGTATTATGTGATTGTAGGTTTTGTATGCAACGTAAAATAGCACCCAGACCCAAAGTATTGCTTCGGCAATTAAAATCGCAATATAGATTGATCCTAGTGACATTAGCATCGCAAGGCCATCATATGGGCTACCGTGAATTGATATGAAGACAAGTTGGGAGGCAAGGTTTGCCACAAACCAAATTCCTAAAATTGCCACCAGTAACGGTGAGGTTTGTTTGATACTCTTCCTCATATTGTTTTTTCCCATGGTTATATATCGACTTTAAAATACATAAAACATTCGCTCTAATGCTACTTTTCGGCGCAATGTGAATTAATAATTACTTAAAGCGGCATTATTCGCTTTCGCCATGGGCTGCTGCAAATCCCATATTATTCAAGCAATCATCTATTGCAGTTAACCATTCATTAGCCACTGAATCATTGCCACCTGATTCAAGGAATAATTCGTTCCAATGGGCTGCTACCTCTGACTCCTCTAACGCTTGGAAAATTTTACTAAGAGCAGAATAAGCCATTGGGTTCAGGTGTTCTTCTTCGGCGTCCCACGCCTTCTCAAAACATTCTATTGCGCCGTGAGGTCCGCGCAATTGGCCCTTGTGTAAAGCGACCATTCCTGCTTGGCTCCAAGCTAATGGTAATCTGCCGATTAGCAGACCTCTGAACACTAACCAAGTTTGACCCCCTGCTAGTACTACAAGCGCCAAAAAGCCGGCCCAATGTTCAAATTTATTTAGCTCGTCCCAGGTTTGAGTGATCAAGCCTGTGACCCCAACACAGAACATGAAACCTGACATTGGAGCAACCAGTACTTCACGTCTAGTCCTCAGCATCAAATTTATTCCGCTTACCAATCCAAACGCTCCAAACACAGAAAGTATTGCTAAATGAGCTTCTAGACTAGTTGGGTTTGGTGCTGATTGACCTAACAACAACAAACTGCTAACCATCAATATAAACAATCCAAATCTTCTAGCAGGAGTCGGAAAAGGTTGGCTTTTAGACCCGAGAATTAAAATTATGGAAATCCCTAATTCAAATCCAAGTAACAACCAAACTACTGTAGAATCTTCTAGTATCATGGCCTCTCAATCCAATGCATATACCGCTCCGCTTTGAGTATTTGCTCAATCACGATGGTATTTTGTCCCCTTGATAATTTCTGTTGCACGGTAAACTTGTTCGGCTAAAACAACTGCTGCAAGTTCGTGTGGCATGGTCATTTTAGCAAGCGAAATTACTTGCTTGGGAGCGTGGTTAATTTGTTGCCATCCGTCTACTGGACCAATTGCCAAGTTAATGTCCTCCGAAGCAATAGACCATCCTTTTACCAGATCTGCAAATTGTCGGGAAGTATATTGTTCTCCATCTTCATCTAGGATAAATAAAATTACGTTTTTGTTGATCTCACTGTAATATTGTTGTACGGGTTTTTTTGCTGAGTGGGCTGTTATTTTGATATTTTTAAGGCTTAGCCGTTGTGAGTAGATTTCCAACATGTCACGGTAAGAACGCTCTTTGGCTTGGCCATGGACATGAAGTGTTATACGGCCCATTAATTCTCTCACCTAACCCATTCACTTGAAATGTATAGGTTGATAATAAGATTTTTTCATACTTTGAACCATATTCAATAACTACGACCAATAGGGGCTAACATGGGCTGGTGGCCGTTTTCAAAACCCAAGTCGGCTCGTAGAGTCATTGAGCCAATAATGAAAGACGGTCGAACTTGGCTACTCGAGCTTAGAGATATGTGTGAACGTAATTTCGACAATCCTGAAGAGGCAAAGCGAAGAATTAGACAAATGCAAGTCGAGTGGCAAGAATGTTTTGATAACGGATCTCTATCTAGTGTAAACAAAGACGCTCTCGAAAGCCGAGCATATAGGCTTTTATCAAGCACAGATCAAGAATGGCTAAGATGGCTAGATGACCTTGAATTTTGGAAAACGGGATGGAAACCTGTACTCGATTCCGCAGACAAGGATTGAATAGTGTCCCGTTACAGGCTAGGATATGTCAAAAGCAACACTGCACATGTTGCATACTTGCCCATTTTGCTGGAAAGTAAGGGGCCTTATCGAATATTTAGATTTAGATGTAGATCTTATTGCAGTAAACGGATTGAAGATAAAAAAAGCGGTATCGTTTACTGATGGATGGGGAAAAGTACCCGTCTTTACCGATGAAACAGGCACTCATCATGTTGATTCAACACTGATTATGAAATTCATTGATGAGCACTATAACGAAAATAAACTACTAAATGTATCAGCACAGGAACGTACATCGAAATGGCTCGATTGGTCAGACCAAAAAATGTCTAAGGCCACAGTCCCAATTTTGTATGGTACATTAGGCTCCGCATTCAAAACCACAACAAGGATATCCAAGTTGGAAGAATTTGGTTTCATCTCCAAGCGCCTATACGCTTGGGCAGGCTTTCCAATAATGTGGGGAATAATTGCCAAAAAGCGCGTCAAAAAAGATGGGCGAAAGCCTAAGCAACTTTGGCATGATTTACTTACTGAGTTTACTGATGAGCACCAAGGAAAAGATTTCTTTGGCGGTAGTGGGCCAAGTCTTGTTGATTTCTCTGTATTCGGCTACATGCGATCAATTTCCCCTTTCCCTCAATTCGCTATGCTAGAGGATCACAAAAACGGGATTGCTTGGTATAATCGAATGAACGATTTGCTAAACTAGGGATTCACATGTCATCTTTGGAAATCGCCGGACTCAAATTCTCAAAAGTCAGTGCGGGATCAGTTTTTGTCGGAGAATCAAAGGGCGGGTGGATATATGCGGGCCAGCGGCCTTGTCATGAAGTAAGGTGCCCAGAATTTTACATCATGAAAAATTCGTTAAGTAATGAACAATTATCAGGTCTTTTAGATAGCAAAATAGCATTGGGTGATGAAACTGTTTGGAATTCACAAAGATTGTCAGCGATTATCGCCATGGTCAATGATTCCCTTAAGGAACGTATTGTACATCTAGATGGTGATTTTGCGAATTGGGAAATTCGCTGCCCAACCCAGGGGGAATGGATGCACGCTAGAGAACAAAAAACGATTGAAATTAGTTGTAAAGCTAAGGAAATCTTAGCAGATGCCGTTACGGGGAATTACCGCGGTGCTATGATGGACGGCCGCCCTCGAGG
>JABJMO010000059.1 GCA_018659375.1 Methanobacteriota archaeon | reverse complement strand
TTCAAGCCAATATTCTTCTTCAATTAGTTGCCTAGAATTAGTTCCAGTACACAAACCAAAATGTCCAGCAAATGCCGAAGGAGATGCATATGGTGAACCATGTTTGTCTGGCGGAGTTAGCGGTAAGAACTGCCATTTTGAGTAACCTTTTTGATTTAGAAAATCAACGAACTTAGCCCCGTCTGAAATCTTTCCATTGGGTAGCGAGGTAATGTGACATAGCACGCCAACCTCACTGCTCATATCTGAACGGTTGACAATAAACCCTTTCAAGTTATCATATTGTGGGTTGTTTTAATGAGGGCGACTGCGGTATTTATTGTTACATTATTCTGTTTGCAAGCAGGCTTGGGTTTCGTATCCGCACTGACTCCAGAAACGATAACCATTGACGGTGATGTTACCGAATGGTCCTCAGATAGCGAAATGGCCTTAGACGACAATGCAGTCACCTATTATTCAACATGGGATGATGATAATTTCTACCTCGCTTGGACAGGTACAGATTGGTCAGATTCTTTATCAGGAGCAGATTTATTCGTTTACTTCAATACTAGCGAAGGTGGCTCAGTCCTCAGTAAAGATTGGGGATTTGCCCACACGTTGCCATTTTCTGCCGATTATGGTTTTGCTTTAGAAGACTCAACATATAACCAAAAGTTTGCCTTTGATGGGACGGCTTGGCAAGACCAAGGACCATTACCTGAATCGGATATCTATGTTGGATGGGCTGACAATACGGTGACAGAAATGGCCATCCCTTGGTCAGCAATTGGGTCACCAACTAGTTTGCAATTCATGGTTTATGCCCAATGGCAAGACGAAGGAAATGTTTGGACTTCATTCCCAGTAGACAACCCCTCAAGTTCTAATGGCGCAGAAACCTTTACCCATTATTATCATCTTGATAATAGGAATAACGCAACAGTACCAAACACTCTACCAGTAATAGAAAACGGAGCAATAGACAAGGTTGATGATGCTCTTAACTTAGCAATTATTTTCCATCAACATCAACCATATTACAAGAATAAGCTAACCAATACCTACGAGATGCCGTGGGTAAGAGTTCACGCAATGACTGAATATGTGGATTCTCCGGGAATACTCGCACAAACTGGCACCAAAGTAACCTACAATCTAGTCCCGTCATTTATTGAACAATTAGTTGATTATTATGAAAATGAAACCCTTGATGACCATACAGATATGGCAAAGCGACCATGGCCAGAAGGAAATTATCCCAATGCCACCGCCTTAGAATTACACACTATGCAATTTCAATCCTTTTGGAATAGTGGCTGGATTTACAACGTCTCTGAAACAGGACATATCCAATCATGGCTTTATCCATCTAGTGCCAGGTATTCTGAACTTTATGATATGACGTTACATAATCTAAAGCCAGCAACCATCATGGATGATATATTATTATCTCCACAAGATTATCTAGATTTACAAGTGCTTTGGTACCTGTATCAATTTTCACCAGATTATGTCTTAGGAGAATATGATATATCTCACCGAGATCAAGGATTAATTGATTTATTCATGCAAAATGGCCAGTATACTCATACCGATTTGATGTATGTCATAGATCAACAACACCAACACATGGCAAATGTTCTACCAATGTATAGTCAACTAGCTGCTGAAGGTCAAATTGAGTTAACTACTACGCCGTACTATCATCCAATTATGCCACTTTTGATGATGGATGGCTGGACTATGGAAGATGGTATTAGAGTTAACAAAGACTCTTGGCCAGTAGACGTTCAAGACCATCTAGTCAACGGTATGGACTTGTTTGAGGCAAAACTTGGCTTTAGGCCAACTGGTATGTGGCCAAGCGAACAGGCGGTTTCTCCAGCAATGGTTGAGCCTGTTGCTGATGTTGGAATCCAGTGGATGGTTAGTGATGAAGAAATTCTGCTCCAATCTACCGACAACTCTGGCAATCTAATTGATGTTGATGATGCAAGTAATTTAGCGACACCATGGAAGGTTACTGGTGAAGATGGTGGTGAGGTTGCAGTGGTATTTCGTGACCGTGTCATATCCGATAGAATTGCTTTTCAGTATGGGACGATGACTCCCGAAGCTGCGGTGTCAGATTTCATCGCCTACCTCGATAATGTTCGTCAACAATTACTTGATGCCGGCGAGGACCCTTCCGAGCATTTGTTGACTGTTGCACTTGACGGAGAAAATTGGATGTTTATGTCTGAATTCCAACATCAAGACAATGCTCGTCCCTTCATGCATGAGTGGTATTCGCGCTTAGCATCTCATCCAACTATCGTAACCACTACTCCAAGTGAATTCTTATCGACAGAACCGACGTTGCCTGAAATTGAAACTATCGGCACAGGGTCTTGGATTGACGGGACTTTGCGAACTTGGGCTGGCGAGCCAGAAGAGAGTTTAGGTTGGCAACGATTAGTCGAGGCGCGCCAAGCATTAGTCGGATTTCAAGCCGATTACCCAACTCATCCAGGTTTGTCAAATGCTTGGGAATCACTGTATATTGCTGAAGGTAGTGACTGGTTTTGGTGGTATTGTCTTGACCAAGACAGTGGTTATGATGAGAATTGGGACGTATTGTTTAAGGTTCATTTGTCCAATATCTATCGTGCAATCAATCTAGATTTGCCGCCTTATCTGCAAGATTTGTGGACTGGAGCAGCAACTCCTGTAGTACCTTATGGAGGGATTATTGAGCCAATGATTGACGGAATAGCCTTGCCCGGCGAATGGGATGGTGCCGCTAAATATGATGCATCAGTTGATGGCGGTGATTTTGATATCGACAATTTCTATGTCGGCTATGATTCAAGCAATATCTTCATGCGTATTGATTCAGTAACCGCCGAGGAACTAGCAAATATTTCACGTAACTCACAGTATAATGAGCCAGATTTAGCAATATATTTCATGCAGCCAAATGCGGTAAACTTCAATGAAGTTGAAACAAATTTCCGCACCTATTATGGCAATCAGATCCTCGGTTTCCCAGCCAAATACATGGTAGCAATTGACTTTGATACCGTTAGAGAAGACGGCCGAGCCAAGTGGAACTTGTTCGAGGCAAAAGGCAAATCGGGAGACTCTGAACAATGGGTGCTAACTAGCACTTCTACACTTGGTGATTGTGCGGTTGATGATGTCTATGAATTTGTCATACCCTGGGCTGATATCGGCCTTTCTCCAAGATATACTACGAGAATAAAGGTGGTTTCTTCTTGGGCCGCATCGCTGTCTTATGGCGATGGTGAAGACATGGAAATTGCCCCACCAGCGCCGGCAGAATTAGTCTTACCAGATTTGGAGGAGTGGGTTACTTTACTTGAATTGGATGATGTAGTTGGTGATGAAAATGGCGATGGTGACTATACCTATCCGCTAGCCAGTGATTTCGCAACCGAAGGTGATGGCGGTCTATGGGACGCTAAGAAAGTCACAGTACGTCAAAGCGCATGGAATGCCCAATTTATTATTGAAATGGATGAGATGACAGATATTTGGGGTCTAGCCAACGGTTTTAGTCATCAAATAGTGCAGATTTATGTCGATCAAGGCGATACAACTTATGGTGAAACCGAGATGCTTACCGGCGCTAATGCCGAAGTTCATCCAGATTGGGCATGGGAAGTTGCTATCAGTGGCACCGGTGAGCCAGGCGCAGTACAATCAGTACAAGCTGAGACTGGCAGTACCTCAGCAAGAGGCATTGATGTGACAGGTAATGTTGAAGACAAAACCATTATTTTCACAGTCAGCAAAGACGTGATTGGTAGTGATGTTGCTAATTATCGCTACATCATTGTAATTGGTAGTCAAGATGGTTTTGGAACCGGTAAGTGGCGTGACGTTGATGCAACAGCCAAGACTTGGCGTCTTGGTGGTGGCGCTGACCCAGCAGACGATGATGGAATTGATTACGATCCAAACATTGTCGATATCATTCTGGATGGCGATGGGCAACAAGCAATGCTATCTTCTTACGATGTCGATGGACATGTTTATGCACAACTAACCGGCTTTGAAATGCCAGCGATTGCCCAGCAAATTTACGGCTTCAAGTATGTCAGTAGTACCGCTGAAACAGCCATCTTAGAATGGTCAACAACCCAGGCCGCATCTGGCGATTTGTCTTGTAACGAGGCAGTACAAACTGCAGTAGCAGTCAATCAATCATGGAGTAGTGAAGAGCTTACTATTACGGTAACTGCAACTGGCTTAACCGCCGGTACAGAATACGAATGTAGAGTCTCAATTGGTGATATTATGTCAGAGATGGTGAATTTCACAGCCTCGACGGCAATCGATGATGAGGCTCCAGAACTACTCAACTTAGCAGTGGAAGTACTAGACGACGGACGAGCAAGAATCTCTTGGTATACCTCAGAAAGTTCTACGGAATCTATCAGCCTCGATGGTTCAGTAATTCACACCAACGAGTTTGCCACTAAGAAAAATCACGAACACATTACTACGGTTCTCTCCGATGGCGATTACACGCTAGTCATCACAAGCGCTGATGCATCAGGTAATGGTAACAGCTCTACGATTAATTTCGATGTTGATATTGGCGACCAAGTTGTTGACGACGACGATAATAATGCAGGCACATCGCCAGATAATTCGGCTGAAGAAGAAGATTCTGCCAGTTCAGATATCTCTTCGACGACCATGCAGATTGCCGTGCTAGCGATCATATTGTTGCTTGTCATCGCTTTCATTAGAGTTAATCGAAATGATTCTAATGATGATGAAAAGTGGTCTTGAATAAATTCCTTCAAAGAGCAGAATTTTAAAAATCACTAACCAAATTTAAACATTAAAATATCAGATGTCATACGTCTAATATGCAAAACCACGTGTCTAGGTGGGAAGACTTACCCCCAGGTGACTGGTTGCCTAATGATGAATATGGCGTCCATTGGTATCTTGCAGATGATGGCAGTCATTGGTATTCAGCAGATGATGGTTATCATCTATGGCAAGAAGAAAATACCCAAGTTATTGATAACTCGAAAACTGAAAACGTGAAACTCGATTATGATTACGAAGATTTTTACGATGATGAAGAAGATGACGGAGACTATCTTTCAGGCTCGTTTAAGAGACGGAAATCACCGTTACCGGCTATTCTTATGCTACTGATAATTGGTGGTCTTGGTGCTTCAGGATATTTTGTTTACGATTATCTTACCAAAGAAGTGGCAGAACCAGAATTTTATGGCGAAATACTTTGGGATTACTCAGCTACTAGTTTTGATGGAGAAGAAGAGATCAATGGGCTGTTATTCCAACAAGGCAAAGTCACTAGTTTTTACCACAAATTTAGCGATATGTGTGACGATGATCCACAAATTGACGAATCTGGATACTTCTGTATTCGCGATGCCCCTGTAGTAAATATAAGGGATAGAGGCGATTATTATCAAGCGTGCGACCCGGAATCAATCACCTGTCTTCACTTTTACATTCATGAAAAAGGGCTGACAATTTATGACCCCGAATGGCAAAACTGTGCCGATATAGTCAGCGGTATCGAAAAACCTGAGTTAGTAACTGACGGAAATGACGGGCTTGAGCCTACTGATGAATGGATGGAAGAATTTAATCAGATTAAGTATGAAATAAAATCCGACCGTCCATATGTCTGCGATGAGTCTTTTGACGTGTGAATACATCTTTCAACAAAGTGATATTTCAATCAACGTTAACCAAAGGGTAGCGACGCGTGGAAAACTCATTAGAGGGCTCCGCTTTTGAGATACTGTGTCAAACTGATGTTTTTCACCAACAATAAATCGTTTACTATAATTAGTAGAATTTTGACCGCGTGACAATGCAAACAGGTACAGTAAAATGGTTTAACCAAACAAAAGGCTTCGGCTTTATCGAACAAGAGGGAGGCTCCGACCTCTTCGTACACAAGTCAGAAGTGACTGGTGAGATCAACGATGGAGACACCGTTGAGTTCGAAATCGGTGAGGGTCCTAAAGGGCCAAACGCAGTCAACGTGCGTAAAGTTGAGTGATTAGAAAGCTCAGTTTTTGCGTCTCAATCTTGAGACGGACTTAGCTAAGTTGCTTTGTCAAGAACTCTTTGGCTCTAACAAGAGCATCGCTTCTAGCAGTTGGGTTTCCTGCGATATGAGCGCCTCTATTACGCAAAATTCGAATTACCCAGCGCCGCTGCCAACGTTGGTTTAACGGCCACCTGATGCCGAGGAATAATTCACCAGACATGTATCCGTTCTGGTTTATCCTAGCAGTTCTTTTCTTCAAATGAACAGCCCTTGGCAGAAGGGTAAATTTTTTGTCACTGTCAAAAGAGTGATGCGCTCCACCATATACTTGCAGTGTTGTATTGGGTAATTGAGGTAACAAACTCTCCACAAAATGAATTGGCGTCCAATCATCTGCATCTCCGTGAAGAATCAACATAGGTGCATCAGACCAATCTTTAATCTCAGGGCGTAGATGGGCCGCTGGATAGAATGGCAGATGAGCGTCAAACGGCTTTCCTAGGATTTCAATAATTGGCGCCCACGCCGAATAAAGCGCAACAGTCCCTCCAAGACTCCACCCGGCCACGCCTATTTTGCCAATTCGAGGGTCCTGTTCCAGTACTGCGCGAATTCTAAAAGCATCAACAATCATCATCGCATGAGTCACTGTGAGTTGGTCGTCAACCGTATTATCAACCGACCTAGAAGAGAATGAATTCACTTTACAAACTGCTAGTCCAGCCTTGAGCCAGATATTGATGTGGTCTTGATGATGTTCTGCCCAGCCCATACTTCCATGTAAGGCAATTACACAGCCAAATGGGCCGTCAACCTGTGGCAGGAATAATTCTGCTTCAACAGTTATTTCCGGGACCTTTTCTAAACTATTTAGGATGTGATAAATCTCAAATGGTGAGCTTGACTGTACCTGGATTCGCTCGACCATGTACACACTAGCACCTCTATCACTTCAAATGTGGTCTTCCACTCTTTAGCCAACAAGCAATTTAAAACCTGCTACGCAACAAAACTAGACCCATCATAAGCATGTTAACTCCTAGTACCAACTCTGGCAGATAGTTTAGATTTTGAGTAACTGCCATGGCGAAGATAATCAATGACTGCATGCCAAATCCCAGAGACGAAGCAACGGTTAATTCGAAGGTTAAACTTTCAGAACCCTTACCATACAGGTTAGAGATGATCTGGTCTTGCCAACTGAAAAAGAAAAGGTATAGTGAGTGAAAAATATTGACGTTCCGTTGTTTTTCCCAAGGGTGGGCTACCGGCCTAATCCGTTCATCAACCCGGCTCGTTGAATCCCCTGAACCTAACGCTCTCATCAATACTGAATAGTAATTAAATAACGAATATTGGAATAAAGTTGCCAAAATCATGACACAAGTAAACAAAATCGACCAATCAAAAACACTACCAAAGGCGCCCATTACCGCGATTAATCCAATTGTATCTGCGACAGTATCCCAGTATCTCCCAACATGAGATGGGCGTTCTCTAATTCTAGCCAATTCTCCATCAACAGCATCGATAACTCCCTTGATTATCAGTAGAGAACATGCGAGGATCAGATCACCCTGCAAAATCAGCCAAGCACAGAAAATAGTGAGAACTAAGTGGAGATTAGTGACTTGAATTACCGAAACTGGTTTTTCCTTTAGATATCGAGCTATAACACGAGCAAATGGTCTGCCCCATTCAGATAAATCGATGACATTTCTGTCGCCATATTTCCTCACCCCCATTGATACACCCAGTCTATTGTAAAGTCCGATACTCATAATGTTGAGCATCGAATCTGTGGCATGTAGTCGCAAAAGGCCGACATAATTAGAAAATCATCAGCCATGTTTTGGTATGATATTTTAGCTGTTGAATCAATACTGTTCTAGCACAAGTTCTGTTGTGGTCGAACCAATCTCATTAGGCGCAGCCATCCACATCTTGTCTAGCAGTGCTCTTAGCGCCATGGTGTCATCAACATGAATAAGGGCCACTAGATCAGCCTCTCCTGACACTTCATAGATTATTTCAATACCATCCCAGCCGGTTACTTCTGAAGCAAATGAACCAATTTCGGCACCAGGCAATACCTTGATTCTGACAAGTGCAGTAAGTCCTACTCCACCTTCTCTAATTGTGTAACCTCGAATAATTCCATTTTCTTCCATCTTCTTCATGTGAGTACGGATGGTTTTTTCTGACGCGCCAATATCTTTGGCTAGTTCAACACACGACATTCTGCCATTCCTTCGTAAGTGGGCAAGTATCGCACGGTCAATTTCTGCTATTCGGGCCATGACAAGCACTACTAGTATTGGTATATTAACGCTACTAAAATGCACCTTTTCGGACCTTTTAGCCAAAGATATCCCGAAATAAGGAAAAACAACCGAAAAAACACCCTTTTTCAAAAATCCGCTTTATTCAAATGACGAGTTCGGCTCGGTCACATGAGGCTCACCAATGTCTAACCAGATATCCGGATTAAACGCCAGAATGATTCTCGATAGCCGGGGCAATCCCACTGTAGAGGTTGATTGTTATGTCGACGGCATACTTACTGGGCGGGCTGCAGTTCCTTCAGGTGCCTCAACAGGTGCCTATGAAGCACTTGAAATGCGTGATGGTGATTCCAGTAAATATCTAGGAAAGGGCGTAAACCAAGCAGTAGAAAATATCACTCAGCGTATTGAAGAAGCGTTGGTTGGGTTGCCAGTAGATGAGCAAAAAATAATTGATGAAGTAATGATTGAATTAGATGGTACTCCAAACAAATCCTCGCTTGGTGCCAATGCTATGCTTGGAGTTTCATTGGCTTGTTTACATGCAGGCGCCGCAGTTCATGAGTTGCCCTTGTGGAAATACATTGGCGGAGTTTCAGGCGGGCTTATGCCCGTTCCAATGCTCAATATTCTCAATGGAGGCGCGCATGCAGCAAGTAATGTTGACGTTCAGGAATTCATGGTTATGCCGCATGGGTTTGATACCTTTGAAGAAGGGCTTAGGGCAGGAGTGGAAACTTATCACGCCCTGAAAAAAGAACTCAAAAGCGATGGTTTGCTTGGCGGAGTTGGTGATGAGGGCGGTTTTGCGCCAAATCTTCCTGCTAATGAAGAGGGCTTGAAATATATGGTTAGAGCAATAGAAAGCGCCGGTTATTCAACTGAAGATATGGGTATTGCACTTGATGTTGCAGCTACAGAGTTTTATTCTAATGATAAATATCACATGGATGGTAAACAAATTTCTAGCGACGAGTTGTCTGATATCTATGCTGGATGGCTTGATGACTACCCAATATTATCTATTGAAGATGGATTTGCCGAGGATGATTGGCGTGGCTGGTCTAACTTCACCAAATCGGAAGGACACAGAGTTCAAATTGTCGGAGATGATTTGTTTGTTACCCAAACCGAGCGCTTGTCCCAAGGCATTGAATTGAAAGCAGCAAACGCTATGTTAGTGAAAGTAAATCAGGTTGGTACCGTTACCGAGACTCTTGAATCAATGGATTTGGCAACATCTCATGGATTCAATAATGTAATTTCACATCGCAGCGGGGAAACTGAAGATGTTACTATTGCTGATTTGGCGGTAGGCACGCGAGCAGGACAGATCAAAACCGGTGCTCCAGCACGTTCAGATAGGGTTGCTAAGTACAACCAATTGTTGAGAATTGCTGAGGATGTTAAAGAATACCGTTCCCCGTTCTGAGTAATAATTTGTGAGGTTTGATTATGCGTTGGTGGCGGCATATCTTTCCAATTTTAGCAATGATTGTCTTACTATTGTTTGCCCGTCAAATCTACCCATATACCACTCCGTTGAATAATGTCAACATTGATGGTTTTGAAATCGAAAAGGTTGCTTCGGGTTTGGGTGGTCCCACTTGTATAGAATGGGCAAGTTCAGACGAATTGTTAATCTGTGACCGAGACGGAGACAGGATTCTGTTGATGAATATTTCAGATGATTTTGATTATGAGGTAATTATTGATGGATTAAATAATCCTCATGATGTTCATTTTGACGGCGATGTACTATTTGTCTCAGAGGCTGGAAAGTTATCCAAGTACAACATCTCTTCTGATTGGCAAGTAGGTGAAAAAGTAATGCTAATTGACGATGTACCGGTTGGTAATCACCAAACAAATGGTATCAACGCGATGCCAAATGGTACATTAATTTGGCATTCAGGCTCAACTTGTAACATTTGCCTAGAAGATGATTCACGCAATGGTGCGCTGTTGTGGGTTAATGGCCAAACCGGCGAACACGGTATCTTGGCCTCGGGAGTGAGAAATTCATTTGACGGAGTTTGGGTTGATTCTATGGGGTATCTATTCACAGATAATGGACGAGATTGGGAAGGTGACCACCCTCCAGAAGAGGTAAATTTGTTAACAGCTGGGGCAGATTATGGCTGGCCAAATGATGAACCAGATAATCCTGTGCCATCCGGTACTATCGGGCCAATTGCTAAATGGGCCCCTCATACGTCGATGAACGGTATTGATGTGCGACCTGAAAACTCATCACTACCAGGCCTTTCAAGCGGCGCAGGGCACACTGTTTATGCCTCGGTTTACGGCTCATGGAATACGCTTCTTCCACAGGGCCATGAGATAGTAAGAATCGATTTCACTCCGGAGTTTGACGATGATGGCAACTTTTCAGGTTGGGATGCAGACGAAACTAGAATTGCTGCTCAACTAGGCACTCCGCTACCATTGAGCTTTTCACCTAGCGGAGATTTGTACTACGCTACCTTTGGCGGCGGTGGGACATTAAACCGCTTTGTCCAACTCTAAGTTAGCCGCATTGCTGTTTCTAACAGCGTTTCACCATTCTTTTGCAGGCTTCTAATGTATCGAGCAATCGTATGATGTGATTGTTCAAGGTCAATTAGGTCGCCAACCCATTCTAGTTGCGTACTCATCAATTCAGCATCCTTGGGGAATGTTTGCCAGACTGAGCACCCGCTGCCATCTTCGTCACTAATCTGCCTAAACCAACTTGAAGAATTGATTTTAACATTTGGATGTAGGTCATTTCTAACGATATATCGGACAATGCAGTCTTCACTAACGAATCTAAGACCGCTTTGTTCGAGCATTTCCTCAGTATCCTCGTCTAGTGCGCCGATTTGAAACCATATCAGTGGAAAATTGTCTTGTGGATATTGCATTAGCATCTTTGTTACTGCTTGTCTAGCCCTTTGGGGGGCGAGGAAAAGGACCACTATTTCAGGAATAATTCCTTCATCGATCGACGGACGAATTGGTCTGCCAAGAATACTTCCTCCAGCATCCCGTGGATGTATCGGGACTAGTCTCCAACCCCTCTGGTCTAAGTCATGAATTGCTTGATGCGCAGGTCTTGTAGAATTCAGCCCAGACCCTAGTATATGGATAGATTGAGCGTTGACTACAATATCGGTAATCCATGGAGTAGACTCCTCTGCCATGCTAAGAAGTAGTGCGTTGGTTTTATCAAAGCATGTTTGATTAAATCGATGATAACCAAGTGTTGAGTCGTCTTACTCCCTCTTCGATATTTTCCATCGAAGTAGCGTATGAAATTCGAATAAAACCTTCTCCACCTTGCATCAGAGATCCTGGAATTAATTGGACTTTAGCCTCCTCAAGTGCTCGCTTGGCAAATTCTATGTCGGTCATGCCAGTTTGGCTAATATCACAAAGAGCATAGAACGCGCCCTCTGGTTTAGGCAGAGTTATTCCTGGCAAGTCATCGAGTAACTGGTGGATTACATCTCGACGTTCTTGGAAAGAATCCTGCATCATTTTTGTCTCTTCGCTAAGGGATAATGCGGTAATTGCCGCAGGCATCAAGAACGTTGGGACGTGAGTTGCGGCACTTGCATTGATTTTCTTTATTGCGTCAGCAACTTGCTTACTTCCACCAGCCCAGCCAAGGCGCCATCCGGTCATAGCCCAACCCTTTGACCAACCTCCAATAGTGATGGTGCGTTCTTTTCCACCTTCAATCGATGTTGGTGAAGTATAACCGTAATCAGCCCAAACTAATGTTGCATAAATCATATCGTCGATAATCCACAGATCATGTTTGACTGCCAGTTTTACCAGTTTCTCAATCTCTTCAGGGCTGTATACTGCACCTGTAGGGTTATTTGGTGAATTGATCATTATTGCCTTGGTATTAGCAGTTACAGCTTTTTCTAGCGCCACAAAGTCTGGATGGTAATTGTCTCTTCGCACCGGTACGTGGACCGGGACTGCGCCAATCAATTTCAGCATTCCATCATAAGATGGCCATGCTG
The DNA here is from genome assembly GCA_018659375.1 of Methanobacteriota archaeon. Classification (GTDB taxonomy): domain Archaea; phylum Thermoplasmatota; class Poseidoniia; order Poseidoniales; family Poseidoniaceae; genus MGIIa-L1. The sequence continues at coordinate 2,087 of JABJMO010000059.1, read as the reverse complement.
GAGCCAATAGTAATACTTCATCGCCAGGGTCTAGAGTAGCCATCATGGCATAGAGTACCGCTTGTTTACAGCCAGGTGCAACTATGATATTGTCAGCATCAATCTCAATTTCATGTTCTTTTAGATGGTCGCAAACCGCTTGGCACAAGGCAGGACTGCCTTGAGTTCGCGTGTAGGTAGTTTCACCTCTATCAAGCGCGGCTTTAGCCGATTCTACGACTGCATCGGGAGTGGCAAAATCAGGTTGTCCGACAGTAAATCGAATAACATCTGGACTTGGCGGCGATAAAAAAGCAGCAAAACCGGTACCAACCTTGTTGATATTTTTGTTAATTTGTGGCATGATAAATCCTCTGCGGTGCTATATACCATCCAGTTACTCCTTACTATTCATTATTTGTGAAATATTGATTGGTTTTAGATTGGAGCACGGACTGGGATTTGAACCCAGGTAAGAGGATTTGCAATCCCCGACGTAGCCGCTCCGACATCCGTGCAGACATACCTGCGATTAACAAGTTATATTTCAACGCGCCTTTTGCAAAATTAGCTTTACATTACAGATGCCATCATTGATTAATAATAACCTATGCAGATGACTACATGATATCAGTATCTTTGCCCGGAACGACTCCTTCAAGTGAGTATTATGACTGTCGTTTTACCGTGCTCAGAGCACCGCTTGGGTTCAAACGCGGAGCGGAACTACTCGATGATGACAACCAAGCTATCCATGCATGGGCCAGCCATGACCAGACAGTAATCGCAGTTGGCAGAGCCCATCTGATAGCAAATAATAGTGATGGGGCAGGTTCAGATCACGGTGGCCCAGGTGCCGTTAAGATACCAGGATTTGGGCCATTATCAAGGCCTTCAAACCGTCCAGCATTTCAAATTAGGCAAATGGGGACACTTGAGAATTTTAGGAGGCAGGGCTTAGCAGCCAAGGTGCTGACAAGTCTCGAGGAAGCAGCAAAAGTACATTTGTCAGCAAAAGCAGGATTCTTACAAGCTAGAGAGCACGCTATTGGATTTTATCAATCTCAGGGTTGGCGAATTATTGATGAGCCATATTCAATTGAAGGAATTGGACCACATCGCTCAATGATGAAGAAATTTTAACTTGACTTATTGGCGCATATCATCGCGCTTTTCATATACCCGATGGCCGTTCCAAATGTTAGAGGGAACATTGGGTTCCCTAAGACCGACCCGTGAAAAACGATGAATTTGGAGAATATTAACAAACCACATAATAAAACAGAAAACAGGGCACTAAACGCCCCTGCCGCGTTAAATAATGCGTCAGCAAGAGTCTGTTTTGAGGTTTATTTTACTGTTAATAATAGCGTAGCATCGCATCAATCACATATCTTGGAGCAGGTTATGCCTGCAACTAGAATGGAAAGAGAGAACAGCGGGTTCTCTATGTAAAAACTAAAGGAAGTAAAAAACATGAAAAATAGAAAAATAATGAGCGTGCTCTTGGCACTATTTCTAGCATTATCTGCTGTTACAGCAGTGAGCGGTGACGGATCCGACCCAAACGACCCATCTGATGGTGGAGCTGACTGGGACGGCGACGGTCTTACCAATGCTGAGGAACAAAGTCAAGGCACTAATATGAACAATGCTGATAGCGATGGCGATGGATTACCAGACGGATGGGAAGTCTCTAACGGACTAAACCCAACCAACGGTGGAGATGGCAATGCGGACCCTGATGGCGACGGATTAACCAACTCACAAGAGTATGCTTCGGGCACAAACCCGAACAATGCTGACACCGATGGCGACGGTAAGCCTGACAATTCCGATGCTTACCCAACAGATCCTAACGACGGTGAATATTCCGACTCTGATGGTGACGGTATACCTGATGCATATGATCCTGATTTCACTAATTCTGATCAAGGCTCAGGCAATGGCGGAACCAACGGCGGTGGAGAATCTGATGCCGGCGGTCAAGGTGAAGAAGGTCAAGGCGAAGGCCAAGGACAAGGCCAAGGCCAAGGCCAAGGACAAGGACAAGGCCAAGGACAAGGACAAGGACAAGGACAAGGACAAGGACAAGGCCAAGGTGAAGG
>JABJMO010000054.1 GCA_018659375.1 Methanobacteriota archaeon | reverse complement strand
CCATGACCACAGACATTAGTCGACATTCTATCGGCGAGGCCTTGGTAAAATGTTCTTCGGTCATGCTAACCCTCCTCTAGAATGGCACAGTCGGTAATACTTGAAATAGATGTCTAAAAGTTTTCATCGTAATTTATTACGCGTTTCAACCGGTAAAGACCAGTCGACAGCGGCAACTGTGTGATTCTTAATATCAATAGCGGTACGATATTCCTCATCCTTGGAGCGGGCCTTAAACGCGTCTCTCATACCAAACCAAAGGGGGCCAATTATTGGCAATAGATAGACTAACTTAGACGCCGCTCTTGGGCTCCAATGATGTTTTTCAAGTGCGGTACCATCATCATGGACAATAGCAATTCTGAATGCTCTTTGACCTAGGGAGCGGCCGTAAGCTCGACCAGTATATTTCCAATACAGCCAGTGTGATGTTAGTAAAATAACCCAATTGGAGGAGAAAAATAAGATATATTCAGCACCACCTTTGACCAATTCAAAGTTAAGCAGGTTTAGCGTTAGTTGCCCTCCAGTAAGAAATGTCAAGACGATAGAAATCAACAATACATCTAGCATAAAGCCAGCAATACGCTTCCACACAGGCGCGATGAGCATTCCTTCAGGAGCACTGGCCAACACCGCTTGGGCAAGGGTGCCGCCACCTTGGTGAAGACTAACTGGGCTCTCGGCCATGCAGTGTCCTTGAGGGCTTACTTTGTCAATCTACGCATTAATCTTGAGATAGGTGCCAAGCGAATAGATTACGCTCCTCAACCCATTCAAGCCACGAATTCCAAGTTTTATTATGGCGCAGCGTAGTTGGGTTGCCAATTATGATAAGGCCTCTCTTGGCTCTAGATAAAGCGACATTTAATCGCCTTTTATCGCTTAGAAAACCGATTTCTCCAGTGTCGTTAGCTCTTACTGTTGAAAATACAATCACTTCTTTTTCTCTGCCTTGATAACCATCAACGCTTTTGATTTCCAAGCCCTCATATCTATCTCCCTGATTCCTGCCCCCTGCTTGTTCAAATAAATCAGCTAAAACTCTTACTTGGCCGTTGTAAGGAGTGATGACGCCAATATCTCGGGTTGTCAAATCTCCAGGTTCAAGCAAGCCTTGGACGACTGCTAAAACCTTAGCAGCCTCTGCATAATTAGACCTACTGCTGCCTTCTTCATCTTGCTGTTCAACCCCATCAACCGGAATAAACGCCAACGGATTATCCCAATCAGGCCACAATAATCCTGCTGGAGTCGGTCTTTCAGAAGGCTGGCAACCGTCATCTAACCGATTGTCATAAAATCTTGCGCTGGGAAATTCCCTTATCACGGGGTGCATTCGGTATTGAATAGTAAGCATATGAGCTGGGATGCCACATTTGTTTAATCGCTCAAATAATGATTGGTTCAAACCGCCACTTTCGGCTTTTTCACTTATCACAGTAGGTGGTAACTGTTTGTGATCTCCGACCAAAATCAGTTGTCTGCATCCTCTAGTAATTGGCACTAAAGCGCTTGGTTCACTGGCTTGTGTCGCTTCATCAATTAATACAATTGGGAATTTACGGTCACCAAGGATACGGTGTCCAGCGCCAATTGTAGTGGCACATATCACTTCAGCACTGTCCAACAATGAAGTGACAATCTCGTCTTCTAAACGGCGTATATCCTTGAAATTATTTTTAATATCCCGATGAGTCATTCCCTTTTCCTTGCCTTTAAGTGAATTCAAACTCTTCCGCAGTTCATCATTTTGATCACGGATATAATCAATCTCATCTTTGAGATGATGTTGATCCATCAATGCGTCTAATGTACTATCTCGTAGTGTTTCTCGTACCTTGACAGGCTTACCAATTCTAATCGCATTGACGCCGTTTTCTATCAATCCCTCGAGTAAATTATCAACCGCGACATTTGATTCAGCACTAGCTAAAATTGGACCTTTTCCCATGTCTGCAAGCCGTTTAAGCAGATGAATAGCGGTAAATGTTTTGCCGGTTCCAGGCGGGCCCTGGATTAGAGATAATCGCGAATTGATGGATTGTTCGACAGCTAATTGTTGTGATTCATTTAGTGATGATAATTTCCCAAGGTTGGTTTTTTTACTTCTGCCGCTAATTTCTGGGGGTCTTTGAGCCGAACTTACTGGGTCGTGAAGTGAACCTAGAATTAAATCTCGTAAGGGGGTGCCGCCGGTAGATTCGGTAGAATGGAAGGCAATAAGTGCTTCATGCATGCGGTCATGAGCAATTCTGTTAGCGCCTTTGTCTAACCTCCAGCGTCCTTTTTTGATGTCTTTTGGTTTATCTTTTACCACGACTCTAACTCTGGTTGGTCCCCGATCTAAAACAATTCCTTCATACACTTTTTCACCCCACGGGCGGGTGCGAGAAATCAACACAATATCACCATGTGAAAACCGGTGCTGAGGCAACCAGTTTCGGCCTGATTCTTCAAACACGATGATTGGCTCTCCGAAAAATCGTCCTTGGGTTCGAGCCGATAATTCAAACAAAGCTAGTCCTGCAGAAACCAATTGTTGCTTACTCCATTTTTTCCAGCGCTCTTCAACCATAGCAGTTTCATCATCCAATTCGATACGAATTAACTTAGTAAAGCGGTCAAAATGCTCTTGGCCACGTTTCCACTGGTGAGGCATTTCCTCAGATAGGTCAATAACGCCCAAATTAGAGTTAGGCAGAGAATTATCCATCCTGCGGACTGAACCCTTCTTTGCCATGGGCTTACCAGTCCCCTTCACCAAATGATAGTATTGATTCAAATGAATTATATTATGACCGTGAAACCCTATCACTTAAACACTCTATCACTGGCCCTTATCTTGGTGGGTAACTTGTTTGGGTGGCGTAAGAAGGATACTTCTGACGAACAAAACATTTGTCCATATTGCAATACTCCAAACCCGCTTGAAGCCAAACAATGCAAGTTATGCTATTACAACTTAGATCGGTCCGCAAGGGACCAACCTATGGCTACTCCTTCAGCGACAGAGTCAGATATTATGTCGACTCTACTAGATCAAGAAACAGATAATGAAGGTGAAGAAGACTTCGTTGTTGAAGCAGTCTTATCGCTCGAGGATGTAACAGTCGAAGTTGATCAATTTGAAATTGAGGATAGTGGCCAAGATGCCGGATTTGATTTTATTTCTAGTTCTGGGCCGACACTTTCTGAGGTCCAAGATTATGAAAAACCTCGCGAAGTGGAATTGTCTGAGGATGATGCGCCCTCAAAACAGATAGATTTTGTCGTCCCGGTTGGTAATCCCCTAGACGAAGTGGCAGAACCAGTCCATACTGGGCAAGGTTCACTATTTACCCAAGATAGTGACAGTAATGCCGATCTTTCAGGCTCAGTCGGACCATCTTCTGAAAATATGCAACCGCAAATAATCGAAGAAGAAATTGTAACTCCTGATTTGCCATTCTCCGCTGCGGTCAGCACAGAGATACTCAATACCCCAGAAGTGCCAGAAATTCCTGATGTTGAACAACCAGAGCAGACAGCAACAATTACTCCAGAAGTTCCCGAAATCCCCGAGTCTGTTGATATTACGCCAGATGTGCCGGAAATCCCGCAGGACGATTCCACTGCTGAAAATACGATTGTTACTCCAGAAGTGCCTGATATTCCAGATGTAAATCATTCTGTAAACCAAAAAATCGCTGCGTCAAATAATGTTCCTGAACCTCAACATAATGGTAGGATTTGGCCGTGGCCGGCAAAGGATGCCTGGGATGAACGCCAAGTTTACCGAGAGGTAGTGACGATGTTGGAATTGATAAAAACCGGTAAATTGACTCAAACAGCTCAACAATTGGACAACCTGGGTCCACACTTGGACGGTAATCTCGACATGTTAGTTCATATTGGTACTATAATGCGCTATCTAGGTAGAGAAGAACATCTTCAATGGATGCTACAAATGGCGCAAATAACTTATCCAAATGATTCGAATGTCGCTAAAGCAATGACCCATTTGTCGTGAGGAATAATGATGAAGCAAACACCGGAACTTTCTGTTGAAGGCAATATTGTTCTCATGCCGGTAAATCGTAGCGCCCTCACGCCAATTCTAAATGCTATTAAGGAAGATCCAGATTCGGCTTATTCCGCACTTCCATGGCTTGACAAAGGTAAAGAAGCAAGATTACAGATTAGAGATATGTTAAACGATGTCGAAGCCCAAACAAATTCTAATCAAATTCATTTTTGGTCGATAATCGATAATTTGTCCCGAGAATTTATCGGGCTAATTGGGCTTGGAGATGAGCTTCAATTACTTCATTCGAACTATAATCTTGGATATTGGGTTAGAACACCACACCGTCGAAAAGGCGTCACTATCAACTGTGTCAATGCAATTTTTCAGTGGCTTTCATCTCAAGAAGAATTCTTTAGAATTGAAATAACTGTACATCCGCACAACGAAGCCGGACTTGCTACTGCAGCATCCATCTGTCAGTCTTGGGATGGAGAATCTGTTGAGGAATTCATCGGTATTGAGATTAGTGGGCGAACGGTTCCACACCGGATTCACATAGTTGATATCAACAGAGGTGGAGATAGTTGACAAAGACTTGGTTGACTGTTGATTGTGATGATTTTAGACATATTCCAAAACATCAAGGACATCCAACACGATCTAAAAAGCAGATTGATTCCAATCAATTAAGTGAGCAATTGGCCGCAGGAATTGTTGGCTTTGAAAAATGGTTTAGTTCACATAAATCACCAGTCACCTTGTTTGTGATAGCAGACTCATTACAAAATGAAGAGTTTAGACATTGGCTAGTTCGTCTAATTTCATCCTACCCAAAACGAATCACTATTGGATGTCATGGCTTAACTCATCGGTCATGGTCAGCATGGCCAGAAGACTTAGACGGGTTCCAAACAGCAATAATCCAAGCCTGTGAACAAATCAAAAGTGTAGTTGGTGAATCATTTCGTCCGTGGTTTAGAGCTCCAGCGGGATATATGGCTCCATGGATGGCAAGCGTGTTAAAGCAATCTGGGATTATACTTGACAGTTCAATAAATGATACTTTGCTAACCAAGTCTAAGGCGGGAAAAGGTAATTCTTGGGCTAACGTACGTCATGCAGTCGCAGAGGCAAGTTTAGTCGAGCGCGAGTGGGCAACCAAATGGGGACTACCAATAAACGGTCCAGCGTTATCGCTATTTCCGCTATCATGGCTTGCTAAGCAAGCGTGGAAAAAACTCCCTAAAGTCTTGCAGGCTAACGAATTATCTTCCATGGTGGAAGACTCGAGAGTCTCAATTAATACGGTATATTGGCATTTATTAGACCATGGTAAATTGTCAGGAGAATGGCAGCCACCTATTCCACAATCTATACTGAATCACTAAAAACCGTCAATTCAAGCAACCTATATGTTCAGTGAATTCAATTGGAACAAACCCCAGACATGGCATCAAACCCTTTCTGCCAAAGAGTCAACAATATTAGAAAGAGCCATTTCGATTTCCTTTTTTGCTGGACTGACTGCTCTGTGTGCGCAAATTGCCTTCACGGTACCTTGGACTCCAGTACCTTACACCCTCCAAACCTTCGCGGTCTTAGCGACAGGAGTATATTTGCGAAGAAACGATGCTTTCTTCTCAGGTTGCCTATATTTATTGGTCGGTGCAATCGGTGCTCCAGTATTTGCTGAAGGTGGCGATATGCTATTTGATAGCGGTAAATTGATTGCTAGTGGAGGTTATCTAATCTCTTTCCCAATTGCTTCAGCCTTAGTTGCTGAAGGATTAGACCGCTCGAGAACATCCGGAGTAGCAGATCTAAAGGCCCAGATAGTCTGCTGGACATTGGCAATGTTGCCAGTCTATCTCATTGGTACTGTTTGGCTAGCAGAATCCTACGGTGTTGACATGGCTCAAGCATTTGAGTGGGGTGTTGAACCATTCTTGATTTGGGACTTTGCCAAAATAGTAGTAATGGCTTTGGTGACTACTAAGTTGTGGTCTTATTCTCAACCAGAGTAATATTTTCCAAAGATTTGACAATATAGTGATATCACTTAGATATCATTATAATAGTGTGAAATGTGGGGTTAAGTGGTGGAACAATGGAAACCCAAACCTCAGCAATGAATGAAATACAATTTAGAGATATAGAAATTAACTCCATGAGTGGTTGGCTGGGGATACTCATTCACTTGATAGTAGTCCCAGTGATTGGCCTACTATGTTTCGCATTGTATGCAGGAGGACCAATCGGCATTGCACTTGGGGCCCTTCTTCAACTAATTATTTCGGTTCTATGGTTTGTCATGTGGAATTCTTATGTGGTAATCAATCCAAATGAAGCAGCAGTATGCCAGTTCTTTGGTAAATATGTTGGTTCAGTAAAAACCGAAGGATTCCGCTGGTTTGTCAATCCCCTATACGAGAAAACGAAAGTGATTTTCAGAATTAGAAATTTTGAATCGGCCAAGTTGAAAGTTAACGATGTTAATGCAAATCCAATTGATATTGCTGCAGTAGTTGTGTGGCGAGTATTCGATGCAGCAGAGGCTCTTTTTGAAGTAGATGATTACGAGAATTATGTCCAAATTCAAAGTGAGGCGGCTCTAAGGGCAATGGCTACTAAGTATCCATACGATATTATCGAAGAGAAAGATCTTGGCGGTGTGGCTCTTTCAAGCCACCAAGAAGTAGTGGCAACAGAACTTAGAGAATCAGTTCAGGCAAGGCTTAGCAGAGCAGGTATCGAGGTTTTAGAGGCGAGAATCAGCCACTTAGCCTACGCTCCTGAGGTCGCCCAAGCAATGCTACGAAGACAGCAAGCAAGTGCAGTGGTCGCAGCAAGAAGAGAGATAGTCGACGGTGCAGTTGGCATGGTTGAACTAGCATTAGACCAGTTAAGTGTAAAGGGTATAATTGAACTTGATGAAGATAAGAAAGCAACCATGGTTAGCAATTTGTTAGTCGTGCTATGCTCAGAAACAGATACCACTCCAGTAATTAACACAGGATCTTTATACCAGTGAGGGTTTTCAAGTGTACAGTTATTACTACATGTGAGGTAGATTGATTTGGTAAGTAATTTACAAGACAAAATCAACACAAATGATAACTACGAATCGAGGCGGAAAAAAATGACAAAGAAAAAAGTTCTCCTCAGGATTGATCCTGCCCTGCACGACACTCTACGTAAGTGGGCTGATGATGATTTTCGCTCAATCAATGCTCAAATAGAGTTTTTACTGCAGAAAGCAGTGGCCGAAAACAGACGTGATTCCAATGATGCCTGAACAACAATCAACCGACTTTTGGCAAGATAAAGCCGAAGAAGAAACAAAACTCACAGGGACTGTGACTGAGGAAAACTTCACCAT
>JABJMO010000044.1 GCA_018659375.1 Methanobacteriota archaeon | reverse complement strand
TGCATATAATCACGTCAACCCTTGCCTTGCTGCCCTAGATTTAGCTAAACTTACTACGGTCAAACAAGCAACTCTGCGCACTGATAAATGGTTCAATGTCAAATCAAAACCGGACAAGTATCTCAAGAAAATTCGTCAAAGAGCAAGGAAATGGCGCTTACCTGAAAACCGCAAAGAATCTCATATTGCTGATAGTTTTGGACTTAAGGCATTACAAGAACGCTCAAAAAATGATATTTTGGCAGAAGATAAAGCACGCAAAGATATCAACAAAATCGGTCAACTCATTCCTTCTATCCAGGGCTACAAGCAAGCAGAAAAACGGCGACCATTCACCTGGCGCCGCATTGCTAAACGGGCCAAATCAAGTTCTAATCCTCTAATTACTCGACATCAATGGCAACACGGAGGCCGAATTATTCGACTAGGACCTGGCACAGAACATAATCGGTCACGACCACACTTACCTGGCCCACATTCCTTTACCTTCTATCAATGCCGAAATCGTAGCTATCCCTCAGTGATAAAGAATCATGCACAAAAACAGCATTTGTCAAATATAGTAAGATAACCATAAATATCATCTGAATGAGCCTTAATCATGTCTAGAACTACCTCGGTATTATTAGCGGGTTTGGTGTTTTTTTCTATGGCATATCCGTTTATTGGTAGTGAAGAGTTATTCATTGAATATGATGTTAATGAAGCCAATGAAGTGTGGGATAATTATGAATCGCATGTTTATGTGAAGCGTACCACACCTAACAGTAAATCAATTGAGTTAGCTGAAAACTTAGTGGAGAAAAATGAGATTTATCTGATGAGATACTGGGAAGTATTCACTTTTGATGGGGAATTGGCATGGGATGAAGACCCATTTAATGATTGGACTTGGCAATTTTATTTTCATAGTTTACGCATGGTAAGTCATTTGCTAAATGCTTATGAAATGTCATCTAATATTTCATATCTAGAGAAAGCCCAATGGTTCATTGAAAGCTGGATGGAACACAATCCAAACCCTAGAAATCAGGCCTCTGATAGAGCGTGGGATGACCACAGTACGGCCAATAGAATCTCAACAATGATTTACTTCTGGGACAATTATCGCAATTCCGAAATTTATGACAATGTATTTGCGGTTGAATTACTAAATATGCTACGTAAGCACGGTGAATATACTGCAGACAGTGATAATTATTACTGGGGCCATAACCACGGAATATACCAAGATAGGGCTCTTTTGCAACTGGCAGGTATGTTTCCAATTTTCAAAGATAGTGAGGAGTGGTCTCGTACTGGCAATACAAGATTAGCCACTCATATCGCTGACGGAGTTACAGATTCAGGCGTACACAAGGAACATAGCCCTGCATATCACTATTTAGTAATGAAATTATTTATTGATGTGAATTTATTTAATCAACATTATGGAATTGGGAATCAAGAAATTACTGACTTAGTATACAATATGCAAGAGTATCTAGTATATATCGCGAAACAGGATGGAACTATCCCCATGGTTGGAGATTCGTTTAATGACAAAGTGATGTCAATGTCGACGGAAATGGTGACTAATGAACATCTGCTTTATGAAATATCTAACGGTCAAAAAGGCGTTGCTGCTTCTGTTAATGACATTGTATACACAGATGCTGGAGTGGCTGTTTTCAAAAATGATTGGGATAATGCAACACCAGTGTATTTCGCCTTATTCAATGCCTTCCATTCAATAGTTCACAAACAAAGTGATGAACTGTCATTTGTGCTTAGTTACGGCAATACTGACTATTTGGTTGATGGTGGAAAGTATAATTTTGTCGAAAGCGACCCGTATCGCCAGTTTATTCGTAGTGTATTTTCACACAATACGATTTCAGTAGACAATCAAACATATGACTTTAGAGACAAGGATTTGATTGGAAACCCAGTGATAGAATCCTTCGAAATTACCGAGAATTATAGTTTTGTTAAAGCCAGCCATACTATTTTTGAAGGGGTTAAGATTACTAGGACTGCTTTCTTCTTCGAACATGGTGCAGTATACTTGCATGATGAGATTGAATCTGATTCTAGTCACAGTTATTCACAAATTTTTAATTTTGGACCTGAAGTCAATATTGATGCTACTGAGTCTGGTGATTTGAATCTTAGTAGCAAGGTTGACCAAACCACTGTAAGACTCAATCAGCTTAGTGGACATAATGGGTTTGAATTATTCAATGGTTCAACTGACCCCATCAGAGGTTGGCAATCAACTACATTCAATCAGGTAAGCCCGATAAATTCGGTGTCATATTACTTAGATGGTGATTCTACCTCATTTTCTACTACGATAAATTTAGCAATAGAAATTATTTCTATTGATCTGGTTGAGAGTGACGTTGCTAAACTTTATTCATTTACTCTCAGCAATGGTTTAGCTTATGAAATAATAGTTTGACCAAAACGGCATAAAATATAGTTAAATTCCGGATTTCGGCGTTTAATCTTTGTTTACTACTAGAATCCATACCTTTATTATGTTAGACCCACATTTACAGTTCATGGAGAGACAACCCCACAAACCTGCTGTAAAAGCACCTACAAGGGAAACTTTTGCGAGGGCGCTAAATCGAGTAAGAAGTCAAATCGATATTCGTAACGACATAATGCGTGCGTCTTTAGAGACGGCTCAACGCCTACAAGAAGGCCGAGGAACCTTCATGCTCTATGCATTCTAACCGGAAGTCTTGATTTAATCAGTGTCGTCCACACCACATGGAGGACTTAGCTTGGGAAGCAATATTTGCCGCAGGCACCTTCTTTTTCCTTGGCGCAATTTCACCTGGACCAAGCGTCATGGTTGTTATTAGAAATACCATTATTGGTGGACGAACGCAAGGTGTTGCTTGTGCAATTGGCCACGGTATTGGCTTTGGGATATATGCTGGTAGTGCCGTATTTGGCCTGATTGTGCTGCTGGAAAATGCTCCTGATGTATTCTTTATGTTACAATTAATTGGTGTAGGATTACTTATCTGGTACGGCTACTTGATGTGGAATGATGAAGTTAACCTCGATGAAGATAGTCACGTTGAGAATACTAAAGTCAAACGACAAGGATTCATGGAAGGCTTTGCTATCGCCTTTTTCAATCCAAAAATCGCCTTATTTTTGGTAGCCATCTTAGCGCAAGTATTGGAGCCTGGCATGGGCATGGGAACTAAATTAGCCATTGGTTTACTTGGCATGAGTATCGACATGGGTTGGTATCTAATTGTCGCATTAGCCCTTACTGGAACCGGTGCTGTAGATTGGTTACGGATACGTGGACAATTGATTTACCGAATAACTGCTGTTGCATTATGGTTTTTTGCCGCTTCTGTATCATACTCTATGCTGTAATCACTTTTGGCAGCGAGGACAATAAAAAGTTGAACGGTTTGATTGAACTATTCGCTCTACTATACCGCCGCAGCCCTCTTTCAAACAAGGCTCATCTTCACGCCCATAAATGGTGAAATGATGCGAAAAGTAACCAAGATTACCCTCTACGTCAGCAAAGTCATTCAGGGTTGAGCCTCCAGCAGCGATAGCTCTAGTGAGCACCATTTTTACTTCATCAACTAACTTCACCAACGCTTTGGTTGGTTTACCAGCCTTGGTTACCAATTGAGCAGCTAGTTTAGTTGGGGCAATTCCAGCAGTATGTAGCGCCTCACAAGCATAGATATTACCAACTCCAACCACAAAGCGTTGATCTAGTAATGTGGTTTTAATTGGTGAGCGTTTACCTCGGCAACGGTTTGCGGCAATTTGGGCATTCCAATCGTCAAATGGCTCAGGCCCTAGAACCGAAAGCAAAGGTTGTATTTCCTGTTCTGCCCGATGAAATAATTTAACGATGCCAAACCGTCGCGGGTCAGTATAGACTGAAACAGAGCCATCATCAAAACGAATCTCCATGTGATCGTGACGACCCTCAAAACCTGACGTAGCACCAAATGCTGACTTACTATCTGGAATGCTGAGATCATACTGACTGACTTTTTGCGCATCAAAGATGGTGTATTTACCTGACATCCCCAAATGAGAAAGAAAGACTAAATCACCATCAGTATCGATTAACAAATACTTAGCTCGACGCCTTATTGCAGTTATTTTCTGACCAACTAGTCGATTTTCAAAGTCTTCGGGAAACGGATAACGTAAATTTGGACGACGCAGAATTACTTTGGTAATCGTTCTGCCAAGCCATGCTTTTTCTAGGCCAGTACGGACAGTTTCGACCTCTGGCAGCTCGGGCATGACTTACTCAACACGACGAGTCACAAAAAGAACATGGTTGTCTTCATAACCGGTCAGTTCTATGCACTCTTCTACTACAAAGCCTGACTTAGATAGCTGCATCTGTACTTTAGCGAATAAGGCATCTTCACCCTCGCCAGTCCATCTTTCACTAGCCGCTTTTAGAGATAGAAGCCCGGTTCCGTCAAGGCTGAGAAAACGACGACAGGCATCAATAAAAATTTCCACTTGCCCAGACTGCGCAACATCTTGAAACAGCCAGTCTACCTTCCTTGGCAGCAATACGCCCCAAGCAGAATGCTTTCGAGCATCACCAAGAACAGGTACTAAACCTGGTCTTGCTTTAGCCAGATGCAGTAAATCTCGCAAACATCTCGGCGCTAAATCAACCGCAATTATTCTGCCACCAAGGTCGTTATCTTCTCCACACAAATGGTCGTGTAAATGACTAATTGAGGTCCCATGACCTGCACCTAAGTACAGCACTGTTGAGCCTTCTTTTGGCAAAAGTAGTGATTTATCTCTACGAGTGCGCATTATCCCAGCACCTAATTTGGACCTGCTGGGATCCCATCTTCTAAATTCAATACCGCCAAAACGTCGTAGTGATTCTCCATATGTGGCAGTCCCAGGATCGGCATTTTCCGTCCATAGTGCTCTGCCTTCTAGTCGAATAGCCCATGAGAGCATATCGTAACGTTTTTTGTTATTGCCCAAACTAACACCTACCTATTTCGTCGGGGCGGTTTTGGATGTGCTGCCTTGATTTCTTCGACTCTGTTATCCATTAAATCAACATCGTCTTGAGTCCAAGGTGTGCCTTCAAAGGCATCAATCTTAGCGGCTATACTAGCCTTTGCTGCCATAGTACGGGCGATTTTTCCTCTTACCCAGCGAGGTGAACGAGAAATCCATGGATGCATGAAGATATGACCGTGTTTAGGTGGGTCTGCGCCGGTTTTTAGATGATGGAAAAAGGCTTTTTCTGCGCCTAATACCTGAACAGTCCCTGCAGGTAGCCGCGCTAAACGCATTCTTCCATGAGCCTCAACACATAATCGAGCTGCTAGTAGCGGGCCAAGCATTATTGACAAAGATGGCAGATGTTGTTCGGTTAGTTCTCTAACTGCATTTTCTAGCCGATCTAGTTTACCTTTGAAAGTGCCAGTTGATTCACCCCATTCACGCAGTGACTTCCATTCTGATTTAGACGGGCCCTCGTCAGGCACCTGTACATCAAGATGTTTAGCAAGCATCTCTAAAGAATCTGACTCGCCAACCCTCTTTGGCAAACTTGTACGGTCTTTACCAAATCGTACCTCGGGTAAAAACAAGCCAACCCATTCGACAAGTCTTGCTTCCATGGTAAGGTAAGTAGAACGCATCTCATCGCTGGCTCTGAGTAAATGCTCTAATCGTCTATCAGGGTCGCCCGCTGCTCTTGCCACACCTTGGCGGGTCATCTCTGCTGCTGCCTTATCAACGGCCTCTAAGGCTTCATGTGAGGGCAGTGGCCATTCTGCATCTGGTAATTGCCCGTCACCATGAATCAATGGTTTTGCATCCGGAAATCGCTCGTGTAAGGTTTTTGCTTCTGGCGTAAGAGCATTGTTGGCAATACAGTCCAATCGCTCGATTAATGCTCTTTGGTCAAAAAACCCGTCCCAAACCGCTTGGTCGTGAATTATTCCTTCATCGTCTGCCACAGCCGCTGCCTGCCAGTCATACCAAAGCCACATGGTTAATGGGATAATGATGGGGGTTTTCACGCTTGCCTAAAATTCTGGTGAAAGAAGACTAATCGTTATTTGTTACCTGACAGCAAATAATCGATAAGTTCAGAGTCGCTTGCATACATTAATGTAATTGGTGCTTTAGGACGACCCATGTTTTGTCCGAAATGTGGAACGCTGTCTTTCCCTAGTCCTAGCGGAGACATCACATGTACGAACTACAAATGTGGATATGTAGGCCCTGCAAAGTTAATCATAAAAGGCACAGATGGAGAAGATGTTGACTTATCAAGCGTCAAATCTGAAACCAAAGCAAAGAAGCGTGAATTTGAAGTGATTAAAGATTCGGATAAGATGCAAGGAATCCTAACCAAGGACACCTACATGTGTTCCAAGCGAATCGATGGGTTTTCTTGTGATTCTACTGAGGTGTATGCCTACCTTGAGCAAACAAGGTCTAGTGATGAGCCTGAGACACGAATGCTTACTTGCAAAGCCTGTGGACACGGCTGGCGGGAATACTAATCAAATATCGCCTTCAACTCTTGGAGCAAGGAAATATTGCACTTCAACTGCACCGTTGTAGAATGTGAAGTTTATCGATAGCGGATAGTTTTCACCAAAACCAAGTTCTAGGGTATCAACATCTCCAACTACTTTGTTTAGTGGATGTAAGTAACCTATGGAGTATTGGCTGTGTGCTGGTTGATCAAATTCTAATAATTGCAGATCATCCTTTTCAAAAAATACTTGAATACTGTTACTGGGTCCGCTAGCAGTGACTATGAACTCATTGTCTTTTACTGCTAGAGTCATCATATCGCCGCCAAGTTTTGCGGCTCTTAGAATTCTAATGAAATCTTTACCGCTCAAGTGAACCTTGCATTGAGGTTTCAATGGCGGCAGAGAAGGAACAGTAATTGTCGATGGGTCAATAGTGCGTATGTCTCCCTTTACGTTACCTAATTTTGCATGTAGCATCCCTGAG
Organism: Methanobacteriota archaeon; assembly: GCA_018659375.1. Taxonomy (GTDB): domain Archaea; phylum Thermoplasmatota; class Poseidoniia; order Poseidoniales; family Poseidoniaceae; genus MGIIa-L1. The sequence goes on along the minus strand of JABJMO010000044.1, from coordinate 532 downwards.
CCTGAATCTGTTTTTAGATTTAACATCTCATCAGGACTACCTATGGCGACGATATCTCTTATGACACCAAGCTCAAACGCTACTGATGATTCATCTAGTTCCCATGTATCAAATGCTGCTGAATCAATGTCCATCTGAATCATTGCAACATGGGAATGGTCTACCACACGTATGTGAAGGCTATCTTCTTTAAAATCAAATTTAGCATCCTCAACTACCGCTTTCAACGTGTCCAAAATCTTGCTCATCAGGTCTAACCGGGCTGTTACGTTCAACATGAGATGCACCCCTCTCTAATTCACTATGGATTTTCGACGGCTTATGAACTTACCATACTGAATAGCGATATGTAACTCAATTAACGAGATTATGATAAGGCTTTCAATCAACCATTGTGTTGAAACTCAAATAAGACCTTGAATTCTTAACTGAGGTATTTCTCGGGGTAACATGGGCGATATTGTTGAACCCTTACTGAAAGAAGATGGCGAGGCTTATACTGCCGCTGTACTAATCCCGACCATCAATAATG
>JABJMO010000065.1 GCA_018659375.1 Methanobacteriota archaeon | reverse complement strand
TGAGCATTTTTCTTCTCGCTTTAATTTACCCAAGCGAACTCCAGTGCCAAAATCTCTCCAGGAAATATTCTCTTCTAGCCATGCTTTGTTGATGTTAAATCCGAGCCAATCTGACATGTCGTGAGTGAAGACCATGTTTGGCCTAATGGTAACAACTTGATGATTTCTTCGGATATTTTGCGTAGGTTTGAAGCGTTAAGCATCTATCACAGGTTGAGTACGATGGGAGTACAACCAATCTCTTTCCCGAATTTCCCTCCTGAAGGGCCTTGGGATGCCTATGTTTCATTTGTTATTTGGATACCACTCATCTTGCGTATTATCTTTTTACTCAATCCGTTTAGAACTGCGATCGCTAAACTCGCTCCCCATGCTGGATGGGCATTTCAACAGATACGACAATTACCAGTGAAGGGTTTTGGACTGCTTGCCGCAAATGAGATACTGGCAATGTTATTTCCGCCAATTATCGTGTTGCTGGTTAGGTTGTTATTTGACCCAATAGGCTGGCAAGAATGGGGTGAGTTATCAAATATCGGTGGTACGTTACTACTACTATTGTTATTCTTTTGGATATTCTTTGACATTTTTAGAATTGGAAAAATTCGTCGAATGCTAAAAGCGGTTGAGAAACACGATGTCAAAAAATTACGCAAAGTAGCGGATACTGGTCTATCTGTTCGCACTTGGTTGAGGAATTTCGGGCGTAAGAAGGAAGGTTCACCGGCTAAAGATAATCATGCAATAGTAAAAGAAACTGGTACTAGAGCTCTCAGAACAAGTTTGATGATTTGGGGTGGTCGCGTTTTATCTGCGAGGAAACTAACCCCTGCAGGTTTGCTCTCAAGTGTCGCAGTTGGTGCTGCAATAGAGGTCGCGCGTGGTGGTGCGGAGAAAATATCCGATATGGTAGATAAGAAAATGCAAGATGAGTTTGATAAGGTTGCTGAGGTAAATACTCGCGGTCTCTTGTTATTGTTTTTACGTGATTTAATAATGGGCATCGCACCGTTATTCATTCTCTGGTTCATCCCTGTTATTTTGTAAGATTGTCCACTATCTTCTTGTTGAGGCTTCCCTTGGCTTAGGTTGAGGGAAACCATTGGCTTTGTTAATTCTGATGCGTCACGGCCAATCTATGTGGAATGCTGCTAAGTTGTTCACCGGTTGGGTTGATGTTCCACTAACCAATCAAGGAATTGATGAGGCCATTCAAGGTGGTAAGCAAATCGCTCACCTAGATATCGATGAAGTACATGTTTCCACATTGATAAGAGCGCAAATGACTGCAATGATTGCCTTGGCGCAAAACGATCATAACAAGACTCCTGTATTCCAATATAGTCAACCCGAAGGTGGCCTAGAATCAGTTTCTGAAAATGAGGCTAGAATGATTGAGTGGGCTCAAATCAAAGGTGATGCTGGTAGCGCTAATATTCTGCCAGTACATGTTTCATGGCAGTTAAATGAACGAATGTACGGTGACCTTCAGGGTCTTAACAAAGACGCTACAAGAGAGCAATATGGTGCAGAGCAAGTCCATATTTGGCGCCGGTCTTTTGACGTTCCACCACCCAATGGTGAATCATTGGAATTGACCGCAAAGCGCACTCTTCCATATCTTGAAGAAAATATAATCCCTCAATTATCAAACGGTAATAATTTATTCATCGCAGCCCATGGAAACTCGCTTAGAAGTATCATCATGAGTATTGAATCACTATCTACAGAAGAGGTATTGTTACTTGAAGTACCAAATGGAGTGCCAATTATCTATCGCTATGAAGCAGGCAAATGGTCCAAGTTGGACTGATACGCCCTTTTTTTAACTATGACTTAGAATCGGGCATGTGAAGAACTTGATTGGTAGTTTCCCTAGGGCGACCAAAGTCGTAGTTTTGATTTTCTTAATTGCTTCTCCTTGGCTAATTGTTCAAGTTGGAATCTTTGTTTTGGCCCCGGACAAAGAATTTGATACAATGCCAATTTGCGCTGATGATAGTGGTAATTGTGCACATCTTGGGGGTGGTGATGATTACCGCTTGAATGAACCATATTCATCAATAATTAATTTGACAGCAGATGTGGTTTATGACAACTTAAACCAATACCTTGATGACAATGGGTGGGATATTTTAATCGATGAGTCAACTGATGGTACTCACTATGTGCATTTTGTTGAAGTAACGCCATTCTGGCTGTTCCCAGATGACGTGGTTGTGTCGATTCAAGACAGTGGAGATAGTTGTATCATCGAAATACATTCTGAGTCTAGACTAGGCTCAGGCGATATTGGTGTTAATCCAGCGAGAATAGACGATATCTATTCGGCGTTATTGAGTAATGAGTGATTCCCAGCCATACGGCGAGTCCTGGTCGTCGATGAAAATCACATTAACTCCCAAACCAGTTTTGTGAAATGCGATTAATTGAACCTCATGGATCATATGTCCACTAGGGGCCATGCCAATTACCGGCAGTTGAGTTCCACCAAATAATCGACGCTTAGCTTGCTGTTTATTGTCTAATGCTGCCTCTTTACCAAGAATGCGTCTTTTGCCTTCAACATCATCAAACCAAGGTAGTGGTCCGGACGGCGAGAATCTTAAGCCCAAGATTAAGTCGATACCCGAGGTTTCTTGCGATGCATCAGCATCAGCACCGCTTGGTATCGCTGGAGCATTTGGATGAGTGTGCAGCCAATGGGTAAATCGCCCAGCTCTTGCACCTCTAGATGGGGCAAAAATTTCATCGGTCCAATCCTCAGGCAAATGATGTACTGAGTATGAATCTCCACGATTAACAATATGTGCTTCACTTATCACAAAACCCTGGCCTTGAAACAACCCTTCAACTTGCTGCTCACTAAGAAATAAATTTTCAATATCCTTGCTCGGGTTTCGATTAGCATCAATATCAAGCCCCACTAAGATTTCATCGGGTAGGGCTTGTAATGCCCACCAAACTAAATCTTGGAATAGTTTTCCAGGCATGTATACCTGAGCAGCATAAGAGTCTCTCGCCTCAAATGAATCATGATTATATGAGGTCATGATTTCTTCTAGCCACGCTTCAACCATGCTATCGTGTAGGGCTAGAATGGTTTTATTGATGAAAAGTATGTTTATTTGTGACGATTAAATTCATAATGCATGGGTTTAACAACCGGTCATGGCGAAGAAGAAGGGTCGTATGGGGAAGATTTTCGGTGCCCTTGCTGGGAGTCCTTACGAACGCCTTCTAAAGCAAGTCGATAAATTGGTTGAAGCCAGCGTTAATGACCGAATGCTAGCCAAAAATCTGGAAAAGTTAGTCAGCATTACTGCGGAGAACTATGACGAAGAAAAAATCGATGAAGAAGAGCATGACTTAATCATTGAATCGATTGAGGAAGCAGACCCTGAAGGCAGAACATTCCCTAAAATGGATGAGGCTGATGACCCTTTTTACATGGGAGATGCCCCTGATGCTCCGGTACTCAAAGGGCAAAAACGCCAAACTTTGGATGATTTAATGAAAGCCAAAGGGAATGAATTTACCGGCAGATTTGGCCGAGATGAGTTTGAGGATTACAAAAGTAAAATGGCTCAAGAGTTCTTGAAAGAATCAGACGATGCGATCAAGAAAGGCGATCACGTCGCCAATATTGGCGTAGTTAACAGAGTATTTGCCGATGCAGATGAAGAAGTCTATCGAGTTAAACAAGAAATCACTGAAGAAACTGGCATGGTAGATCCAAGTACTGAGGAAGAAAGTGATTATCCGGATGGTTATTCTGTTGATGAAGATGGCACTGAATGGTTTGAAGATGAAGATGGTTACTGGTGGTATAGGATGGAAGGCGATGAAGATTGGCAACCATACGAAGAATGATTTCTCGTCGGTAATGTAATTGTCTTGAATTGATTATAATCACCCACGGATAATACCACATCACTATAAACAAAACTTCGAAACCTAGAATATGCGAAATCCTTTCTTTGCTCTGACGGAAAAAAGTGTTGACAAACCACGCACTGTTTTGGCTTGTCTATTTGCAGTAGTTATTTTATTATCTTCTGGGGCAATGCATCTTAAGTTCGATAATAGCGAGGATGGGTTTTTCCCTGATAATGAAACGGTATCATTGCTAAATGATATTGAAGATGAATATCAAGCCTCTGTTGATTTTGTTCGAATTATTGATGAAGTAGAGCAAGGAGATTTACGAGTTCATGATACGTGGACTAAACTGGCATATATTGAAGCACAATTATTGCTGGATGAAAACTTTCAACCATACCAATATCCGCTATTTGGCACTCAACCAAATGCTGGAATGGCTAGTTCGGTAATCCAATGGCATACACTACAAGATTCATTGCAATCAGCAAATTGGCTTAGTGGACTGTCTAATTCTATCGAGCAAATCAGGCAGTCAAATTCCTCTACTTTAACAGCCTCACTAGATTCACTAAATACCGCATCTTCAGCAATACCCGAATTTCAGCCAGTTACCGCCGAACGTCTAACTGAATGGGACTTTTCTAGTCCGGAATCTTGGTTGGCGAGAATTGATTCTAGCGACAACTTATCAAATAAACTAGACCAACTGATTGGTAATCTGTCATCGTTGATGCAGGAGAATAAATCTCAACAAGAACTTGGATTAATTGCGGCCAATTCAGGACCCATTTTCGGTCAATTGAATATGATGAAAGGTTTGCAGGATATCGACTTTAGAGAAGCGATACTATCCAATATTCCGGTTGATGAGCGAAACGACCCGTGGAATATGTCTGGCCCAGTTATCACTACCTTGGTGATAAGCAACGACCCAGTGGTTCACGGAAAAGCAGCTACAGATTTTGATTCCACGCAAAATGACATCACTAAATGGTCTAATTCACTGGTGGAAAAACTTCAACAAGATACTG